>JBJXFJ010000491.1:0-4962 GCA_046154735.1 Chloroflexota bacterium | reverse complement strand
GTGCCCGTGGTGACGGAGCGCATGCTGCGGCGTTCCCTCACTGGTGAACCGCAGCCCCGACCCGCCGAGCCGCCGAATGGAGTGGTGGCTCGGCAGGGGGCAGTGATGGCGTTCCTTTATCCAAATGGGAACGATATTGTCGTGGCGCTTACCGTGCGCACGGCGCATCTAGGGAGCCACGCCGGTCAGATCTCATTGCCCGGTGGACGGATCGATCCGGACGATGCGACAGCGTGGCATGCCGCGGTGCGGGAAACTTGGGAGGAGATTGGCGTGGACCTGTCTGGGACGGAGGCGTGGGCCACGCTGGACCAAATTTACGTCGCGGCGTCCAACTTCTTCGTCACTGGTTTCGTGGCGTTTCAGCCGCGGCGACCGGTGTTTCGCTTGAGTCCGCATGAGGTTGCCATCCTACTGGAGGTTCCGGTAGCGGAGCTGATGTGCGGAGAGTCTTTCTGGGTGGGAGAGCGTGATTACCAGGGGCAGCGAGTCCTGGAAGGGTATTTTGAGTACCAGGGCCAGCGCATCTGGGGCGCCACGGCGGTGCTTCTGGATCAGCTACTGGAGCGCATTCACACCGGCCTGGCGCTTGTGAATGCTGGTCGTTAGGCTAGGCCCATTCCGATTCTGGGACTCCGGCCACGCTTACCAGCTCATCAAAATCGCGGAAGCCAATGGACTTAATCGTCGGCACAATTGATTCATCGCGGAGTGCGCGTTTGCTGACGATGCGATTCCGGGCGAGCGATCGAATGCGACTGGCGGCGTCAGGCAGAAGATGCTGTGCGGGCATCTGGAAATGATTTGCCACGTACAGCAGATCACGCGCCGTTCCTACCTCGTCATACTCCATATAAATCTTCATGACGTCACGATAGAACGCGTGGTGAAATGCCTCATCTTTGGAAATGAGGCGGATAGCGCCCGCGGCGCCCTCCGCACCCTGGGCCCGTGCAACGCTCCGTAACTGCTCGTAGTTCCGGTGCGTTGCCTTTTCCTGCATGGATGCGTAACTGATCATTCGGCGCGCGGTGTTAAAGGGCGCCATCCAGACCTCGCGCCACACTGAGCGGCGAAATTCGACCATCCCCTGCTGGGTGCGCGCGCCAGATCTCAGCAGGACCAGCTCAAGTGCCCGGCCGTGCTTGAGCTCCTCATAGCTCCAGTTGATGTGGTTGTTCGCTAGGCCCAGCAGGCGGCGATAGTAACCGAGCCCCTTGCCGGCGAAGTCAGGGAGGAAACTTTCCACCGCGTAGAAGGATTCCAGCAGACTGGCGAGGTTCTCATCGAGTTTTTGCGCCTCCACGGCTCGCCAATCAATGTCCCGATTAATGACCCAACGTCGATTCCATCCATCCGGATCCTCGCTCTTCTCAAAGAACTCCCAGAAGAGAGCATCAACACGCTCACCAAACTCAACTTCCCAATTGGCAAGGTCGTGGCGTTCATCTTCACCGTAGGCATCGGCCAGCGGTTGGGTGCGGTGCGATTCAGAAGTGGCGATCATTTATTGCTCCGGCGGAGTCGTTGCAGTGCGCATGGAGACGCACGGTAGGGATTCGATACCTGTTGTATATACAGGAGGAGAAACAAGAGTCCAAACAGTCAAGCAGTGACGGTTCCGTCAACCTCATTCCGAATTGCAATCTATGCGCCAACATACGCGGTGTTCAGGCCGGTAGACAGCGCGAAGCTCCGTGGGAACCGTGCGATTCGGTGAGCCGAGGGGATCCTCCTGGCATCGCAGTGTGTCAATGAAAACAGACAATGAGCCACAGTAGCCCGTGCACCGCGACAGCCACGAACTATAACAGAAATGGGTGAGATTGAACTGCAAAGCACAATCGTCTTTTCCACGCTGCCGCTATACTGCGCAAATCACGTTTGACCGCGAAAATGGTCGAGCGTCAATAGAACGGAATGAGAACGGCATGAGTGCGATGACGGCGGATATTGACCGCTGGTTTGAACATAAGGTAGCCATAGTCACCGGCGCAAGTTTGGGCATTGGCTATGGCGTGGCTTCCGCGTTGGTGGACGCGGGAGTTTCCGTCATGGTCGTGGGACGCTCACAAGCTCGCATGGACGAAGCGGCCCACCGTCTCAGCGGCGGAGGTGACGCCGCGGTTGGCCAAGAGGCGGATGTGAGCGATCCAGAGGATGTGAAGCGTATGGTTGATTCCGTCGTCGCGCGATTCGGCCGGTTGGACTTTCTGGTGAACTCGGCGGGTGTAAGAGCGTTCAGCCTGGTCCATGAGATGCCGCCGGAACAGTGGGAAGATGTGATCAACGTGCAGCTCACAGGAACGTTCCTCGCCTGTCAGGCTGCTATTGATCCACTCATTGAGTCGGGTGGACGCATCGTCAATATGAGCTCCATGTTTGGGTATAAGGGGCGGCCCGCTGGATCGTCGTACGCTGCCGCAAAGTCTGGTGTCGTCGGCCTAACGAAGGTGCTCGCGTCAGAGCTGGCGCCCCGGGTGACGGTCAATGCTATTGCCCCGGGGGCTATTGAGACGGAGCGCCTGGGGGCAGGTCTCTCAGATGAAGAGAAGTCGAAATTGCGGGCACAGCGCGGTGCGGAAGTGCCTATGAAGCGCCCTGGTATCCCGGCGGATATTGCCTGGGCCACCATGTATCTGCTTGGTCCCGGAGCAGGCTGGGTGACTGGCCAGGTGCTGCACGTCAACGGTGGAGCGTTGATGCCATGACGTTGCACGATAGCGCCAGGCGACCCGAAGGCATCATAGCGCTGGTTACAGGTGCAGGCAGCGGGATTGGCCGGGCCACGGCTCTTCGCTTGAGCAGCCTGGGCTTGCCGATCGCGGCGCTGGATATTGATGGTACTGCTTCTGATGAGACCGTTCGGCAGATTCGGGAGCTCAATGGACGGGCAGCCACCTACCAGGGCGATGTGGCCAACGCGGCGGAAGTGGCGGAGCTTGTGGCCGCCGTTCAGGAATCACAGGGGCCCATAGGAATTGCGGTAAACGTGGCGGGAATCCAGTCGCCAAGTACACCCATCCGTGACCTCCCTCTGGAAGAATGGCGGCGTGTGCTGAGCGTCAATCTCAACGGCACGTTTTTGATCTGTCGAGCAGTACTCCCCAGTATGCTGCGGCTTGGCTGGGGACGAATCCTGACCACGTCATCCGTGCTGGGTCAGCGGGGCCGGGCCGGCACGGGCGCTTATGCTTCCTCGAAGGCGGCGCTCATAGGATTGACCCGATCCCTTGCACTTGAGGTTGCGGACAAGGGGATCACAGTGAATGCCGTGCTCCCTTCAATGGTGGATACCAACTTGATTCGGAGCCACATGACCGAAGAGCAGATTAGGGCACGAGGACGAGAGCTGGCCATTGGCCGTGTCGCCGAGGCCGATGAGGTGGCCGCGGCAATTGCTTTCCTTGTGTCTGATGATGCTTCGTATATCAGTGGAGCGGAGCTCGTCATTTCTGGGGGGTCTTTCCTTCGCGCGTGAGTGCGACGACGGCGAAGTGCAAAATGCAAAGTGCAAAATGGTCGGCCGGGATTGATGTTCCCACACTCCCAATTTTGCACTTTGCACTTTGCACTGTGAGTTTCTCATTTCCCCAATCCGCCTATCCTTTCAATGCCGGCTGGCCCGTAGAATTCACGGTAACGACCCCGACGCAAAACGTCCCGGAGGACACGCTACGATGAATGAGCCGTCTCTCGTATCTCGACGATCCGCACTGCGCTTGCTCGGTTTGGGCGGCGCGGCCGCGCTAACCGTGGCATGCAGCCAGGCAGCGGCGCCCGCTCCGACCGCGCCCGCGGCAAAACCCACTATCGCGCCAGCAGCCCCCACCCAGGCCGCGGCTCCTGCCGCCGCCCCCACCACCGCACCCGCGGCTAAGAGTGCCGCACCCAGCACGTCGGGTGGTGTAAGTGACGCGGAGTGGGCCGCCGTAGTGGACGCGGCCCGGAAGGAAGGTGTGGTCACCGTGGCAACGTATGCCGGTGGCGCGCATCGAAAGATCCTGGAGGAATTTGAGGCCGCGTATCCCGGGATCAAGATTGAGCACTCGCAGTTCCAGTCATCTTCGCGTGACTACGTGCCGCGTGTGCTGCAGGAGCAGAAAGCTGGTCTCTATACGTGGGACGTGGCGTATATGCCCGTGCAGGAGATGATCCGCCAGATGCGGCCCATTGGCGGGATTGAGCCAGTGCGACCACAGATTGTGCGCGCTGATGCCATGGATGATCGCGGCTGGCTGGACTCGTATGAGCTGGGCTATCCCGATGATGAGCGTAAGTGGGGGTATGCCCTCACGCGCAGTCGCTACAAGTCTGTGTACATCAATACGGACTTAGTGAAGGATGGTGAGGTCACGAAGTTTGCCGACCTCATGGATCCGAAGTGGCGTGGGAAAATCATCGCCGGCGATCCGCGAACCAAGGGGTCGGGCTTCCTCTCATTCACAGCGATTCGAGTCAAGACGGGCGGCGACGCAATGATGACGCAGCTCATCAAGGAACAGGAGCTGGCGGTGAGCCTCGATGCTCGCCAGCTTACCGAATTCATGGTGCGCGGTCGCTACGCCATCGGTATTGGGGCGGTGGACATCCCCATCTTGAAAGACTTCATGGCGCAGGGGCTGGGCCAGAATCTTAAGAATGTGCCCATGGTAGAGACCGACTATGTGAATGCCAGCAACAAGACCATGTGGTTCCTCAAGAACGCGCCGCATCCGAGTGCTGCCAAGGTACTCATGAATTGGTCGCTTACCAAGGAGAGCGGGGTCATTCATTCGCAACAGATCGAAGATAACAGCCGGCGTGCTGATGTGCCGGTGTTTGATGAGTCGGTGGCGCTTCAGAAAGGCGTCGATTACGTCTTTGTCGACTCCGAATCCATGCTCGATGAGATCGAGCGAACGCAGAAGATCGCCAAGGATCTGCTCAACTAAACAACGCTCCGGTGGTGAGGCGAGGATC
>JBJXFJ010000488.1:0-4875 GCA_046154735.1 Chloroflexota bacterium | reverse complement strand
CCCTTCCCGGGAATTTCGAGGCCGCTGCCGCTCATGCGGCACGGATGACCTCGGTCCGGCGCATCCGTGCACCGGTGCCCGCGACCGACGGGCACAGTCCGACACCTTTCACTACCGAGCGACGTGCTCGGTTTCCCCCGTGGGGATCCTGTGATGGTGACCTGAGCCGTATTCTACAGTCTGGCCGGGCCACGGTCAACCGCGCGAATCGACCTGATGGCGGTGCGAACGAAATCGGTTAGGCCCGGACTTCGGATTAGGTGCGGGGCACGTTCGTCGTTCTCACACCTCCTCATGGGGTGGCTGAGCGAAATACCAGCACTCAACGCTGATGGATCTCGCTCGCGCCGTCCCCCGAGCCAGCGGCAGCGCAGCTTCTATCGCGTGGGCAGACCCAGCGCGCCAAGATACCGAGATTCGTATTTCGAATAGTTCAGCTCATATTCAATCGGACTGAGCTTCACCGTCATGTTCTTCTCTTGAAGGAGCTTTGATTGACCTGTGCCGGTTCCTGGTTGCGGATTGCCCTTGAATCGTTCCGCATCCATTATCTTCACGCCCTCGGGACCCACAAACCAGTGTAGGAACAGCCGACCCGCGTTCTTATGTGGGGCCTTTGATGGTACGGTGTAGCCTGGACCGGGGACGTTTGAATACACCTCGGCAATCGGAGCGAAGTCCCAGGGTTGATTCCGAGCTTTGAACTTCTGGTAGTTGTGAAGATAGGTGCCAATGGCAATGCTGAATTCACCGGCCACTAGGAGCGTGTCGGTGTCAGTGTTGCCTTTGGTGAACCGCGGATTCTGCTCTTTCAGTTTGCCGAGATACTCGGCCACCTTGTCTTCACCACCCATAAAGGGCGTGCCATAGACAAATGGGCGGAGTCGGGTTTCCAACGCCAGTTTCCCTTTCCATTTGGGATCGAGCAGTGCGTCCCAGCTTGTGGGCGCCTCCTCGGCCTTAACCAGGTTCGGGTTGTACGAAGCGATGTAAACGGTCCACTCCGGGCTGTAGGTTCCTTCGTAGATCTCGGCCCTGGGGATTCCGGCGGCCTCGATCACGTCGGTATTGTCAGAGGTTAGCCCGGCCTCCTTATACGGAATAAAGTTCTGTCCAGTATCGATCACATCCAGACTGATCCGGTCGGCGCGGGCCTCAGCCACGGCTCGCGGCCGCAGCTCATCCAGGCTCGCCTCAAAGTACTCAACATCTACTCCCGGATATTTCGCCTTGAAGCCATCGATGAATTTCTGGGCGACCCGGGCCTCATGCTGATCCCACCAGACAACCTTGCCTTCCTTTTTCGCCGCATCGTAGAGCGCGTCAACGCTGAACGCGGCCGCCGCGGGGGCACTGGTGGCGCTACCCGCGGCCGGAACGGCGGGGGCTTGTTGGGCGGGGGCAGCGGGAGCAGTCGTTGGCTTGGCTGGGGCCGCAGTTGGCGCAACGCTGGGGGTTGGGCTCTGGCTGCATGCGGCGAGCAGAGCACTCCCCGACCCAAGCGCCATGATCCGTAAGAATTGCCGCCGATTACCGTACTTGTTCACAGGTTCCTCCCTGATGCGTGACGTGCTCTCCGACAATGTAGGGCGGAGGCAAAGATCTCACATGAGATCTATATGAGCATGCGACGGTGAAGTCGTCAAGGAATTCGCAAGGAATGTGTTCAGCTTGGATGGGACGGATGTTCACTGGGGGTTAGGGGCTCTGCGGTGGACACCCCTCGAGACGGGACAGGTGCGCCGCTCGGAATCGACTCAGCGTTACGGAAACGGTTCATGAAACACAGAGTCGCAGAGACACAGCGTGGGAGAGGGCGTTGGAGATACCTGAACACACCCGTTCATCTCTGTGTCTCCGCGTCTCTGTGTTTCATCACCCTCGAAGCGTAAACGGTTATTCGCGTTTGGGCGGCTCGCGAAACATCGTGGCTACCATAATGAGCCCAAGGGCAAGAGGCACGGTGCAGCTCATGTACATTGTGAAGTAGCCAAGGTACTGGATAACGTTGCCCCATAACGCCGACCCAATGCCGGACCCGATTTGGAAACCCATGGTGTACGTTGCCAGTGCCGCGCCACGCCGGGTCGGCGCAGCCCGATCAATGACGAGAGCGTAAAACGATGGCTCGCGAACGGCATTCCCCAGGGTCACGATGGAGCCGGCGAGAATCAGCATCACAAGCGTGTGCGCGTACGCTAGCACAACGAAGCCCGCGAGCTGAATGGCGATTCCCACGGCGATGAGGCGGCGTCTCTCCACCCGATCACTGAGGCGACCGACTGCCGCTCGTCCGGCAATGCCGGTGATGCCCTGAAAGAGAAAGTAGAGCTCGGGATTCTCCACTCCCAGACTTAGAAAGTAGAGCGGGACGTAGGCTGCCGACGCGGGCCCAACGACGTTCAAGACCCCCAGTAGAATGGTCGCCGGGACCGCACTGCGCTCAATCCAGGTGTCAATGCTGCCGGCTGTCACAGTGCCACCAGCCGTGTTGGGATGGTGAGCCTCAGGAGTCTGCTTCGCGCTTAGGATCGCGAGTACTCCGAGGATCGAGACGGCCCCAGCCACAGCAAACGCTGATTCATCCCCGAAGTTTCGGGCAATCGTCAGGCCGAGCACGGGGCCGAATATCACCGTCCCGGCCTGTGCGGTGGTGTAATAGGCGACCGCCTCCGCCCGCCGCTTTGCCGGCGCCAGGAGCGCCACCCAGCCACTGCCCACGGCGTTAATCCCTGCCCAGCCAAATCCGTGGACACCCCGAGAGAGAAAGAGAACAACAGGGCTGGGAACCAGGTAGCCCAATGCGGCCAGGCTCAAGCAGGCTGAGGAGCTCGCCAGCGCGCCTCGGGCTCGGCCAGCGTCCACCTGCTGGCCGAAGAATGGGCGAGCAGTAAACGACGTGATGCTAAAGGCCGCCAGAACCAACCCGATATACGATTCGCTGTGCCCCTGCTTGGCCAGGAACAAGGGGAGCACCGGGAGCGTAAGCCAGTTGCTGGTGTAGCTCAGAAACTGGTTTAGCCAGACAAATGCAAACGTGCGAGTCCAGAGTGGCTCCCGGATCTCGCGCGATTCTTTGGACGGCATCTTTGCCTCAATATCGCTCAAAGGGGCCAGACCAGACGACGCGTCGGCATCATTGGTGTGTATCTTGATTGCTATGTCCGCGAGCTGAGCGGTCGTTTCTGAGCCAGACAATGAGCGTGGCTACCAGCGCGCCGATGACGGGCAGAAGCGAGAGTTGATACATCACCTGATACCCCAGATACTGGATGACGAACCCGTAGATGACCGCGCCAACCCCAGATCCGAGCTGGAACCCCATGGTATACGTTGCCAGCGCAGCCCCGCGGCGTTCCGCGGCGGCCCGATCGATCACCAGCGCGTAGAGAGATGGGTGACTCATGCTCTGTCCCAGTGTCAGGGTCACTCCACCCAGAGTGAGGCCGATGAGGTCTCGAGATTGTCCCATCAATGCGAGACCCAGAAGCTGGATGGTGCTGCCCAGCGCGATCGATTGGAGCCGACCAATCCGATCAGCAAATCGCCCGAGCATTCCGCGACCCAGCATGCTGGATATACCTGATGCGAGAAAGAACACCTCCACCCCGGTCACGCTGAGAGACATGAAGTAGAGCGGCACATACGAGCTGAACGCCGGCACGTTCACCTGCATCGCCGCCAGGAGCAAGGTGCTCAACAGTGCACTCGGCTCGATCATACGATTCAACAGAGATGGCTTCGCAGAGGAGTATAGGGCGGCCGATCCGGAATTGCTTGTGGCCGTGTGCACGGTGCGCTCTTTAGCCTGCAGGATGACGACAACCGAGATTGCGGCAACGATCCCGGCAATGGTGAACGTTGGGGCGAAGCCATAGTTGTTGAAGAGCCAGATGCCGATGACCGGTGCGAAGGCGACGGTGCTGGACTGAGTTACTGTGAAATACCCCACCGCTTCGGCGCGCCGGTTTGTGGGGGCGAGGTGGGCAACCCAGGCGCTGCTAACGGCGTTGACGCCAGCCCAGCCAAGACCATGCACTGCGCGAACGACGAATAACACCAGCATGTTGGGGATGAGGTACGCCCATGAGGCGATGCTGAGTAGCACGCATGATGCAGTCAACGCCGCGCGCGGGTGCCCCTGGTCCACCCAGCGGCCGAAGACCGGTCGAGCAGAAAACGAGGTGACGTTGAAGGCGGCGATAACGAGGCCGATGAATGACTCTGCGTGTCCCTGCCCGGCCAGGAACAGAGGAATCACCGGAAGGATGAGCTGATTGCTCACGTAGGCGAGGAACTGGTTCGCCAGGACCAGGATGAAATTGCGTTCGCGGAGCGTGGTGGACTCTGGTGCCCCTAGGGAAGTCTGGATGTTATCGGCGCTCATCAAAAACGGCGGGCGTCATGCCACCTCCTCTGGGCATTACGGTACCCCTGAGCAGGCGGGCTGTCCAGGATGAGCCGCGCGGGACGCGACGGATGTCGCGATCCTCCAGTGCGGACGCTGGCTGGGTGCACCCCGATGCAGACGCGCGTTGAGAGCGCAGATGCCGTAGGGGCGACTGGCCGGTCCATTGGTACCACCAAATTCCCATTCCGGGGGTGTTTGGGCAGTCGTTTGAGTGATTCGGTGGTTCAGCGGGATTCTGTGATGCCCGTGTGATCATTGGGGGGTCTGCACGGGGCACGCGGGCTGGTAGTGTGTTCGCCGCTCGGACGGCCCCACGGACGGGGCCCCGTGTTGAGGGTCCCCATGGCATCCTTTCGTCCCGTACTGGCCCCGGAGCCGACTCCCGCCATCGATGCCGCGACGGCTGAGGTCCTGACCGCCGGTTCCCTGGAACAGGAACTGCGCACCCTGGTGGAGGGGCTGGC
>JBJXFJ010000480.1:0-3945 GCA_046154735.1 Chloroflexota bacterium | reverse complement strand
CCCCCGGAGTCCGTGGTGGCCGGCCGGCCTCGACGCTGGTATCTGTCATGTCCGGGAGATGCTTCGTTCCTCAGCATGACCGAGATATCGAGGCTGGCCCGAAGGCGGCCGCTGGCGAGGACGCCCTGGGATATCGCCAACTCTGTTCCCGCCGTGTTTTAGCGCCTCAGGCTATCTCGCATCTTCGGATGACCTTCTTCTGCGGTGATCCGAACCATAATTGGCACAGTGGCCGGCGCCCTGGCTCAAGCCGCGATTTCATTGTATATTACTGCAATATACGCATAGATATGTGAATTCTATGACTTCAATTATTGAGTTGCTTCACGCATGCATTGGATTTGAATGGGATAGTGGTAATGCCGAAAAGAACTGGCTGAAGCACCGAGTTGCACGCGGTGAGATCGAGCAGGCCTTCCTCAATCGCCCGCTCATGTGTGAGGCAGGTCATCAACGCAACGACCTCACGCCAAGGTTTCACGCGCTTGGCCACACCGACGATAGTCGATTGCTGTTTATCGTTTTCACGATTCGTGGCGGGCTCATTCGCGTCATCTCCGCTCGACCGATGAGCCGCAAAGAACGGGAGGTCTATCTCAATGCGGAAGAATCGTAAGCCAATCCCTGAGCTCCGTAGTGAGGATGAGGAACGAGAATTCTGGGCTTCCCATGACTCCACGGATTATGTGGACTGGAGCCGTGCGGGGCGAGTCTCACTGCCGAATCTGCAGCCGTCCACTCAGAGCATTTCTCTACGGCTCCCGATCTCAATGCTCGAGGAGCTCAAGCTTGCGGCACGGAAGCGCGACGTTCCCTATCAATCACTACTCAAGATGTTTCTCGCCGAGCGTCTCCAGGTGGAACGCGAGGCAAGGAGGGTTGGTCAACCGTAGGCTGACAGAGGGCAAAGCTGGCGAAGCATCGGATCAGGGACGTATCGTTGTCTGGGTCTCTCTCGATACTTGATTGGGCGACTGCCAGTCGCCCCGACGCGATCCATTCGGACGCGGCTATCACTAACAACTCATCCGTCTTTCAACGCTCTAAACACCCGCTCCGCGGTCAGCGGCAGCTCAAAGAGCCGCGCGCCAACCGCGTCCGCCACGGCGTTCGCAATAGCAGCGGGCGGAGCATTGTTGGACCACTCGCCTATAGCCTTGGCGCCATGAGGCCCGCGACCGCCGCCTGAGTGGACCAGGATGGTCTCCAGCGGCGGAATGTCTGCCACGGTCGGCATCTTGTAATCACCAAGATTCGCGTTGATCGTGCGGCCGTCTTCAATGACAAATTCTTCCGTGAGGGCCATGCCGAACCCGGTCGTGGCGCCACCATCGATCTGTCCCTGGTGCGTCACGGGATTGATGATAGCGCCCACGTCATGAGCCGTGATCAGGCGGAGGACGGTCACCTGGCCGGTCTCCGGATCCGCTTCTACCTCGGCCACCTGAGCACAGTAGTAGCGCACGTCATCCTGCTCAGGCGCCACGCGCTCAATGCGCACGGTCACGGGCTTCCCATCATCCGCAATTGCCGTGACCTGTGCGAGGTCCACGCTGTGGCCATCGCCGTGAAATTTGCCGTCACGATACTCCACATCCCCAACCGGGCAACCCAGTAGCTCTGCCGCGGGCTCCGCCAGACGCTGGCGCAGCTCCGCGCACGCCATCATCACCGCCGTGCCCTCGGTATAGGTCACGCGACTCGCCCGCGGCCCCTCATCGAATGGCACCACGTCTGAATCGCCCACCCGAACGCTGACCTTGGTGAGCGGCAGCCCAAGATCGTCCGCCGCTAGCTGCTGCACAATGGTGTGCGTGCCCGTTCCAACGTCAATGGTGGGGCTCAGCAGACTAATCGACCCATCCAGCTCCGCCGTGAGGATAACGCCGCTAGGGCCACCGCCGATTTGCCGCCCGAACAACGCCAATCCGCGACCGCTATTTGGCCGCCGCGTGGGGTTGTACCAATCGGCCGCGTCAAGTGCAGCCTGGAGCACCTCGCGCGCTTTGAGATGGTCCATCCGGGTGCCAATAGCGTCATCCTCGCCTTCGTTCATGAAGTTCTTCATGCGAAACTCGGCCGGGTCCATACCCAGCTCAGCGGCCAGGAGGTCCGTATGGCACTCCGTGGCAAAAATGAACTGATGCGCGCCCGGCGCACGGAAGTATCCACCGGGCGCGGTGTTCGTGTAGATCTGGAGAAACTCGTACTCGCCGTTGGGGATCTGATAACAGCCACCCACCTGGTGCCAGGTGGAGTACGCGCCGTTTGGCTTGAGGGCCGCGTAGGCGCCGCAAGCGTGGACCGTGTGCATTGTTCGCGCCACGATCCGACCATCACGCATCACGCCCGATCGAATGGTCACCTCGGTGTATTGATCCGGATTGCTGGCAGCCAGATCCTCAGCGGAGGTCATGGCAATGGTAACCGGACGACCGGCCTGCTTGGCCAGATAGTACGCCACCGGCGCCTCAACAACGTCACCCTTACCGCCAAAATCGCCACCCACCGAGACGGCATGAACCACAATCTGCTCGGGCTGCACATCAATGGCCGCTGCGAACTGCATGCGACCTCGGAAGGGCGTCTTGCAGGATGCCCAGAGGTGAATCACTCCATCCGTGGCAATATCAACCGTATTGACGTGCGGCTCCAAATATCCTTGAGACCGTGCGGGGATACGGAAATGATGCTCAAGCACGAGATCAGCCTCGCTGAATCCGCGCTCGGGGTTTCCGCGCCGCCAGAACAAGCGAGTTGAGCCGTTGTGAATATCGGCAGCGAGTCGCTCAGGGGGCGGACCTGCGTAGCGCGTCACGTCTTCATGGAGGAGTGGCGCTTCCGGCCGCATCGCCTCCACAGGATTGGAGACGCCATCCAGCACCTCATACTCAACAATGATTGCCTGGATCCCTGCCTCCGCCGCTTCGAGAGTCTCCGCGGCCACGGCAGCCACGCGATCGCCAATGAAGCGCACCGTGTCCCAGCACAACACGGGCATGTCACGCAGTGTCTTGCCCACGTAGTGGTCACGCACATCCGCACCCGTCAGGACGGCCTTGACGCCGGGCACCTCCCGCGCCCTTGAAATGTCGACACGCACAATGCGCGCATGAGGATGGGGGCTGCGCAGGATTTTCCCGTGGAGTACGCCCGTGATCGGCACGTCCGCGGCGTACCGAGTGCGGCCGGTGACCTTATCAGGACCTTCGATGCGTGGGATAGATGCGCCGATGAGCGAAGTGGTCACAATCGTCTCCAGAACCACGGATGGTCACTCGGCACTATAACGTGATGCCGTCCTAAGGAGTCGCAACTGTGGCGTCCATTGCCAGCTCCAGGTGCGGAAGTGGCGGGCAGCCCGCCCGATACCAGTCAAGGGTGGCAGCAATGCCCTCCGCGTATGGCGTGGCCGGGTAGCTTCCATATCGCCCGGCATATCGATGCCCCTCCAGTATGAGTCGGCGGGTCTTGAGGTAGAGCAGCTCGTGCATCTCGTGAGCTTCATGGTTAAACCAACCGGCAATGGCGATGATCGGCGAGGGAATGGCCCTGGGGTGCGCGCGCGTGCCAGCCAGCCCGGCCAGGAGAGTTAGCCACTTGCGGGCCGTCGTCACCTCAGGTCCGGGCAGGTTGAAGGCGCGGCCGTTTGTCCCCGTGTCCAGCCCAACTTGTAAGAGCGCTCGCGCCGCATCCGCCACATAGACCAGCTCCAGCGGCGTATCGAGCGAGCCGTACCAGGTGAGGGCCTTGCCGGCGATGGCATTCTCAAACACGGAGCGGTAGAGCGCGCTCTGAACCTGCGGCCCGTAAACATTCGGCAGCCGAACGATGCTATACGCCAGGCCACGCTCTCGGCGCGCATCCGCCAGCATGGACTCCAGCTTCACCGCGGCGCGACCCTTCCGCGTATCCGCGGCAAAGGGATGACCTTCAAACAGGAAC
>JBJXFJ010000478.1:0-4018 GCA_046154735.1 Chloroflexota bacterium | reverse complement strand
AGGTCTACCAGGAGCTCAAGGATGACCCCGGCAATCAGCGGGTCATCTTCAACGACGAGCAGCGGGGCTCCGGAGGGTCGTGTCATTTACAGTCGCTGGATAAAGATCCAGTACCCGCCAGTGCTCGAGGATTGAATGCGAACCCGCAGCTCACGCTCTTTGTCCGAGAAGTCACCCACGTAGCCAAATTCAATATCCAGCGTTCCAGTGGCCCGGGCATGTTCGATGCGTCCGAGAAATTGGTCATTGTTCATACAGGGGGCAATATCCGTGAAGAAGTTGAGCCCCAGGGCTGGGCGAGACCCATAGCCAGAGAGATCCCCCTCAGGCTTGCTGAAACATTGGACTACCCCCGCTGTGTCGACACGAATCACACCAAAGGAAAGCCTGTCAACTGCTTCCGCGGTGAGCTTCTCGACCTCGTCTGCCAGGCGGGGCTCATCAAACTCCACATGCATTGTGCTACTCATCATATGCTCCACTTCAATCTAATAAGTGACCGGATAGCCACTGAGCTAGTTCACGGGCTATTCTTGGACAGGTGCGCTAGCCGTCCGAGAACACGGCCATTCCAACCAGATGTGTGACATCTGTGCCGCTTTCGGAAAAGGGCAGGAGCAGGCGCTCAAAGAGAAGCGGCTGTCCATCGCCCAGATTGAAGCGCACGTACTCATGGGTGGGGGTGCCGTTCCGACAGCAGCGACGATAAGCGGCTTCAAGCGCCCCAAAGATGTCATCGTCGGGAGAAGTCTGCACGTGCTCCCCATCGAGCGATCGGCCCAGGCGCTCGATCAGAGTGGTCCCCACGCGCACATAATGGAAGGCCGTGGGCGCAGTAGCCGGTCCCTCTACGGCCGCGACGAAGATATGATCTGGAGTAGCTACATCGTCGATGTGGAATTGGTGGTACGGAGGAATGGGGTCATTCTCCCGATACTCGTTCCACATCCGATAGAGCTTGCGGAGCGCTTCGGACTTGATGCGGGCGTACACGCGGTCAGGTGTTGCAAATGCACCCACGGCCAGCTCGTGCTCCTGAGCTTCCGTGGGGATGTCGCGACCCAGGGCGGTGAGTGTCTGGCTGGCCAGCTCCGCCAGGGTAAACGGTTTACTGAGCACCGGCTCATCCTGCAAATTAGCGCCCTGAGCGTGCCCGGTGATGAACAGGACGGGCAGCCGAGGCCAGGCTGAGCGCAGGCGGGCAGCCAAGGTAGCGCCATCCGCACCCGGCATGACCACGTCTGTCACCACCAGGTCCACATGCTCCACGGCGTAGGCGAGAGCGAACGCGGTCTCCGCATTGCCCGCCTCCAGCACGCTATAGCCCAGGTCTCGGAGGAGGGCCGCAGCAACCGGGCGCACCTGCTCGTCGTCTTCCACCAGCAGGATCGTAGCCCCGCCATGCCGAGCGCGGTCGATCTCGGGCGTGGATTCGGTCAATGACAGGATCAGCTCCGTGGAGCGTGGTAGAAACAGCTCAATGATGGTACCCTCGGCGGGCCGGCTCAGGATGCGCAGGCTGCCCCCTGATTGACGGGTAAAGCCATGCACCATGGGCAAACCAAGCCCGGTGCCCTGGCCCCGCGCCTTGGTGGTGAAAAATGGCTCCAGGACACGCGCCTGGACTTCAGGCGTCATGCCGACGCCACTGTCTTTTACTGCAATTGCCACGAAGTCTCCATCAGATAAGTCTCGCGGACGATCCGGATCATCAGAGGGCACGTTGCGCGCCGTCATCGTGAGTGCGCCGCCATCTGGCATGGCGTCGCGCGCATTCACGGCAAGATTCAGCAACGCGACCTCAAGTTGATGCGGGTCCACGTGGATAGGCCAACAATGATCGCTGATTCCCACCGCCAGCCGTACTGTGGGGCCAACGGCCTGACGGAGCAATGCATCCACCCCATCAAAAAGCTCGGGTACGGCCACTGTACTCGGGGATAACTCCTGGCGCCGGGCAAAGGCGAGAAGCTGCCTGGTGAGTCGGGCGGCGCGGTCCGATGCATCCCGGGCGTTCTTGACGTTCCGCAAAATGCGCTCGTCGTCGGTGCGCCGCTCAATAAGCTGGAGGCTCCCAGAAATGGCCATGAGCAGGTTATTGAAGTCATGGGCCACGCCTCCGGTGAGCTGGCCTAGCGCCTCCAGTTTCTGGGTCTGGACGAGTGTGGTCTGGGTTTCTTCCCGCCGGCGCATCTCCTCAGCCAGCAGCCGAGCGGCGTCGGTGAGTGCCTGGGTGCGCTCTGCCACGCGCTGCTCCAGCTCCAGCTCCCACTCCTTACGCTCCGTGGTATCCAGGGCAATACCAACTGCGCGTATAGGTGTACACTTCGCATCATAGGTGTAGGCAAGTCGGGTCTCCACCCAGCGTATGGCGCCATCAGGTCGCGTAATTCGGAATTCCAGGCGCAACTCTGAAGTTTGATGTCGATGCGCGGTTTCGATGGCCGTCTGGACGGCCACGGCATCGTCAGGATGGATGAGTGAGAGCCATGCCGCGGAGCTCATGCGAAACGTGCCTGGCTCCAGGCCGTGCATGCGCTCCCACTCATCTGAGACGCGACCGGTGCCTTGCGCCAGGTCCCACTCCAGGCTGCCGATCCGTCCGGCCTCCTGACTGAGGCGCATCAGCGCCTCGCTATCACGGAGCGCCTGCTCAATGGCTTTCCGCGGTCCAATGTCTCGGATGATGCAGGAGTACAGCGTGATCTGTCCACGCTCGTCCACCACCGGCCCCAGGGAGATTGAGACTTCCACACGATGACCGTCTTTTCGCAATCGCACGGCTTCCACGTCGCGCACGATGCCGCCCTGGTCAATGATGGCGCCAAGCTTCCCGCGCGTGGGTCCCAATTCTGGTGGGATGAGCATACGCAGGTCCTGGCCAAGGGCCTCCTCGGTGGAATAGCCGAAGATGCGTTCCGCACCTGTGTTCCAGCTCACAATGCGGCGATCACGAGTGAATCCAATAATGGCGTCCTGTGAAGCCTGGGCCACAGAGGCCAGAAGCTGACGAGTCTCCTCGGCTTCGCGCTGAGCCGTGACATCACGCTGCGTGGCCGCGAAGTAGCGCACGTTGCCGCCGTCATCGTGGACGGGTGAGATCCACCACTCCAGGAGGAACTCGCTCCCGTCCTTCCGGTAGTTGTACGTTTCACCATGGAAATTCAAACCCTGGCGGAGCCGCCGTTTCAGCGTCTCGAGCACGCCGCGGTCGGTGCGAGGCCCCTGGAGGATGCGTGGCGATGCGCCAATAGCTTCCTCCGGACGGTAGCCCGTAAGCTCGTGGAAAGCGGGGTTGACGTACAGGATGGTGGGGCCGGGCGGATCGAGATCCGCTGAGGTGACGACCATCGAGTCTCGAGCCGCCGCCATCCCCGTCTGCAGGAGCTGCAGAGTTGAGCGTTGCTCTGAAAGCTCCAAACGATGCCGAAAGATATCGATGGAGTCACGTACCGTGAGCTCCAGGATCTCTGGCGTCAGCATGGTGACATCCAGACAATGCGTGACTCCGAGACTGAGCGCTTCCTGGCTGATCTCCGGGTCTTGATGATCCAGGAGCAGTACGATAGGCAGGGGCGCTGCACCACGGGCGCGATGCAGCGCGTGTGCGAGCTCCAACCCGGTCATGTCCCCGAACATTTGGTAGAGCAGTAGGCAGTGGGGCGGCCGAGTCAAACACCGGGTCAGCGCTTCTGAGCCGCTGCTTGTGCGGTCAATGCCATATCGCGCTGCCACCGCGGGCGCGGCCAGCAAGCTCTTGAGCACGTCTTCACCCTGGCCGCCGTTATGGGCCAGAAGAAGGGTGATGACTGGTGTATCAGTGGCCATAGCTGAGCCCTGATTCACGCAGAATGGATGTTGATGCTGTCATCGCTAGAAAGCGTATCTCGTTAGATGCTGATGCATAGTGCTGCCAGTGGGTCATTTGACATGCGTATGGCCATTGGCCGTCCGGAGCGCGGGCGTCTCGCCCGTCCCGATCGGAGCACCCCGCCTACGGATCGGGACGGGCGAGACG
>JBJXFJ010000401.1:0-4452 GCA_046154735.1 Chloroflexota bacterium | reverse complement strand
TGGCCGTGACCATCAAGGAAGCGGAGGCGATGTGCGAGGCCGCCGAGAAGAACAACGTCAAGTTGCTCGCCGGCCACACCCGCAGCTTCACTCTGCCAGTCCGAGCCATGCGCAAGGTGATCCAGTCCGGCAAACTTGGCGACCTACATTACATCCAGCTCCTGGCCTACTCAGATTGGATGCTGCGACCACGCACATCTGACGAGCTTGATATCACCCAGGGCGGTGGCATCCCCTTCCGCCAGGGTCCCCATCAGATCGATACCGTCCGTGTTCTGGGTGGCGGCATGCTGCGGAGCGTGCGCGGGATGACCGGTGACTGGTTCAAAGCGCAGCGGCCCATTCCGGGCTTTTACACCGCCTACATGGAGTTTGAAAACGGCCTGCCCGCCGTTGCCACGCACAATGGCTATGGCTACTTTATGGGTGGCGAGCTGGTGCCCTGGGGCGGCTCCAAGCAACGCTACACCGCCGAGCAGCGCGTGGAGATCCGCAATGAGATGCGCTCCGGCACCCGCGACGAGACGGCGGACAAGCAAGAGTTACGTATTGGTGGCGAGATGGAGCAAGTAGTCTTCCGCCAGCGCGAGCCGGAGCCATGGATTCCCGAGGATATGGGCTTCCTCCTGGCCACTTGCGAGCGTGGTGATATCCGCCACTCCAAGTACGGCATCTACGTTTACGACGATGACGGCCAGCACGACATCAATACCACACCGGAACGCGCCATGGGCGTGGCCGGTCGCCGCGCTGAGCTAGAAGAGCTGTACGACTCCGTTGTATTGGGCAAGCCACTCTGGCACGATGGCCGCTGGGGCCTGGCCACCCTTGAAGTCTGCCTGGCCATCATGGAATCTGCCCGGCGCCGCGAGGAGATCAAACTCACGCATCAGGTGCCGCTCCCAGCGGATTACGATTCGGACTTTAACCTGCCCGGCTACTAAACCTGAAGCATGACGCAGCCGCCCATTCACAAGGGCGGCTGTGTCATGCTTGGCCCACCGGCAGCCCCGAGCGCGTATGATTCGGTGAAGAACAGCGTCCCAGTGTGTTTCATGCATCCAGTAATCTCCGACCAGCTCGCCGCCATTGCAGACCTCTGCCGAAAGTATCGCGTGAAGCGGATGGACGTCTTCGGATCAGCGGCGCGCGGAGCGGGCTTCGATCTCGAACGAAGCGATGTGGACTTCATTCTCGATGTGGACCCCGGGTCAGGCCCCTTCACAATCACGTCCTACCTTGCTCTCCAGTCTGAACTGGAGGCCCTGTTGGGAAGGGATGTGGATCTGACATTGGAGGGAACAGTCCGCAACCCCTATGTGAAGAGGACCATCGAATGGTATCGCGAGAACGTCTTTGTTGCGTGATCCGTTGGCATTCCTCTGGAACGTGAAGGATTGCGCCCTGGCAATCCGGGAGTTCACAGCGCAGAAGACGTCTGAAGATTGCCTGGCCGATCGGCTGCTCCGAGCCGCCGTTGAGCGCCAGTTTGGCATCATTGGGGAGGCGCTGAACCAGCTCTCACGTATCGCGCCCGAGGTAGTGCAGCAGATTCCCCGGCACACCGAAGCAATCGCACTCAGGAATGTCCTGATTCACGGATACGGTCAAATTCGGCACGCTGAGGTCTGGCGGATCATCCATGAAGATCTTTCCCCGCTGCTTGACGTGATCGATTCACTCCCGACCATGCTTGAAAGCGAATCGCCGTAGCGCAGTTTGGCGGACAAGCCAGAGTCCTTTCCTTGTCCTTCTCGGATCAGTCCGCGGCGTGGCACGGCGCCCTGTGCCTGGGACACGAGAGCCGCTGAGCGCGAGCACGGGTTCGGGAGCTCCAGGCACAGGGCACAAGGCCCCGTGCTACTGTCCCACCACCAACTCGACTTTGAAATGCCCCTGGTGCACCAGCGAGTGCAGCGAGGCGCATGAGGCTCGGGATTCTACAATCCCCTTAGGAACGCAAGCAGCGCCGCGTTGAATGCCTCCGGCGCTTCCATATTGGACATGTGGCCGGCGCCAGGAATCTCCACGAGCGTGGCACGCGGCAAGCGCTCAGCCATCAGCCGCGACTCTGCTGGCGGAGTGAGCACATCATCCTCACCCACAATTACCATGGTCGGCACATCAATTGCGGCAAGCAGTGGTACCGAGTCTTGCCGCGCCGCCATGCCCCGCTGACCATCGGCAATACCATGCGCGGATTGTGATTCCATGATCACACGGAGCATCTGAGGCACCTCCGCATCGGGAGGCAGAGAGGCTGAGCACAGGTGCGGCCACATCGCCTCCAGTGCGGGAGCCGAAGAGCCCACCGCCTCAGCATCCCGAGCCATGATCTCACGATACCGCTGCCGCTCGGCGTCATCCAGGGTGGCCTTCGTATCCGCTAGCACCATGGCCCGCACCCGCTCGCGATGTCGACGCCAGAGCTCGAACCCAGCGTACCCGCCCATGGAGAGCCCCACGTAGACCACCGGCCCCACCACAGCGAGATTGGACAGCAGCGTTGCCAGATCGTCAGCATGGCCGGGCATGGTGAGCGGCCCTGAGGGTCCGGCATCGGAATTACCAAAGCCGCGCAAATCCGGCGCAATAACCCGCCATTCCTCTCGGAACGCGTCAATCTGACTCTCCCACATACGGTGATCAAGCGCGAACCCGTGCACAAGCAACAGAATCGGCCTCATGCCCCCGGTATCCATAAACGAGAGTCTCACCCCGCGGAGCATTTTGTGATCTATCATGGCTCGGCATTGCAATCGAGTAGGGTCACTGCACAGTCCTTCCGGACCAATCACCTGAGTAGCGAAGGAGCTTGTCCCCTGGGCCTGGAACGCGTGAGCCGGTGATCGCAGTCGCACGTCCGGGAGCTCCAGGCGCACGGCGCCATGCTACACCATCCCTCCGTCAACGCGACTTTTAGATGTTTAGATGGCCCCACCTTGACACGCCCGCGTCTGACGAGTGATGCTGAACGCGTCATCCAATGGAGGATTTCGTAATGACTGTGACGCACGGAACATCATCGGGCAGCAACCCGGGCCCGCTCAGAACGCTGAAGATGGGCATGATCGGCGTGGGCGTGGGCGGCACGGAGATGCTGCCGGCAATGGACGCGATGCCGGAGCTAGAGCTCTTTGCCGGGGCCGATGTGAACGCTGAAACGCGCGCCCGTTTCAAGGAGCGTTATCCAGCCGCACGGGTATTTGACTCGGCTGAAGCAATGTGTAAAGACCCCGATCTAGAGGCCGTGTGGGTCTCCAGTCCCAATCGTTTCCACGCGGAGCACGCCATTCTGGCCGCCAACCACGGGAAGCACGTGGTCGTGGAAAAGCCAATGGCGCTCAATCTCAAAGAAGCTGCGGCGATGATCGAAGCGGCGGAGAAAAACAATGTCTTTCTGCTGGCCGGGCACACGCGCAGCTTCACACTCCCTGTGCGGGCGATGCGCAAGGTACTGCAGTCCGGGCGTGTGGGCGATCTCAGGGCAATGACACTCGTGGCCTATTCCGATTGGATGCTCCGCCCGCGCACGGCTGATGAGCTGGATGTCAACCAGGGCGGCGGCATGGTCTATCGCCAGGGGCCACACCAGATCGATACCGTGCGGGTCCTGGGCGGCGGTAAGGTCCGAAGTGTCCGCGGCTATGCCGGGCAGTGGATGCCGGAGCGCTCCATTCCGGGGTATTACTCCGCATTCATGGAGTTTGAGAACGGCGTTCCGGCGCAAATTACGCACAACGGCTATGGCTATTTCATGGGTGCTGAGATGGTGCAATGGGGTCATGCCAACCAGCGGTACACCCCGGAGCAGCGTGTAGAAGTGCGACAACAGATGCACCAGGGAACACGCAACGAGGCGTTTGACAAGCAGGAGCTGCGCATTGGCGGCGGCATCTGGCAGGAGATTTTCAAGCAGGAGTACCGTGATCCATGGGTGCCTGAGGATCTGGGCATCGTCATCGTCTCGGGTGAGCGCGGCGACCTTCGCCACTCGCAATACGGGATATTCGTCTACGACGATGAAGGCACGCACGATATTGAGCTGAAGCCAGATCGGGCCATGGGTCCAGCTCAGCGCCGCGCGGAGCTGGAGGAGCTGTACGAGGCCGTGGTGAACGGCAAGCCACTGTGGCATGATGGCCGTTGGGGAATGGCCACCCTGGAAGTCTGCCTTGCGATCATCGAATCATCACGAGAACGCCGGGAAGTAATGCTGAGCCACCAAGTTGAGATCCCAGCAGATTACGACGCCGACTTCAACGAGTTTTAGCTGAGCGTAGTCTCACCCAAGGGCACTCCGAGCACAGCGTCGAAGCGAGGGGTTCTCCTCTTCGAAATCGTTGTGCTCGTGGTGCCTTTGTGGTTCACTGACACCGTTAGGAGGTGCAAGATGACCGCAACTGAGGGAAGAGTTCGCTACGCGGATGGAACCAAGCTCCGCACCTTAAA
>JBJXFJ010000422.1:0-5745 GCA_046154735.1 Chloroflexota bacterium | reverse complement strand
GGAATATGCCGGCGAGCCGGTCCGAGATCTCCTTGGCCACCTCGAAGAGGTTCATCATCCTGCCTGAACCGGTCGGGCATTCGATCTTGAAGTTGTCGCCGTAGTACGTGTAGAAATTCAGCAGCGCGCGGATGATCAGCACGTTGACCGGCATCCAGATCGGCCCGCGCCAGTTGGAATTGCCACCGAACATCCCGGTGTTTGACTCCGCCGGCAGGTAGTCCACGCGATGCTCCTGACCGTTCACGTGGAAGATATACGGGTGCTGCTCGTGGAACTTGGAAAGCGCGCGAATGCCGTAGGCACTCAGGAATTCGTTTTCGTCGAGCATCTTCGTCAGGATCCGCCGCAACCGGTCCGGGTTGACCAGAGCCAAGATCCCCCGCTCGGCGACGCCGTAGTGCCCCGGCCCCGTGGGATGTATGGTTTCCTTGAGTTCGGGCATCCGTCCCAGGCGTTTCAGGACTCCGGCCATCGCTCCCGGGATGCTATCCCGCTGCGACTTCTCGGTCACCGTCGTGGCGCACAGGGGCAGGAGCCCGACCATGGAGCGCACCTTCAGCCGGGTGGCACTCCCATCGGGGAGCCCCCTGTGTCAGGATAGATGTCGCCTCTAACGAGGCAGAGAAAGATGAGAGCAAAATACAGTCAGTCATTCAAACAGCAAGCCGTTGAAAAGGCGCTGAGTCGTCCGGAAGGCACGACGTTAGCGGAGATCTCGGACTCGTTAGGGATCGGGGAATCGACTCTGCACAAGTGGATGGTGAAATCCAGGAACCAGGAATTAGGATCAAATTCAGCACATGACAGCACGAGCATCAGCGGCGTGAGAAAAGAGAAACGACCGCAAGATTGGAGCCAAGAGGAAAGGCTCGAGATGGTGATTGCGTGTGGCGGCTTGGACGAAGATCCGATGAACCAATTGTGTCGCGAGCGCGGCCTTTATGCGCATCACGTAAAACAGTGGAAGCAAGATCTTATCAGCAGCTTTTCAGCTAACGAACGATCAGATGCGAAGAGTCTCAAGGGTGAAGTACGTGAATTAAAGAAAGAGTTGAACCGCAAGGATAGAGCGCTGGCCGAGACGGCGGCGTTGTTAGTACTCCAAAAAAAAGTCAGCGCGATCTGGGGAAACGACGAGGACAACTCACGATGAGCGCGCAACGACAAACGATCCGCGCTGAAGTCAATGAGGCGATGCGAAGCGGTGCACGTCAGTCAGCGGCGTGCGAGGTTATCGGGATCAGTGCGAAGACCTTGCAACGCTGGGCGCAACCCGACAACGGGCAAGATGGGCGCGTGGATGCGCACCACGAGCCGAGCACGAAGCTCACGGTGGAGGAGCGTGAGCAGATCATCAGCGTGGCCAATGAACCTGACTATGCGTCGTTATCGCCGAGTAAAATCGTACCGAAATTGGCGGATGAAGGGCGTTATATTGCTTCAGAATCGAGTTTCTATCGCGTCCTCAAAGCGGCCCACCAACTGAAGCATCGAGACAAAGCGAAACCCGCGCGTACGGTCATCAAGCCCAAGGCGTTAACCGCTACTGGGCCCAATCAGATTTACAGTTGGGACATCACCTACTTGCCGACGCGGGTGCGCGGGATCTTTTTATACCTGTATCTGGTGATGGATATTTACAGCCGGAAAGTGGTTGGCTGGCAAGTCTACGAAGAAGAATCAAGCGCCTTGGCGGCCGATTTAATGACCGACATCTGTCACCGAGAAGGCGTGCAACGAGAGCAGGTGACGCTGCATTCAGACAATGGCAGTCCGATGAAGGGCGCGACCTTGCTCGCCACCTTAGACGCACTCGGCGTCATCCCCTCGTTCAGTCGTCCATCGGTGAGCAATGACAACCCGTATTCAGAGTCGTTGTTTCGCACGCTAAAGTATCGGCCTGAATATCCTGAGGCGGTGTTTGCAAGCCTACACAGTGCGCGCAACTGGGTCCGCTGGTTTGTTGATTGGTACAACCACGAGCACCTGCACAGTGCGATCCAATTTGTCACCCCTGCGCAACGTCACGCCGGCCGCGACGGGGAGATCCTGGCGCGTCGTGAGCAAGTCTACCGTGACGCCAAAGCACGACACCCGCAACGATGGAGTGGCGATATCAGAAACTGGAAACCCGTTGGCGATGTACATCTCAATCCGGCGAAAGACACGACAGAAATTAAGATAAATAAGGCGGCGTAATTTTAACCTTCAGGCGACATCTACCTTGAAATCCACCAGGCGTCAGTGCACGGAGGCAATCTTTACCTGTTGAGTGACTTCGCCACACTTTCCGGCGCGGAGATCACGCGGGCGGCTACGCAGATCAAAAAACTCCTGTCCGATATCGAAGACAATCCTCAGATCGCTCGCCTTGGGACCCGGTTTCGACACTTGGCGACGGAAAACGCGACTTTGACCATGGAGGATTGGGTACGCTACTACTCCTCTTCCGAAGCGCAGTCCGACGCTACGATTGAGAATGGTTGGGTCTACACGTATTCGGCAGATGACGTACGTTCCATCTTGAGCAAGGCGTCGGCCCGAGATGATCCCTGTCCGGCCTGGGATGAAGATGGTAGCAGTCTGGAGTACGTTTTCGGCTTGCTAAAGTCCCATCTTTCTCTCCTGCTGACGGCTGAGAAGCTCGACCTCGCCGTGGTGTATGGCAAGCCGAGCGAGGCTGGCGCCTAACGCTTCGAAAAGCGTGGTTACCCTTCCTATCCGCATTTTGTGTTCATCGGCTAGAATCTACTCGATAGCGCCTAACGCTGGGCCTGAGCTGCTGGGAAGAGCGGGAGCGACGACGGAGCGGACGCTGTTCCCAGTCAGCTCCAGGCCCTGGTTAGGTCTTCCCACCCTTTCGCACTGTTCAATCTGAAGGCCCATCTGCAGGCACGCAGGCTATGCAGGGATTGCCTCGATGATGCTTAAGGTGCTCGGCGTCATCGTGATATTGGTTAGTCGTAAACCCGCTTTCTCGAAGAGTGCCCTGAACTCCTGCTCGGTGCGTTCGCGGCCTTCGGCGAAGACCATCATGAGAATGTCCATCACCTTGCCAGGATGTGGAGCGTTGCTCGCAGGAACGACAGCGTCAACGACGAGGAGCCGTGTGCAATCGTCCATCGCCTCGCGGCAGCATCGCAGGATGTGCACGCATTGTTCGTCACTCCAGTCGTGCAGGATGCGTTTCAGCACATAGGCATCTCCGCCCGTTGGCACAGACTGGAAGAAATCACCGCCGACTGTCGTCCATCGCTCAGCGAATGCCTCCTCGCTGCGCCAGGCGGGATGACGGATGACCTGTGGCAGATCGAACAGGGTGCCACGGACCGTCGGGTGGAGCGTAAGGATTTCCACGAGTAATCCGCCTTGGCCGCCTCCAACGTCAACGATATGGCCGAAACGGGAGAAATTGTAGGCCCCGGCAATCGCCGGGTTCTCGGCTATGGCGAAGTTCGCCATACCGCGATCGAACCAATGACCACACTCGGGGTGGTCACGGAGATAGTCGAAGAACCCTATACCGTGCTGTCGGTTGAAAGCTGGCTCGCCTGTCATGATGCTGTGCCGTAACGCACCCACAGCATTCCACCAGGATCCGTCGCCGGTCACCTCGCCGCACAGCAGCACACCGTCACGCATCACGCCCTGCTGGAGCAGCGCCGCCGCTGGCGTTGTCATAAAGCGTCCGTGATCATCTTCGGCGAAGACGCCCTGCGCGGCCAGCATCCGCAGCAAGCGATATAGTGATGCCCGATGCGCTCCCGTGCTTGATGCAAGAGCCTCGACGGTCTTCGGACCATCCTTGAGAAGATCGGCGATCCCCAGCTCAGTTGCCACGTGCAGGCTCCGGGATACGAGATAGCCAAGCGCCATGTTCATGATGACTTCAACTGGAGAGGGGGCGGGGCGAGTGTCAGCCATTTCGTTTGAGGTCATAGTGAAGTCCCCTGATTGCTATGCACTGCAGTATGGTCACAAAGCATATACGGAACGGGCGGCGAATTAGATGTGCCGCGATAGGAGACCTAACTACAATTCGACTGCCGAAACGTCGGAAATGAAACCGCCAATTCGGTCGAAGTAATTATTTTCGTCTATCATTATCAGCGCATTGACGCCTGTTAGTACGACAGGTATACGAAACTATAGAGCAAGGAGGCTCATATGGAAAAGCCCAGACTGATGGACGAGGTGCGCCGGGTCATGCGCCTCAATCATTACAGCATACGGACCGAAGAATCCTATACTGGCTGGATCAAGCGCTTCATTTTGTTCCACGGAAAACGGCATCCGGCTCAGATGGGAGAGGCGGAGGTTACGGCTTTTCTCTCGCACCTCGCTCGATTTCTTCGAAAAGGGTGGTTATCCTTCCAATCCTCCACTGGAGCCCATCAGTCTGCTGATGGGCTTCATTCCATGAGACGGTTAGAGGTGTGCTTCCATGTCAGTTCGCCGAGCCAGGCGGGACCCCTCGCTGCGCGCCACCATCGTGGAGCGCACGCCACTCCTCTATGCCGCGGGCGCCGACGAGGCGCTTGACCGTCCGGCGCACGTCCGCGCCGGTTCGAGCCTCGCGTGGGTGAACGACCATCTCGTCCTGGTGCAGGACGACGCAAACTTTCTTGCGCTGATTCAGCCCGACAGCGGACATGTCGACTCAGTTACACTTCCGGCCGGTGAGGGTGGTCTTCGGCAGTTTGGTGACGATCGAGGCAACAAGAAATACAAGCAGGATCTCGAGGCCTGTTGCTCCCTGTCGGGAACGGATGGCCAGGTGTTGCTCGCCTTCGGATCAGGGTCAAAACGGCGTCGACGCCAGATCCTCCGGGTCGACCACTGGCACGCGGCAGCACCGCGACTCTCCCTGACCGACGCTTCACAGTTGTACGAGGTGCTCGAGGCAGCCACCGACTTCGCAGGAAGCGATATGAACATCGAAGGTGCCCTGCACCTCGACCGGGTGCTGCGTCTGTTTGGTCGGGGCAATGGCAAACGGCGTGATGGCCTCGTTCCCCTCGACGCGACCTGTGACCTCGCCCTGGATGACCTGCTGACGTGGCTCGACGATCCCTCTGGCGAATCACCCAGACCGCGGAACATCACGCGATACAACCTGGGCGCGATCGACCATGTCGCACTCGGCTTTACCGATGCAGCGGTGTTTGGCGACCAGATCGTCTACACCGCAGCCGCCGAAGACACAGACGACACGTCGGAAGACGGACGTGTCGCTGGATCGGCCATTGGAGTCGTGGCTCCCGGAGGTTCCACACGGTTTGCCATACTGTATGACGAGTCCGGCCGTCCGAGCGCGGACAAGGTCGAGGGCTTGGCGCTGAACGCCGCCGATCCGACGCAGGCCTGGATCGTGATCGATGCCGATGACACAACACGTCCATCGGAGTTGTGCCGAGTGCTTCTTGCGGGCCCCTGGACGTAGAGCCGCCGAAGCAGGGCTTCTTGCACAAGTGCTTCAACGCCACGTCGCCAAAACTCCCGGCGATCGTCGGACCGTAGCCAGGAATCTTGTTGACCTTGTGTTGGTCCACCTTGTTGGCCTTGCAAATTCAATGCGCACCTCGCTCGATTTCTTCGAATAGGGTGGTTATCCTTCCTATTCTCGGTATTCATGATTGCATCGCTTTCAATATTTGAAATCACAGGGAGTTTGTATGAAATGCCCCGCCATTACGCTGCTTGCCGCCTGCTTCGTCGTAAACAGCTTCGCCGGCGCAGACG
>JBJXFJ010000411.1:0-3786 GCA_046154735.1 Chloroflexota bacterium | reverse complement strand
CGAGTCATCGATCTTGACGGGCTCACCCTTGCACCCGGGTTCATCGATATCCACACCCACTGTGACTTCACCTTACCGCGCTACCCGCGAGCGCAGGCCATGGTGCGCCAGGGGGTCACCACCCTGGTTGGCGGAAATTGTGGCTTCTCACCATTCCCGCTGATTCCCGAGCGGTTGGATCTGATGCGCTCGTATTCGGCATTTCTGGACGCCGGCATCGATTGGAGCTGGAATTCCGCTGGCCAATACGCGGCGATGCTCGACTCGCTGCCGCTCGCCTGCAACGTCGCGCTCCAGGTGGGGCATGGCGCCGTCCGGATCGCCGTCATGGGCTTTGATAACCGCGCGCCCACGGGGCTGGAGCTGGAGCGCATGCAGGCGCTGGTGGCCGCGGCAATGGTTGAAGGCGCGGTGGGACTCTCGTCCGGCTTAATCTACTCGCCCAGTGGTTACAGTCAAACAGAGGAGCTCATTGCGCTGGCCGAAATGGCCGGGCGCTTCCGTGGCTTCTACTCCAGTCACATCCGCGGCGAGGGCGCCACGCTCCTCGACTCAGTGAGCGAAGCGATCACCATTGGCCGCGCAGCACGCGTGCCAGTTCAACTCAGTCATCATAAAGTGGTGGATGAACCGAACTGGGGTCGAACAGAAGCGTCACTAGCGCTCATCGATGAAGCCTGTGTTGAGGGGCTTGATGTGATGGCAGACCAGTATCCCTACACCGCCGGCAGTACCACGCTCTCAGCGCTCTTGCCCGGCTGGGCCGTGGAGGGCGGTGTGGATGCCATGCAGACCCGACTACAGAATCCAGACCAACGTGCACAGATCCGCAATGACATCTCCCGATCCGAACGATTCGGAACGGATACCGTCCTCATCGCCTCTGTTCCGGATGGTCCATTCAAGGAATTCGAGGGGCTACGCCTGGGCGAAATCGCCCGGCGGCGCGGTCAGGCGCCTGTGGACGCGGCCCTTGATCTGGTCAGCGCGCATGGCGCCTCCATCGGAATGATCACCTTCTCTATGCACGAGGATGACGTGCGCCGAGTCATGCGTCACCCGTCCGTGGCCGTAGCCAGTGATGGCTGGACGCTGAGCCCGGAGGCGGGCGGTAAGCCTCACCCACGGAGCTACGGCACCTATGCGCGCGTCCTTGGCCGGTATGTGCGTGACGAGGGCGTGCTCACCCTGCCAGAGGCTGTGCGCAAGATGACCTCGCTCCCGGCGCGTCGCCTGGGTCGACCGGATCTCGGCCAGGTCCGCCCGGGCTTTGAGGCGGATCTGGTGGTATTCAATCCGGACACCATTCGCGAGACCGCTACTTATGCCGATCCGCACCAGTACTGTGAAGGTGTGGCGCACGTTATGGTGAACGGCCAGCTCGTGATCGAGGCCGGCCAGGACACCGGCGCGGCCGCGGGACGGGTGCTCCGCTCAATACTTTAGTTAAGAATTAAGAGTGAAGAGTTAGGACGGACAGATGAGAAGATTGTCAAACACTCGTCCGCGCTCTTCACTCTTCACTCTTCTCTAGTCCGTATTGGGTGCTCCGCCGGTCAGCCTGAGCACGCCAGCTCCGAGGACGATCCGCGATCAGCCGGCTGCTCCGTCCACGTAGTACGATGCTCACTATCGCGACTCTTAACATGATCGATCGATGGAGGCACGAATAATGTGGTACGTCGTAATGAGCAAGAGCACGGTTCCGCGCGAGACGATTCAGGGGACCGAGCCAGAGAATTTGGCCTGGATGAAACAACAGCACGAGGCAGGGAAAGTGCTCTTCTCCGGCCCCACCACGGAGGGCGTGGGGATCTGGATTCTGCACGTGGGCTCCCGTGACGAAGCCGATGCGCTGGTGAAGACTCACCCATGGGTGACACGTGGCTGGCGCGAGTGCGAGATCTACGAGTGGCGCGTGACGCAAGCGCTCGGCGTGGGTCACTTCACACTTGAAGGCGTGCGCGGCGAGCGTTAGTGCCCCATCCACCGGTGGCAGGAGGGTTCCTCTCGCCACCGGTGGTGTCGGGCATCTTGCCCGACAGTACGGTGCGTTCCCGCTCGTCGCAGCGCGGTCGGTACTTCACTGTCGGGCAAGATGCCCGACACCACCGGCAGCAAGAGAGCTCCACAGACCAAGTTGGACGGGGCGCTAGATCGCGGCAGCAATCTCCAGCCGCACAACTGCCCCGGGCGGAAGATCCACCTGGAGCACGTTCAACTTTGGTGCCGTGGCAGCCTCGGGAAACATCGCTGTGAACGCGTCTTCAACCACCGCTCGGTATCTAGCCGCCGGAATGAACGCGTTCACCTGACTGATGCATGGCACAGAAGCGTTCGCCTGTTTCAACAGCGTCTGCACGTTCTGAAATGCCAGCCGCGCCTGCTCAGACGGGTCTTCGGGCATGGCGCCTGTCTTGGTATCGGTGCCCACAATGCGCGATGAGAAGATGTAACCGCCGATCCGCACGCCCATGGACATCGGATCCCCGTGTTTCATGCCGGGTATCTCCAGCACGGTGCGGCGCACCCCACGGACTGCCGTCACATGCACCTGGGCCAGAATCCGATCGGGTAGCGCGGCGGGCAGATACTTGTGTGGCGGCCGATCCTGCGCATCAGGGAAAAACTCCGGCCAGACTTTGTTCAGCACGGGGTGTCCCTCGAGATCGCGCAGGTACACCGTCACCTGTGCCACATTATCCAGCGTCATACCCGCGTGCTCCAGAGCCAGCTCCGCATTGCGCAGCGCTTGACGGATCTGCTGCTCGCAGCCATCCATGAGCTCACCACTGACAAAATCAATTCCGCGAAGCTCCGGATAGTGGACCAACGAACCAATCTGAATTCCGGCCGGGCGCGGTCGCCCGGGCGCAAGCGGAGTGCTGAGCTCAAGAACGGCCGCGCCCTCGAGCAGGGCGGCACTCATCTCCAGCATCGCTTCCATCTCCGGCCGCACAAACGAGCGCACGAGCCTCACGGCCACGCCTGGGAGCTCCACCTCTGTGAGCGCGCGTAACTGTGTCTCAATCGTGGGGGCCACATCCAGCTCACGCATATACACCGTGATTTGAGCAATGTTCGCCACATTGCCGCCGGCCAGTTGAATCAGCGTCTTCAGATTCTCATACGCCAGCTTCACTTGCGACTCGGCGCCACTGGGCACATTGCCCTTGGTTCGATCGGTTCCATGCACGCGGGAGCTGAAGACCCACGGCCCCACCTTCACTGTGGGATCACGCGCTGGCACGCCCTCAATATCGAAGCGTGTTCGACGAGCACCGGCGTAGGCCAGCATCTGAATGCGTGCCTCCTCACCCGGGGGCAAGTCGCTAATGAGCACCTTAAACGCAGGACGGTCGTTCGGATCCGAGTACAGTGCATCCCAGGGCTGGTACACAACCTCACGATTGGCAGGATCCCGAATGTAGCCCGTGGCCCGGGCAACATTGTCAATGTTCAAGCCGGCAGCCTGCAGTACGACCTGCATATTCTTGACCGCCTGGCTCATCTGGGCCACTGGATCGCCGCTAGACCGACCAGAGGCCGGGTCCTGACTTGAAATATGCCAGGCGTAGAGTGCGTCGCCGACACGGATCGCCAGCGGCACCACCTCACCCGCCTGACCGGCAAACACTTCGGAGAATCGCAACGTCTCAGGCATAGCTTGTCACCCCTCCGAAGCACCGTACCACAAGACGGACGGACGACGACGGAAGACGGAGGTCGGAGGACGGAAGTCTGAGGAGTCCGTATCCTCATTTCCGTCCTCCGTCCTCCGTCTTC
>JBJXFJ010000402.1:0-17470 GCA_046154735.1 Chloroflexota bacterium | reverse complement strand
CACCCAGCCGTATTTGACCCGGCTGAGGCGCTCACGCCCGCAGCTCCCCGAGTGCATGATGATCCGACGGCCTACGCGGGCGCCAGCAAGGACATGCCGCAACTGCCCAACTTGCAGTCGTACAACCTCTGGGGTATTGGCGACGTTGAGCAGGGGTTCGCAGAATCCGATCTGATCTTTGAGCAGACGTTCACCACTTCACGGAATCACCAGGTCTACCTCGAGCCGCACGCGGTAACCGTGTCCGCGCAGGCGGATGGCAGTGTCAAGATGTGGGTGAGCTGCAAGGGGCCATACCAGGCCCGAGGTTGGGTGGCAAAGGCGGCCGACCTGCCTGATGAGCAAGTCACGGTTTACCCGGTGCACATGGGCGGCGATTTTGGTGGCAAGGGTGACCACGGTGACCAGGAGGTGTGTTTCTTCCTCTCCAAGGCCACGGGCCGTCCGGTCACCATGATCATGACCTATGTGGACGAGCTCACGGCTGGTGCACCGCGTCACCCCGCCACGATCCATCTGAAAACCGGCCTCAAGAAGGACGGCCGCATCTGGGCACGGCAGGCCTATATTGTGGTGGATGGCGGCGCCTATGCTTCCATGAAACCGGCCGGCTCCGGCGGTATCAGCGGGTTTGTTAAAGGTGGGGGCGCGTACAAGATCCCCCATACGAAGATTGAGTGCGTCATGGCCTACACCAATAGTGTGCCGTGCGGTCACATGCGCTCACCGGGCTCTCCGCAAACACTCTTTGCGGTGGAGTCGCATATGGATTTCATGGCGGAGCAGCTTGGCATGGACCCCCTCGAGTTTCGCCTGCTCAATGCGTTGCAGGACGGCGATACCGCGCCTAATGGCGACCACTGGCACAATGTACTTGAGATTGAAACTCTTCAGAGAGCCAGGGAGTTTACGGGCTGGGGCGGGCCCAAGCCCGCACCGGAGACGCCCGGCCGTGTGGTGGGCCGAGGCCTCTCGCTGGGCTTCTACTCCACCGGCACCGGTGAGGCTGGGGTCACCTTCCAGGTCACCGCGGATGGCAAGGTCAATGTGCTCACCGCACTGCCGGATACGGGCACCGGGTCGCTCACGATTATTCAACAGATTGCCGCGGAGATCCTCCAAGTTCCGCTCTCCAATGTGACCATTGAGCGCCGGGCGCCTGGCGATGCACCGATTGACGCGGGCTCTGGAGCAAGCCGGGTGACGCACATTGTGGGCAAGGCCACGCTCAACACGGCAGAAAAGACGCGAGACGCACTGGCCAACATGGCGTCAGAATATCTGGGCTGCCCGGCTGACGAGGTGGAGCTGGCCCAGGGCTACTTCCAGGAGCGTCAGCGGCCCGAGAATCAATTGAGCTGGTCTGACCTTACTGCGCGGGTCATCACATCAGGAAGCGGCCCCCTGGAATTCACCGATGTCTACAAGGGGCATAGTCCCCATGAGGAGACATTTCAGGTCTACGTGGTGGATGTTGAAGTAGACAAGGACACCGGACAGTACAAGATTCTGCAAATCCAGGCCGTGGACGAGGTTGGACCGATTCTCAATCCCACCAACGCGGAAGGCCAGCTTCAAGGCGGGATGATGATGGGCGTCGGCATGGCCATCATGGAGGAGATCAAGCTGGAAGACGGCCGCGTGACGACTGTTGGGCTCCATGATTACAAGGTGCCCACCATTGCGGACGTTCCACCATTGCGCACGGACTACATTACCCATGGCATGGGCTCCGGTCCTTTCGGGGCCAAGGGCGTGGGGGAGCTCGGTATCGTGGGCATTGCGCCCGGCATAGCCAACGCAATTCACGACGCCATCGGTGAACGGTTCACGCATCTCCCGATTACGGCGGAAGACGTGTACCTCCGCCTGAGCCAGTAGTCAGATCTGGCGGGCCGTCTTAAAGCTACGCTGGAGTCGATGTAACACGCCCTGACTCCGGCAGCAGCCGTCTATCAGCCGGCTGCTGCCGGAGTCGCTTCAGACGACGATGAGCCCTTGCTGAATCTCAGCCTCTCGTCAAATGACAGGGTACGATTCTTCAAGAGCTAGAACACCTGCTCCTGAAGCTGACTTTGCACGATGGTTGTGTACTCCGTAATTTCCCTGCGGAGTCGCCGCTGCTCAGGAGCTTCGAGGGCGTGCTCGAGGTTGGTCAGATCATCAACCTCAATGATGATCGTTCACCCAGGATGACCCTCAAGCGTATCGTTAATGACCCGAAATGTGCTGACACCGGGCTGGGCCATCCAGAATGGTTTCACCTGCTCCGTGAGGAGCTCATCAAGATATTCCTCCTTTCCGAGCCCGATGTCACACTGAACCGAGAAGCACACGGTCATGGTTTGACCCTCCGTCTGGAGCGCTCGAATGCCGTTGGTGATACTTTCCAGATCGCTGTTAGCAGCGGTAGCGAATGTATGACGCCCGACTACGAGAGGAACATCGCCTGTGCGTCAGCGGCAAAGTCACTCCCGCATCTGGGGCATCGAAAGATCACTTCGCTGATCGACCGCCCAATTCGACTGACTCGCTGAGCGCGCGCTTGTGCGCCGTCTCGCGGGCATTCCGCGTGAACGCCCCGGAGGACGCCAGCTTGATCCGATCGGGCCAATTGGCCCTCGTGAAGCATGCGCGCAATCTCATCATGGTCCATGTGAGTATTCATGATGTCTCCTGGTTTGTTCTCGTCGCTGCATCGATTCTCACGACGAGCGTGCTTCTTGGTGCCCCCGGGCTATGGTGCGGCTGCTGGGTGCAACGACCCAGACTTCCCGATGGTCCGGGCGATCCGGTGGCGTACGTCGAAATTCAGGTCATGGCAACTCTGCGCTCCGGCACAAGCCCGCCCAGCTGGTTCATCAGGCCGGATGTATCCCATTGCGCCCATTCTTCCACGATCTGCGCGTTGGCAAATCGGCTCACGGTGATGCCCATCACCTGGATCGCTCGGCCCGTTGGCGGGCACCCTCGGAATTCACCTCGGTGAGTCCCGTAAGCATGCCAACGCACGGCGACCCGGTCACCCTCGGCAATCAGATCCTCGATCGTGATAAAGAGATCCGGAAAGGCGGCGCGGATGCCCCCAACGACCTCCCTGATGCCATCCCGGCCGTGAATTTCTTGTGGCCCATGGCGCACATATGTGGGCGCCACCAGGTCGTCCGCGGCCCAGAATTCACCGGTGTTCCAGACCTGATCGTAGAAGCGGCGGATGAGTGTTTTGTTTGCTTCCAGCATGGACGTGTCCTTTCGGTTCTAATCACCCGGCAGTGAACCGGGCGGGTTGGCCCAACGCGAGTGAATGGAGGCTGTTTGGGAGCTCGGTCAAGCTATGACTCCGCGGCGGCGTGCCGGAGAACGTAGCCGCCAAAGACCTCGGGTGGATTGGGGATGACCGTGCTCATATTGTCTCGTACCCACTCAAGGGCGGTGGAAGTGGAGACCTCTGCTTCGGCCGCGTCCATATAGACACTGATCGCCATCAGGGTACCTCCTCCCAGATCCACCAAGTAGTAACTGACGAATCCTGGAAAGGCACTTACGAGGCCGACGACCCCGGCGTCATTGGGCCGAGATTCGGTGCGCTGCTGCAGTGCCTCGATGTCCACGCCTTCATACCGGCGCATCGTGATGTACATGGTCACCTCCTGGAGATCTGCGCTAAATCTGAGGCGCGCCCACGTCGTCTCGCCAATTGGGGCGGTCGGATATTAGGGCGGTCCTGGTTGCCGGTCATCTCAGGTTTTCACATGGTGTCAGCGTAAGCGAATGGCTTCATGCGGAGTTGATTGATGACGCGGCGGTTGCCAACCAGGTTTAGTACGAGGTCCTCCGCGGCCGTCATATCGGTCCCGCTGAGCACCTCTCCCGTGATGAGCACCTCGGACGGTGTCACACGAACGGTCGGTCGGATCACTTGCATCTCGGGATGACTGGCGAGCAGCGCTTCCAACCGGCTGCTTAACGCATGGCTCTCCAGCCGGTCCGCTGACCGGATGCTGGGTTGATACTCGGGACGTTGGGCTAGAGTTGTCAGCAGCTCAACCGCGCTCTCGGCGGAGGTGCGCTGGGTGTTGATGACAAGGTCGTGACCAACGGGATCCAGCCAATCCACATGGAAGAGATAGTGCATGTACCCAGCGCGCTGTCGATCTGAACGGCGGATACTCTGGAGGATGTGCTCCTCGTCCACCCGCTGGCCGATTGATTCCTCCTGAAGTGCTCGTAAGCGCTCAACGCGAATGGGTTCAGGAGCGAGCACCAGCACCTTCAGCGCGTGAGATACATCGCGCAGAAGGCTGGTGCTGGCCAGACCCACGATCACGGCGTTACCTGACTCGGCAAAGCCGTAGACGGTTGAGCGTAGTACCGCGCGGTACCGGTAGCGATCTTCCTGGATGCGCTCCAGTAGCGAGGGTTTCTTCTCCTCCATCTCTGGAATGTGAGCATTCATAGCTGCGCCGTACCGTTCCAGCTCCCCGGTGACGGTGGAGCTGTCGAGAAATCGATAGTTCAAACGGTCGGCCAACATCCGACCAATCGAGTGTCCGTAACTTGCTTGTTGGCGCGCGATCGCGATCACAGTCATCGTTGCGCCCCCCTGGGATTCCAGTGCACAGCAAACGGTTCAACCTGAATCGTCCTCTGTCCGTAGCTGGCGGGCCTCGCACTGGAGACGCGTGTTTCGAGGCCAGCGCTAGTCCGCGAATCCACTGCAATTTCTGGGGACTCCGGATCACGCGCGCCAGATGCTGATGCTCATCGCCCTTCTCGCGGAAAGATGGAGTGTGTGTTCGGAAACGATTGCCCGAGGGCTGCCCGCGTCGCACGGGGAAATGGTTTCGAGCTTCTCTGAGAGGCGGATTCAAAGTCCGTGGATGAGCGCCGTTCGGCATCGATCGCTCGATGTCAGCGTGGGGTTCGCCGCCGTGCAGTGGAGCCATAGCGCCTCCCTGTCCGTTTCCGCGAAGCATTCGCCGCGTTAATCTCAACGACGGCACACCGGTAAGCGATTCCTTAGGGCAGGTCCTGTTCAGGCCCGCCTGCCGGGCGGATCACCGCGGTGTCTCAAATAATTACGTAGGCAAGTCGCCCGCCGCGTCTAAGAGCACCGCGGTGTCCACATTCACTTGAATGCGCCTGATTCGCCCGGCGCTCAATGAAATTACGTGGACAAACGGCACATTGAAGGATTTCCCGGTGATCCGCCCGCGTCCGTGGTAGCGACCGAGCACAATGACGCGGTTGTCCGCGGCCAGAAACTCGTCTGGCACCACTGCAAACTCACTCCAGATGTGCGGAAGCTGGTGAAACACTCCCTCGAGTACCTCGTCTGGCCCGTGGAAGGTGGTTCCCCAGGGACGCCCGGAGTGTCGGGTCAATCCTGGCTCCACGAGCTCTATGGCGGGATGCATGGCTGCGAGTACGGCGGGGAAGTCATGTCGTGTGAATGCGTCATAGGCGGCACGGACAAGCTCCAGGTCCGCCGCGCTGACGCCAACTGCTTCGTCATGGAGTGTGCTCATCTGGGGCCTCCGCTCAGCCGTTGTCTCTACAGATCACCAGACCGGTAGGGAACAGTCGGACATCAGACACTCGCCACCACACATTGGACAGGAATAGGTCTGACCGGTCAGCCATGCGGCCAGCACGGGATCGCTTGCATCGTGGTCCCGCGTCGGACTGGCCGGCGTTGAAGGGTCGTACGCAGCTTGGTTGTGAGCCGACGTCACGAGCCTGTCATGGGTTCCAGCGTTTTGATGCCAATCGTGATCATTGATGAGGCTCATTCGATCCTCCTTGTCCAGCACGTGCCGCCGCGTGGCAGCACTCCCGTCAAGCAGGGGCACGCTCAAGCAGGGTCAACGTACTGGAAATTGGGCGGCGGGCAGCGCCCGAGCGATGATCAGGAATCGGGATGGTATGTCGTCACTTGCCGCTCTGCAAGGGTGGGCTAGCGGGAGTCGATCAGCCAGAGCATGGAGCAGCGCAACCCTCGGCAAGGTCATACCAAAGCTCACAAGACGCCTCCTAAGTCGTCGGCACCTAGACGCACTCCGCAAGAACTTATAAGCCCTTATAAGCCCTGCTCCTCGCGGCTTGCCACTATTCCAGCCGTGATTTCGGTCGACGGCGGGCCTGGCCTAGATTATGGGTTGGATTGGTGCATCAAAACATCGCTGGTTGACCTGATGGAGGAGTATTCTGTCAATAACAGGACGTGAGTGATCATGTGGTTCACGTCCGGGGGGAGTCAAACGAATGAAGTGAGGTGAATGGCAGTAGGGTACTCGTCCGCCGGTTCAGGTTGAATTGAAGGAAGACGTTATGCACGCGGCGAACCTCTGGTCACACTGGCGTCCACGTCCTGACTGGCTTGCGCGATCGGTTATCTCAGGGTTCAGCGCGAGCGTTGCAATGCTCTTTACCTTCTTTGTTGCGTTTGGTCTTGCGCAGATCATTGGGGCTGCGATGCCCAACACTGGGCAGGGGGCTGATGTGCTGCGCGGGTGGATGTACGCGCTCACCCACAATGCACTTCTGGATACGGCGGGCAGCAGTCTGTACCTCGCCGGAGTGTTCCATCTTCTCGTGGGAGTCGGTGTGGCTCTGCTTTACGGATTCGCTGTGGAGCCTCGGCTTTCTGGTCCAGGCTGGCGGAGCGGCTTGGTTTTTGCGCTTGGCCCCTGGTTGTGCTCCGTGCTGATTATCCTCCCTCTCGTCGGAGCTGGTGTGTTTGGCATTGGGCTCAGTGCTGGCCCATTGCCGGCCCTTGGCAATCTTGTCCTTCATGTCATCTATGGCGTGACTCTGGGGACGATATACGGGCCGTTGGGTGACCGTCCCGCGGATAGCTTTTCGGCGCAAGGGCCGAGGGACACGCTGGAAGCTTCCGGTCAGATTGAGGGGGCGACCGCCGGGGGAATTGTCATTGGAGCGGCACTCGGCTTCACCATTGGCGTCGTGCTGCTCAGCACCAGCTCGGATCGGTTCATGATGGTTCCGTGGGCCGCGCTCATGTTCGGCATCCTGGTTCTCGGCGCCGCTCTTGGCGGTGCACTTGGGCCCTTACTTCGCGTTCGCTAGGTGAATTGGGGATCACGGGCTGGCCTGTGATCCATTGCTGCTCTAATGATTCGATGTCCACATGCTCCAGAGATAGGAAAGGGGAAATGGCCATGATCCAGATGCAGAGCGAGTTTGGGGGCGTGAGACGCGGAGCCGTTGTCCGAGCCTCAGACGGTGAGGCTGGCACGGTTGACAGTTTTGTTTCTGGTATCGGAGGGGGCGCTGAGACCATCATGGTCCGTCATGGATATGCGGATTATCTGCTCGCGGTGCCGGTATCCATGATCGCGGAAGTCAGGGGCGGTCTCCTGAGGCTGAGCGTGCCGTTCCAGACCTTTCAGGAATTGATCTTCTCGCCCACTGGCCATTTCGAGCCCACCATTCCGAGTCCACCAGTTGAATCTGTCATTGGCTGTATCTCGGCTGAGTTTCCCGACGGGCCATCAACAAGCTAGAACAGCCGATCGCCTGGCGTCGGTCAATGCGAGAGCCCTGTTGCAACTCTTCAGTCAGAGTTGACATCGCCCCGGCCCCCTGGTATCATCCCGTAGAACGAGTGTTCTACCAAAAGGGTAGGGCCAAGGGGTCGGAGTATGCGCGGTCTTTCGCAGCGCCAGAAGCGGATTCTGCAGTTCATCCGCGATCATCAGAGCGAGCACGGCTACCCACCGACGATTCGCGAGATCGGCCTCGCGGCGAGTATCTCCTCGACCTCGGTGGTGGACTACAACCTCCGCGTATTGCAGCGCGAGGGGCTCATTCGTCGTGATCGTGAAGTTTCACGCGGCCTCGGTCTGGCCGGTGTGGAACCTGAGCCTACCAGTCTCGCGCGAGTGCCCGTGGTGGGCTGCATTGCCGCGGGTGAGCCGATTGAGGCGTTTGAGGGCGAGCATGAATCGCTTGAGTTCTCCGCGCAGCTCGTTCCGGAAGGCTGCTTTGCCCTGCGGGTCAAGGGTAAGTCAATGATCGAGGATCTCATTGATGATGGCGACATCGTGGTGATTCGTCCTCAGCAAACTGCCCAGAACGGTGACATCGTGGTGGCGCTCTTGAACAACCAGGGCGCGCAGGATTCAGTAGCTACGCTCAAGCGATTCTATCGTGAACGGAATCAGGTGCGCCTACAGCCCGCCAATGCCACCATGGATCCCATCTTTGTGGATCCCAGCAACCTCCAGGTGCAGGGCAAGGTTGTGGCGGTGATGCGGACGCTCTTTTAGTGCTGAGTGCTGAGTGCTGAGTGCTGAGTGCTGGGACCAGTGCCCTCCTCGAAGTCCTTGTAATCCCGTGGCGCGATGGATCTCCCGGACATGATGGCCTCTGGTGTCAGGGACGGCCGGACTCATCCCACACCGGAGGTTGCCATGTCGGGGAGATCCATCTTGCCACGGGATGTCAGGGAAACCGTAACCCAGCCTCAACGTCAGTATCCAGGACACTGTTTTTGCACTTTGCACTTTGCACTTTGCACTTTGCACTTTGCACTTTGCACTTTGCACTCGCCTCAGCGCCTCGGATATGGGCGGGGCGAGGCGGATGCTCGTTCTGGGGTGGGGAATTCCGCGATAACCAGCTCCACGGCGACCACTGGGACGCGCCCGCTGGTTTTGAGCTGCAGGTCTGCATCCAGTAGGAGTCCGTAGGCCTCGCGTAGCTGTTGGGGCGAAAAGCGAGCGGCCTGCCGGCCGAGGCGATCCACTGTGCGCGGATTGATTTGCGCGGCCGCGGCGGCCTCAGCTAACGAGCTGCCCTCGTCAAGGGCCGCGCGAATAATGGACAGTCTGCGCACAAAGCCGGCGAGCTGGGGCAGTAACGCCTCCGGACGCTCGCCCTGATGTAAAAGCTGACGGTACGCGCGGAGTGCCGCGCCGTGATCGCCATCGGCGAGCGCATCCATCAAGGCAAACGCGGAGAGCTCGCTATTGATGGTGACGAGCTCGTCCACGTCCGCGGCACTGATCGGTCGATCACCGGCATATGCAAGCAGCTTGTCAATCTCGTTAGCCAGCAGGGCGGTGTCCTCAGAGGCGAGCTGCGTGAGCTGTCGTACGGCGTCGGAATCTATCTCACCACCGCCGAGTTTTGCTCGCTGGCGGATCCAGGCGCCCAGATCCTCGCGGCGACCAAATATGCGCTCCACGAGTCGTTCTTTGGGAATGCGCTTGCGCAGCTCATCCAGTATGGATTTGTCGGTCGTCTCTTCCACCAGGACGAGTGCGGTGGTTTCAGGTAGCTGTTCCAGTGCGTCCAACAACGCGGCGTTATCCGGTGTGTCGGATTTCTTTCGGCGTCGGCCGGTGCTTGTACCTTGTGCTCGTGCAAGCAGACCCTCAGCAATGACCATGCGCCGGTCGGCGAGGAATGGCGCGGCGGCACATGCCTCCAGTACCTGGACTTGCGTGCTGTCTGTGCCACGCAGGTCGTTGAGATTGTGCTCACCAGCGGGCAGGGCGCGCATTTTGTCTTTCAACGCACGGACTTGCTCATCACGGGAGAAGTGGTCTGATCCGTGTAGGACGTATACAAAGCCTGGCACGATTCAGACAAACCGCGCGGTCTGCTGAAGGCCGGTCGGGAACGGCGCGGAGTCCCCGAGGAGATCCGTCATCCTGGTAGGAGTCGTATCGAGTCGCCAGGGATGGCAGTAGACGTTCATGCTTGTTGGGCGAATATAGCCGATTACGGTGATATTGAGCTGTTCCGCCAGTGTGACTGCCAGATCTGTGGGCGAGGTGCGTGAGCCCACCACGGGTATCCCCATCACGGCGGATTTCAGCAGCATTTCCGAGGAGATCCGGCCTGAGCTTATCAGCAGCGCTCCTTGGGTGGATGCACCCTCCACCAGACAGTGGCCTTTAAGCTTATCCAGTGTATTGTGGCGTCCGATGTCCTCGGCCACGATGAGGCTACCGTCCTTTCGCGCTAGCACGGAGGTATGCACGCCTCGCGCTCGGTGGTAGAGCGATGCATGCCGATAGAGAGCGAGCATCGTGTCATAGACGGTCTGGGGTGTGACGGAGTCGGAGTCCGTCAAGCGAAATGCCTGGATATCCTCCAGATACTTTCCGAAGCTCATCCCGCCGCTGCATCCCGAGGTGAGGATTTTGCGCTCCGGGATCTGCACTGGTGCACGAAGCTGTACTTCCCCCAGGCGATCTTCTGGGCAGATGCGCAGCAACGAGACATCTTCAAGGCACTCGATGAGTCCTTCAAGGTAGAGAAATCCGAGCACTAGCTCACGCAGTTTCCAGGGCGAGCACATGAAGGTGACTAGCTCCCTGCCGTCCAGGAACACTGTGAACCGGATCTCCCCGATGACGTCCTCCTCAACCGAGACCGGTGCACTGGCTTGGTAGCGTGTGAATGAGCGTCTCACCGTGGGGGTTGGTGTGAACGGTTTCAGATGTGTGTCCATCATCTTCAGCCTACCTGAATGGTGGGTGCGATACGAAATGAGCGCATTCCGCGTTCCAATGGTCCCGTCGAGTTATTCAACGTCGTAGACATGACCGGGCCGGTCTTCTATCACTTGAGGCCGGAGTCCAGCCTGCAGGCGGCTGCGACCGGTATGATTGGCCATGCTTCAGAATCCGCTGGTCTCGGTCATCGTTGTGAGCTGGAACACCCGCGAGCTTTTGCGACGCTGTCTGGCCTCAGTCACCGCATCTCGTGTGCCACTCGAGGTGCTGGTCGTTGACAATGCGTCCACTGATGGCTCACCCGAGATGGTGCGCAGGGAGTTTCCGCGGGCTCGGCTCATGGCCAATGCGAACAATCTGGGATTCGGGCGCGCGAACAACCAGGTTCTGCCGTCCGTTCTTGGAACCTATGTTCTGCTGCTGAATCCAGATGCGGAGCTCGAGTCTGGCGCGCTCGAGCGGCTCTTGGCGGTGCTGGAGCAGCGTCCCGAGGTGGGCGTCGTGGGCCCCCTCGTGGTCAGTACCGATGGCAGCGTTCAGTCCACACGGCGCCGATTCCCGACCGTGTCCACGACATTTGTGGAGAGCACCATTATTCAGCCGCTGCTTCCGTCCACGCATCCGCTCTTGAGAAGTTACTATGTGCTGGACCGCGCGGATCAGGAGCCCCAGGACGTGGACTGGCTCGTTGGCGCGTGCCTGTTAGTGCGGAAGGTGGCAATTGATCAGGTCGGTGGATTTGATCCGCGTTTCTTCATGTACTTTGAGGAGACAGATTGGTGCCGCCGCTTTGGTCAGGCGGGCTGGTCTATCGTGTTCGAGCCGAGCGCTCGGGTTCGTCACCTCGGTGGGCAGAGCAGCGATCAGGCCCCGTTGCGACGCGTCTGCGAGTTCAATGAGAGCAAGTGCCGCTACGTACGAAAATGGCACGGCCTGGGCCCCTCGCTGGCGTTGCGCTGGTTTCTCTTCACTACATCTGCGTTTCAGCTCGCGGAAGAGCTGCTGAAAATGGCGCTGGGTCATAAGCGATCGCTCAGACGCGCGCGTGTGTCCCTGTGGGCCGGGGTGCTGCGCTGGCAGGCTGCCCGCTTAATCTCGACATAACGGGAATATCGTAGAGTAGCGTCGTGCATCACTATCGGTTTTGTCCGCATTGCGGCGGTGAGTTGCAGAATGCAACCCGGGGGCAGGCGATTCGCTTCGATTGCACGCGCTGCGATCGTCCGCTCTATGAAAACTCGCGCCCGTGCGCCGGCGTGGTGGTTGTGCGGGATCATCGCGTGCTGTTGGCTAAGCGCGGCATTGAACCGCTCAAAGGATATTGGGATATTCCCGGCGGATTTCTCGAGGCGGGTGAGGATCCCGCGGCGGGCGCCGTTCGTGAGCTGCTTGAGGAGACCGGCCTGCACATTGAGCTCCACGAGCTGTTGGGAATGTTTGTGGATCGTTACGGTGCTGGCGACCATGCATTGTTTACGCTCAACATCTACTTTCTGGCTGATGCGCCAGACGGTGAGCCGCAGCCGGAGGACGACGTTGCTGAACTAGCGTGGTTCGGCCGGTATGAGCTACCAGATGCTCTGGCGTTTCCGCATCTGCGTCTTGTGCTGCAGCGCTGGCTGGAGCGTGAGCCGCCAGCATGAGCCTGCCCAGTATTTTTCTGCTCACGGGCGAATTCCCGCCGCGCGTTGGCGGTATTGCTGACTATACGGCGCGTCTGGCGGAGCACCTAAGCGCGGATGGTCTGGACGTGACGGTGCTGGTGGGCAGCGATCATCCACTTGAGCAAGCTGGGCCTCCGCTAGCTCACCGTGTGGAGCGACTTGACGATCGGTACAATAGCTGGCGCCTGCTCCCGGCCGTGGCCCGTCGATTAAGCGGCGGGCCGGCAATTGTCCATATTCAATATCAGACGGCCGCGTTCGGTATGCACCCCGCCATTCACGCGCTGCCATTGTGGCTTCGCCTGCGCGTGCCGGGCGCGCGCGTGGTGGTGACGTGTCACGATGTTCGTGTGCCGTACCTCTTTCCCAAAGCCGGTCCGCTGCGGGAGCTGGTGACGCACGGACTCATTGATGGCTCGCACGCGGCGATCTTTTCAGATGCGGACGATCGACACTGGGCGGGTGCCAGGCCCAATCACTGGCTCATTCCCATCGGCTCTGGGATTCCCGTGGTCCCTCTGCAGTGCGCGGCTGTCGATCCTACCCCGGGAGTGTTTCGACTCGGCTACTTTGGATTCATGAATTCCAGCAAGGGCATCACAACTCTCCTGGAGGCGGTGTCCGCTCTGGCGGCCAGCGGGCGCACAATCCGCCTTGTGTTCATTGGCGACGCTCTAGGCGACGCGGATATGACCAATGCACGAACCCGCCAGTCCATTGATGACGCGATCCGGCGGCTCAATCTCGTAGGGCTGATTGAGCGCACGGGCACGCTCTCACTTCGCGACGTGTCCCGGGCGATTCAGGCATGCGATGCGCTGGCCCTGCCCTTTGAGGACGGAGCCTCGTACCGGCGCAGCTCACTCACCGCTGCGCTGGTGCATGGTCGACCCGTGATCACCACGCTGGCACCCACGGGAAAGAATGGCCTGCCTGGATTTGAGTCCGGAGTTAGCGTGCTCATGGTTCCACCTGGCGACGCCGCGGCGCTGGCTGGATCAATCGAGTTGCTCATTGGCGATGCCTCGCTGAGAGCGCGACTCGCGCAGGGCGCGGCCGTGGCAAGCACTCGACTTCAGTGGCCGAGCATCGCGGCGGCTGTGCGAGAGGTCTATGCGTCTGTCACGGGTGCAGGTTTTTCTGGGCGGGCGTTGGTGTGAGTGCCTTCTTCCGCGCATCGCTGGCAGCACCCCCAGTGGCTGTTCTGTTGGCTATCGCCGCTGGGGCTCTGGCGGCCGTCGTGCCCTTTGCTCTGCCACCGCTGGCGGCGGCGGCCGTGGTGCCAGGGGTTTTGGCCGTGCTGGTCTTACTGGCAGCGCCCCGCACCGGGATTTATGGATTTGTGGTGCTGGTCACATTGCTGCCTTTTGCGGTGGTACCGCTGCGGTTCGGCGTGCAACTCACCATGCTGGATGTGCTGCTGCTGTGTCTTCTGATCGGCTGGCTGGCGCGAGCGAGCCAGCGCGCTGAGCGCATTGAGTTGGGTGCCACGGGCATCGCCTTGATTCTCTTTTGCGTCATCGCGGTGGCGGCCTTCATCGTCTCGGCGCCCTATGCCTACACACCAGAGCTTGCGCGGCGCGTGATGAAGCTGCTACTGAGCACGCTCTTTTTTGTGGTGGCATTCAATCTGATTACAGACGGCGCGGCGATAGCGCGGCATCTGCGCGCGTTCATCGCCTGCGGAAGCGGGGCGGCGGCCATGGGGCTGGCGCTTTACGTGCAGACACCAGATCGTCAAGTGACCTTGCTCTCGAGACTGCAGATCCTGGGTTACCCAGCTGGCCGTGACGTCTTGAGGTATTTACCTGGCCCAAACGATACCTACACCGATACCTTGCGGGCGACTGGGACATCGATTGATCCGAATGTCTTTGCGGGCATGTTGCTCTTGACGGGCGCCATCGTGCTTGGCCAGCTCTTCGCTCAGCAACCGGTACTTCCGCGCATCGTGCTTGGTGGGTCGATGCTGCTGGTGGTGGGCTGCCTGTTGGCCACGCACTCGCGCGCTACGTGGCTGGGGCTGGTGGCCGCCCTGGGCTGGATGGCCGTGCTGAGATATCGGCAAGCCTGGATTCTGGGGATTGCTGGCGGGGTAGCCGTTCTGGCGACGCCATTTGGCCGCGGCTTGCTGGGCCGAGTCATTTCCGGTTTCGAGGCGCGCGACAAGGCATCAGCGCTCCGTGTGAGCGAGTATCGGAATGCTTTTGAGATTATCCAGGCCTATCCAATTCTGGGAATCGGATTTGGGGCTTCGCCACGGCTGGGCTTCTTTCCTGGGGTGTCCAGCCAGTATCTGCTGGTGGCACAGCAAACCGGACTCCTGGGGCTTTCGGCGTACCTGGTGGCCGTTGCTGGCGTCATCGTCCCTTCATTGCGATTGAGAGGACTGGCGGCGCGTGATCCGCAGGGTCTGGTGATTTCGCTGCAGAGCGCGCTCATTGCCGCGCTCGTGGCCGGACTATTTGACCACTACTGGGCCAATCATGCTTTTCCGCATGCCGTGGCGCTGTTCTGGTACGTTGCAGCACTGCTAGCTCGGGCCACCAGGACGATATGAGGGGGGACATGCTCAGGCTTGAGCATGTCCCCCCTCATCATGCACGAAGGGTACTCTTAGTGGACTTCAATCACTTCGAGCTCACGATGGCCGGAGGGAGTTTCCACCTGAACCACATCCCCCTTCTGGGCTCGGAGCAAGGCACGGCCCACCGGAGATTCCACGGAGATCAACCCGCCACGCGGATTAGCCTCGGCTGATCCAACAAGGGTGTAATCATCCTGTTCGCCTTCGCTATCGCGGACAACGAACTTTGAGCCGACTCCAATAGTGCCGTCGCTCGGCGCCTCCTGGACCCAGGCGTTGGCGATGGCAACCTCGAGCTCGGCAATGCGCCCCTCGAGCATGGCCAGATCCTGCTGGGCCTCGAGGAACTCCAGGTTGTCACCGGGATCTCCTGGCGTCTCACGGGCGGATTGGAGTCGCGCGGCAAGATTCGGGCGCTCGATGCTGCGGAGTCGCTCGAGATCTCGCTCGAGGCGGTCTAGCCCCCCCTGGGTGATTGCGCGCTGTGAATATGCTGTCATTCTTGATCTCCAACGTCCATGTGCACGTCTCGGTTTGGGATTGCGCCGCTATGCGCAAGTCTTGTGCCGGGCGCCAGCGTCCATCCTTTTCAGTGAGGGGTGCTGTAACTGAGGACCACAAAAGGCGACCCGGCGGGCCGCCTCTACCAACGTTGCCTCAGTATCTTGTTTAGAACGGCGGCATTATACCAGAAGGGACACCCTATGTGTGTACCAATTTACTGTTCACTTCTGAGCTAACGGACAGTGACAGTGTGCACCGGGGCTGCCGGGACCGGTGAGTTGTTCGGTGTCCTAGGTGGGTGGCGCGACCAGTGGACGCCGCTTCGAACTTGGCGATGTGGGCATGAGAGGTGGGCAGGGTGGCAAACCGATTAGAGCGAGGGGCCGTTTGCACGAGGCCTGACTCCCATGCGGCACAGTGTCAGCGTATCACAGCCAGAACTGTGTGCTGCGCGGATGACATCTCGATCCCTCTCACAGGTGCCGGGGAAGTGAGTGAGTACTACAGTTCAGGCAACCCCGATACGTCCAGCGGGGCAGCGGGCCGAGCTCAACAGTCCACATTCCGCGTGCCACGATCAGGAACGGACCACGACTAGTGTTCAGAAAGTCTCGTTTTGGTCGCCGAGAAGTCGCAGACACCGCTTATTGTCTTGGAGGTACTGGATTGCCTTTCCGGCGTTATAGTGACCAACGCCACCGCCGGTTTGGTAGTAGGCGATGGCTGCATCATAGGTTTCGCCCATGTGATCGAACGTGTCCCGACAGACTACCCCTGGCTGCTCAAGGTGCTCTAGAAGCATCTCATTCACTGTGCGGCGGAACCAGTATTCAGGCCCGCCGAACACGAACCAAAGTTTCTCTTCGTAGCCAACATACACCTTCGCTCCATGTGTATTCACGGCGTCATCACCGAGTTTTTTTGCTGACTGACAAGCCACCGCGTAAATGATTTTGTCTTGGAGCAGGTGAGCGTTATTAAGATCGATCGCAGGGTCTTTTGCCTGGGCTAACGTACCGTGGGCATACAGCTTGTCGGTTTCTGCGTGACCGTAGAAAACGATCACCTCGACTCCAGCATTTATCTCGGATTCAGTGAGTGCTCTTGAAGCTTGGTGCGAGTAGAGGTCAACGAATGAATGTGTGCCACTTGATTCGAGCGCACGGATTGCGTCTTGGGCGCATTCGCTCAGGAAGATACTGACTAAGTCATCATGTGGACGAATTACTAGTACTCGTGCCACAGAGAGCCTTAGTGCACCAGAACTGGAGTCGGCTCCGCAAACGCAGCCAGTCCAGGGTTCTCAAGCAGGTCGATAAGTCTCATTGCGTCAGTCTTACCACGGACCATCGCAAAACGGACGAACGACTCAATGTCACGCTGGCCGACCTCAGTACCATGCTCAACGGCCGCTGCTAACTCACCGGGAGTGAAGAACTCTCCTGTTGCAATCCCCACAACAGGATCATTAGGTAAAGGGTGGTTGTCAGCCCAAATGCGCATAGCCTGCTTATAACGGGCGACGGCGAAATCCAAGAAATCTTCGTCCGGACGATCATGCTCTGGTAATTCGCGCTCGTGGAGGGACATGACTGACCTTTGACGGACCATTTCGTCACTTGTATAATCGGTAGCCGATGCACTTTTTGTACCGTTTGCTGGAGCAGCCTGCTGAAGGCATCTTAATCCATCCCGCATATTATAGCGATTGTCCAATGGAGCTCAATTTCTCGAAATTGCCATGACGACAATTCAGGGAGAACTGCAGTGCCAACTGAAGGAAGTCGGCGTCTCGTCGAGTTAGACATTGTTCCGGGCCAACGGGTTTTCGTCGAGGTTGACCCGGACATTAAGTTGAGCGTTCGTGAGTTACCGACACCGCCTGATGTCGCGGCGGCCGGCGGCGATCCACAGGAAATTGTGAAGCGCTTTGAGGAGCTCTCTCAATACATCGCAGATCGAGCTGAGCAAATGATAGGTCGATTTAAAGGTGCGTCGGTCGCTGCCAAGCCCAGTTCCGTCTCACTTGAGTTTGCGATTGGTCTAGAGGGTGAAGCAGGGATTCCTTTCCTAGCCAAAGGGACCAGTTCGGCAAACATCACCATAACTGCTGAATGGAGTGCCACGCCTTAGTCAAATGGCGTCCACGCTTCGGATCTGATCACCGGGCTGCCCCGGACCGCACTCCCGATGCGCCGTGGGCGAGCCGAGCGCGGTGATCTAGC
>JBJXFJ010000398.1:0-6210 GCA_046154735.1 Chloroflexota bacterium | reverse complement strand
CCCGCATTCTGCTCAACTTGTAGACGCCTATCACAGGCGTGCGAGTCGGCTTCATGAAAAATACGACTGCTACCTTGGAAGGTCCCGCATCGCCACGCTGACGAGCGCTCGCGATGGGCGCGAGGGTTGTGTCTACTGCGGTCGGTGTCTCTGGGGATGCCCCGCGTCAGCGTTGTACACACCATCCATTACGCTTCGGGAATGCCTCACGTACCCAAACTTCAACTATCGCCCCAGATACTTTGTCAGCCACTTCACCCATAACGCGCAGCACCAGATCGAGAAGATCATCATCAACGATGACGGTCAAGAAGACGAATTCGATGTGGCCGGCGATCGGGTCGTCCTCGCGGCTGGCACGCTGTCATCCGCAAAGATTCTTCTGGAGTCCGTTCGTCGGTCCACTGGCGAAATGGTGAAACTGCATGGACTCATGGACAACAGGCAGGTGCTCGTACCATTCGTCAATCCGCGCATGCTCGGTGAACAGTGCACCACCGAATCGTACCAGTACCACCAGCTCGCGATTGGCATCGCCGGCGAGCGCAAGGAAGAATACATTCACGGCCAGATCACGACGCTCAAGAGCGCCGTCATTCACCCGATCATCGCCAATGTTCCCCTCAGCCTGCGCGCGTCGATCTTCGCGTTCCGAAACGTTCGCGCTGGCTTGGGCGTTGTGAATCTCAATTTGTGTGACAGGCGGCGTGAGGGAAACTACGTGGGATTAGAGCGGGATTCGGTCCGTGGGGGCACAAAGCTCTCGATACAGTATGCGCCGGCAGATAATGAGCCAGCCGTGATCGATCGAGCGGTTAAGACCGTGAAGAGCGTGCTCGGCGACCTTGGTTGCTTCGTCCCGCCGGGTATGGTGCACGTTCGTCCGATGGGTGCCAGCGTTCACTACACCGGGACGCTCCCAATGTCCGCGGAGCGCAAGCCCTACACAACGTCGAAGTACGGTCAGAGTCATGACTTTGAGAATCTCTATTTTGTCGACGGAACCACGTTTCCGTTCTTGCCAGCAAAGAATGTCACCTTTACGCTGATGGCAAATGCAATGCGCATTGCCGATCAAGCGTTCTAGCGACGGGCGTTTAGTATCTGGAACGGTGCGCGAGGCGTGAAATCTCCACGCACCCACATTTCGGACATTAAGGCCACCGTGTTTGACGAGTCGATGATGATACATTCGGCTAGATCCCATCCGAGAAAGAGGTAACCGATGTTCTTGCTTTATCTGGGCCCCGAGACGACCTTACCTGTGGCTTCGTTCCTGGCAGCCGCCCTCGGATTCGTGCTGCTTGCCTGGAGCCGTACGGTCGTATTCGTGCGAAAGCTCGTCCAGACAATCTTTCGAAAAAAGTAGGTCCAGAGTCCCTGTGCCGTACTTTGTAGGGTTGCGCGGAGCTAGGATGCTCTCGTTCCGTCAAAAACCCATGGATGGATATGGAAACAATTAAGAAGGTCATCGTATTAGGGCTTGACGGATTCGAACCTAAAGTCGTCGCCAGTATGTTGCGCTCGGGCCAACTGCCTAATCTTGCCAAGCTCAGAAGCAAAGGAGGGTTCTCCACCGTCCAAACAACCTACCCTGCCCTCACGCCTGCTGCCTGGTCAACATTTGCAACGGGAACGAATCCGGGCGGGCATGGGATCTTTGAGTTCGTCCATCGCGATCCCAATTCCTACTACCCCATCCTGGCACTGAATCGGCACGAGCAGAAAAACCCGTTCCTCCCACCCAAGGCCGTGAACATGCGGCATGGTACGCCGCTCTGGCAACTTCTCTCTGACGCAGGGATTTCATCGACGATTGTCCGGTGCCCATGCACCTATCCACCAGACAAGATCTTCGGCCGCATGCTCGCCGGCGTGGGTGTCCCCGATCTTCGAGGCGGCCTAGGAACATCAACGTTCTACTCTTCAGCTGAGGACCTCACGGCACAGGAGAGTGAACATGTTGTAACCGTCAGTGCCGAAACTGGCGGCACAATCTCCACGTACCTCATTGGTCCGCGGAACCCTCGTGGCGGCAACGACATTCGTTCAGACATCAAGCTTCACTTGCAGCCGGCGGCGAGTAAACTCACGGTACAATCCGACGGCCAGCCCAAATCGCTCGAAGTCAGGCAAGGTGAATGGAGTGATTGGCTCAAGGTCAAGTTCAAGGTTGGGCCGCTTCAGTCAGTCCGTGGGATGGTTCGCTTCTATCTTGTCCAGTTGGAACCGGTCCTCGAGCTTTATGCCTCCCCGGTCAATTTTGACCCGGATTCACCGTTGTTCCCGATCAGTTCTCCGCCCGAGTACGCATCCGAGCTGGCATCGAAGCTCGGGACTTTCTATACCGCTGGGATGGCTGAGGATCACGGCGGGCTGAACAACGGGCGGTTCGACGAGACGGCCTTCCTCCAACAATGCGACATCGTCCTTCGCGAGCGCGTACGGATGATGCTCTATGAACTAGAGCGCTTCGACACGGGTCTGTTCTTCTGCCTCTTTGACACTCCCGATCGTCTCGCCCATATGTTCTGGCGCTTTGGTGACAGTGGCTTTGATAGCGCAGGTGGGGAAACTGAAGAGGCCCGGCATGCCATTGAGTCTCACTATCAGGCGTGTGACGCCATCGTGGGCGAAGCGCTGAAATATGTCGATGACCAGACCCTCCTTATCGTCCTCTCCGATCACGGCATGGATAGCTTTCAACGTGGCGTCCATCTGAACACCTGGCTCCACGACAACGGGTTGCTGACGCTACGCGACGGGATTTCACCGGGCGAGTTGGCTGGCGACTTCCTCCGCGGAGTTGATTGGTCCCGCACTCGGGCGTACGCGCTCGGCCTAGGAGGAATTTATCTGAATCTCCATGGACGGGAGGCGCAAGGCATTGTCACACTCGATGACACAGAGCATCTCAAGACGTCCATCGTCCAAGAGTTGACCGGTTTGGTCGATTTCGAACGAGATAAGGTGGCCGTACGCAGCGTGCTCACCCGAGAACAAGTCTACTCCGGGCCGTACCTGAGCGAAGCTCCTGATCTCCTCGTCAATTTTTCGGCTGGATACCGAGTCTCCTGGGGCACGCCTCTGGGTGGCGTGCCAGCAGGTCTCTTTGAGGACAATCCCAAGAAGTGGACTGGCGATCACGCCATCGACCCATCCCTCGTGCCCGGCGTCCTGTTCATGAATCGGCCCATTCGGGGAGATCGACCCAGCCTCGTCGATCTGGCCCCTACGATTCTGGCAGCACTAGGAGTGCCCAAGGGGCCCGCGATGGAAGGGAGGTCGCTACTCGAGTGAAGATACTCATCATCGGACTCGATGGTGCCTCGGCCGAGTTGCTTTTTGGTGACGAGAGCCTTGTCAACATACGTCGACTTATGGAGTGGGGCTGCTACGGCCGACTCCAGAGCGTCACAACTCCTGGACCAGTCTCTGGCTGGCTCTGTCTGGCCACCAGCCGGGATCCGAGCACGCTAGGTGTGTTCGACGACGGAAGCGACGCTGAGAATGGGGCGGTGTTCACCGGTGGAAAGCTTCAGTTTCCAGCTCTCTGGGATGCACTCGCCGTGCATAGTAAGCACACCACGCTCATTGGCATGTCATCCCTGCTGCCGTCAGCCATCATGATGACCAGCGGCGGCACTCGTAACCCAACGACGGATTTCTTGACCACTGTTGAGAGCACCCATTCCGGTGCGCCTGAAAAGATTAACAGGCCCGAGTCACCTGAGCGATCCAGCACCCAGATCTACGAAACGAGCCGCGATCAGTTCGAGTTGGCGAGGCAACACCTGCAGAAAGAAAGGTGGGACTTCCTCCAGGTCGTTGACTGTGGGCTTGATCGATTGTTGCATCAAGCTTGCCACACCAGTAGCGAAACCATCCAAGACTACTTCCGATACCTTGATGAACAAATTGGCGGCACGCTTGAGCTTCTTACCGAAGACACTGTTGTCCTCATCGTCTCCGTCATCGGCGCACAGCCGGTGGACGGAAGTGACTACACAGTTCCAACGGAAGGCTGTTTCGTTCTCGCAGCACCTAATTGTTCCCTGAATGGTGAAGTGCAAGACGCTCACATGCTCGATATGGCGCCTTCGGTCCTCGAGTTGGCTGGATACGACATCCCACCCACGATGCAGGGCCGTTCAATCTTTGCGGGACAGACTAATGAGCGTGGTGTGAATCAAGCCCTGTCAGACGACGAGGAAGATATCATCCGGCAGAGGTTAGTAGGACTCGGTTACATTGAGTGAGCTGCACCGCAAAAGGCCCAGTTTCAAGGATGAGCTTTCCTGCTTAACTTGACGAGTCACTGATTGATCCAGACCCCGTGTTAAGCATGCCTGATGCTTCAATACAATTGAGCCCCCACGAGACCGATCGTGATCTCCGGCCCCTCCACGCAGTTACGCTTGCAACGTGGGCGGCTCTCGCTTTTGGGCTCCTGGAGGGAATGGTATTGCACCTGAGCCGCTCCTTCCCCGCAATTCTTGCACCATACAAGACGTCGGCCCACGTGCTCTGGGTCGCGCCACTTGTGGACCTGGCTCTATTCATTCCGGTTTCGCTGGCGGCCGTCATAGGTATACGGCTGGTCCGACGCCGCTTCTTCATCCCGGGACTTCCAATTCTGTACGGACTGTTTGGCTTTCTGGGCGCGCTGACCGTGCTTACGGGACCAAAGCTTCTCCATCCTCTCAGCGCCGTCGTGCTCTCACTCGGACTGGCAGTGGTCCTCGGCAAGCAAATTCGAGGATCCGAGCTGCGGCTCACTAGCACACTGCAACGCTGGCTACCTGCCGTTCCAATCGTGCTGCTCATCGTCGCACTGACTGTCGCTGGTGCCGAAGTGGCAAGTGAACGATGGTTCGCTGCACAATTGCCACCGGTGGGATCGCCTTGACATTGCAGCTGCCGCGTCGACGATTTCTCGCTCTCGCCGGTGCCGGAGCTCTCGGGGCATCATCACTCATCAGTGCCTGTGCGAGTCAAACTCCGAAGGCGCCATCGTCCGCGACACTCGCACGGTTGCCGGAGCCAAACGTCCTGGTGATCATTCTTGATACGATCCGATATGATCGATTCGCTCGACCGGCCGAGACGTCGCTTACGCCCAACCTGGACCGCCTTGCGGCTGCTGGCATCCGGTTTGACAACGCCTGGGCCACGTCATCATGGTCTCTCCCAGCCCAGGCATCCATCTTGACGGGTCATTACGCCCATGTGCATGGCGCGGACTGGCCTGGATTCGGCCTGGCCAAGGATGTACCAACGCTTGCAGAAGTGTTATCGCGTCGAGGCTACGCCACCGGTGCCTTTTCTGGAAATGCCGCGTGGGTAACACCCGAGTACCTCGGACGTGGCTTTCTGCGATTTGATGCCTACACCGCGGAGGATCACCTGCGGCGCACCGTCAACGGCCGAGCCGTAAGCCGATTGCTGGACGAAGTTGGCATGCACATCGCCGGACGAGGCAAGAAGGCCCCACGCGTAAACGCCGAATTTCAGAAGTTCTTAAACGACTACCCGGATCGGCCTTTCTTTGCATATGTCTGCTACATGGATGTCAACCAGGGTTTTCACAACCAGCGGTTCAACGCCTATTTCCGTCAACAAGCGCCCACATCGGAAGTCGTTGCTGCCTATGACCGATCCCTCCGGGAGCTGGACAATCAGGTCGGCGCTCTCCTGGACGATCTTCAGCGACGGAGTGTCTTGAACAATACGCTCATCGTGGTCGTCTCCGATCATGGTGAGTCCTTCGGTCCGGCGCTTGGCGGTGATCATGATCCGATTGGACACGGCACGAGTCTTTACCCGGAACAGGCAAGAGTACCCTTATTTGTGACCTTTCCAGGGCGAATCCCGGCCGGCCTTTCGTCAAACCGAACAGTGAGCATTAGCGCCATTCCGTCCACGGTGACTGAGGTCCTCGGCTACGCCGAATCGCCATTTCCAGGGCCGTCGCTTCTGGGCCGGCTCCAATCAACCACGCACGCAATGGCTGATGACACGGCCATTCTCACCACCCTCCGATATGGCGGCCGGGAGCTGCAATCGGTGGTCCGAGAGAATCTCCAATATGTCCGCGACCTGAGCGAAGCATCGCCAAGCGAAGAGCTCTTCGATCTCGCGGCAGACCCTTCAGCCTCAGTGAATCGGGTCGCAGACCACCCCGATCTTGACCGCATGCGAGCGCTTGCC
>JBJXFJ010000385.1:0-4889 GCA_046154735.1 Chloroflexota bacterium | reverse complement strand
AATCGACGATTAGCGGAGGCATTCAGTCGTTGTGGACTCGTTGAGCGCGCCGGGCAGGGGATGAATCTCATGTTTGAGCGATCGGTTCGCCAGAGTAAGCCGCTCCCTGATTTCACTGGCACAGTCGATCACTCCGTGAAGTTGGCGTTGCGAGGAAACGTCACAAATCCTGATTTCTTGCGCTACATTGAGCAGGTCGGCGAGGAAACGCTTTCAGGTTTCGATACCCGCGATCTGTTTGTCCTGGATCACCTCCAGCGCGACGAGTCCGTCCCTGTCTCCCTCCGCCAGCGACTTCCACGCCTCGTTCGCCTTGGAGTCGTAGAGTCCCTGGGACGCGGGCGAGGAACGCGATATTTCCTCAGTCGTCGGTTTTACAAAGCCATTGGGGAGCCAGGGGCCTATACTCGTCAGCGCGGTTTGGACCGTGAGGCAAACAAGTCATTGCTTCTCGGGCATATTCGAGGTGCTGACGGCGCCGGCTGCCGATTTGATGAACTCCAGCAGGTCTTGCCTTTTCTTAGTCGGAATCAGGTGCAGAGCCTGCTTCGGGAGCTGAAGTCGCGGGGCCTGATTATGAGCCAGGGGACCACCCGGGCGGCTCGATGGTTTCCGTGGCCCAAAACGCAATAGAACGCAATAAAACGCAAACTCTGACGCAAATACCGGGTTTCGTGAGTAAATGTGGGGTATCCAAAAACGCAAATCTGCACCGGTGGCTTCGTGTCTAGAGTCAGCGACTTGCTCGTTTTGCCCGGGCTAAGGGCGGAGCCAAATCTCCCAGTTGGCGCTGAAGAGCGCGAGTGATGGATCTCACCGCAGAGAGCTCGGCAATGTGCAGGTAGACAGTACGACAGTCTTGTGCATGCCAAATACTGATCATGACGCCCGCTGATCTGCAGACGATTCAGACGGGGACGGCTGCCTCGGACCTCACGGTTCTAGTGAAGACGTGCCGTGATCGATACGTGCGCGCGGCCGATCTGCTCGAGCTTCGGGCTGAATTCGTCGGCAGACTACGGCGGCTGGACGGGAGCGAGCCGGTCGATGTTTCACCTCTTCTCCCCGCCTGGCGCGTGCTGTGTACACGGTATCTCGAGGAGCGGTTCGATCCTCAGGTGCCGCTCTTCGGTGACCACGAGGAGCAGGAGACGAGCGCCTGGGTGCGTTTCGTTCACCACTCGCTGGTGCACTGGCTCGCGGGTGATGACGCCGTGGCACGCAATGTTCTGCGTGCAGTGCGGGCGATTCCGTCCAAGGATCCGAGCGCAGCCGTATTCGCGATCCCCCAGCACTTTTGCGAGATGAACATCAATCAACAGCCGCTCTGGGCAAGCATAGAGGAGATCGACCAATGGCCGCGGTGACAAGGAAGAAGCTCATTGAAGTTGCCTTGCCGCTGGAGGCCATCAACAAGGCGTCGGCTCGGGAGAAGTCTATTCGGCATGGGCACCCGAGCACGCTGCATCTGTGGTGGGCGCGGCGGCCGTTGGCGGCGGCGCGGGCGGTGATCTTTAGCCAGATGGTGGACGATCCCTCGAGCTGGCCGGATCTGTTTCCCACGGAGAAGGCGCAGGAGCAGGAGCGACAGCGGCTCTTCAAGATCATTGAGGAGCTGGTGAAGTGGGAGAACACCACCAATGAGACGGTGCTCCAAACCGCGCGTGATGAAATCTGGCGTAGCTGGCGGCGGGCTTGCGCGGAGAACGCGGATCACCCCCGTGCGAAAGCGCTGTTTGACCGAGACAAGCTGCCGGCGTTTCATGACCCGTTTGCCGGCGGAGGCTCGCTTCCGCCGGAGGCACAGCGGCTGGGGCTGGAGGCATACGCCAGCGACTTGAACCCGGTGGCGGTGCTGATCAACAAGGCGATGATCGAGATTCCCCCGAAGTTTGCCGGTCAACCGCCGGTGAATCCTGATTCACGTCAGAAGATTGGCGGGACATCAGACTGGAAGGGCGCCCAGGGGCTCGCCGAGGATGTGCGCTACTACGGGAAGTGGATGCGCGATGAGGCGGAGCAGCGCATCGGACACCTCTACCCGAAGGTCGAGGTCACCACCGAGTTGGTGAACGAGCGGCCGGACTTGAAGCCGTACGCGGGCAAGAAGCTCACGGTGATCGCCTGGCTCTGGGCGCGCACGGTGAAGAGCCCGAACCCGGCCTTCGCAGAGGTGGATGTTCCTCTCGCATCAACGTTCATGCTCTCCACCAAAGCGGGCAAGGAGGCATACGTTCAGCCAGTGATCGAGAACGGCGGCTACCGGTTCACGGTGAAGGTGGGGAAGCCGAAGGATGCGGATGGGCCGAAGAACGGCACCAAGCTGTCGCGCGGGGCGCACTTCCGGTGCCTGATGTCGAACGCGCCAATTGCAAGTGATCACATATATGGCGAGGCCAACGCGGGGCGCATGGGCGCGCGGCTGATGGCCATTGTCGCGGAGGTTGATCGCGGGCGCATCTATCTCGCGCCCACGCCGGAGCACGAAGTGGTGGCGCTCAAGGCGAAACCGGAGTGGAAGCCCGAGGTCGCAATGCCCGAGAACCCGCGCTGGTTCTCGCCGCCTCTTTACGGGCTGAAGACCTACGGCGACCTTTTCACCCCACGGCAGCTCGTGGCGCTGACGACATTCTCCGACCTGGTGCAGGAAGCGCGCAAGCAGGTGAAGCGCGACGCCCTCCAAGCCGGCCGCACCGCCAACCCCACGCCCCTCCGAGACGGCGGCGCCGGCGCCCGAGCTTACGCCGAGGCAGTGACAGTTTATCTGGCGTTCGCGGTGAGCAAAGCAACTGACCGCAATTCATCTCTTTGCTTCTGGGAAAGTCCGATGAACCGGCTCCGAGGAACATTTGGTAGGCAGGCTCTCCCAATGGTGTGGGACTACGCCGAGACCAATCCGTTCGCAGGGGCAGGCGGAGATATTTACGGCACGGCCTATTCCGTGTGCGAGGTCCTCGACAATTTCCTAAGCAACGCGTTCGCTCACGCCAATCAGCAGGATGCGCGCACCCAATCGATCAGTTTGGACAGAGTTGTTTCCGCTGATCCGCCCTACTATGACAATATCGGCTACGCGGACCTGTCCGATTTTTTCTATGTCTGGCTGTGCCGATCACTACGGCCCGTCTTCCCCGATCTGTTCGCCACGCTTGCCGTGCCCAAGGCCGAAGAACTCGTCGCCACGCCTTACCGGCATGGCAGCAAGGAGAAAGCGGAGAGATTCTTTCTGGACGGTATGACACAGGCGATGCACCGCATCGCCGAGCAGTCACACCCGGCTTTCCCAGTCACGATCTACTATGCGTTCAAGCAGGCTGAGAGTGACGGTGCGGACGGCACGACGAACACGGGCTGGGACACATTCATCGGAGCGGTCATCCAAGCCGGCTTTGCTGTCAGCGGAACCTGGCCGATGCGAACTGAACTAACAGTGGCCCTGAAAAAGACTATTGGCGCCCTCGCCTCCAGTATCGTTCTCGTCTGCCGACCGCGCGAAGCCTCCGCACCGACCGCTACGCGCCGCGAGTTTGTCACCGCGCTCAAGGCAGAGCTACCGCAGGCGCTCGCTCACCTGCAGCGCGGCAACATCGCGCCCGTGGACCTGGCACAGGCGGCCATCGGCCCGGGCATGGCGGTGTACACGCGCTACGCTCGGGTGCTCAACGCCGAGGGCACACCGCTCAGCGTGCGCGAGGCGCTCGCGCTCATCAACCAGACCCTTGACGAGGCGCTGGCCGAACAGGAGAGCGACTTCGATGCGGACAGCCGCTGGGCGCTCACCTGGTTCGAGCAGCAGGGCTTCACCGATGGTGAGTATGGCGTGGCCGAGCAGCTCAGCAAGTCCAAGAACACCAGCGTCGCCGGCATGGTGGAGGCCGGCATACTCGAATCCAAGCGCGGCAAGGTGCGCCTGCTCGGCCCCAAGGACCTGACCGCCAACTGGGACCCGGCTACCGACCCACGGTTGACCGCCTGGGAGACCGTTCATCAGCTCATCCGCGTACTGGAGTCTGGTGGCGAAGCTACGGCTGCGGAGCTTGGAGACAAGCTCCGCAGCCACGCGGAGCCTGCACGCGAGCTGGCCTACCGCCTGTACACGATCTGTGAGCGGAAGAAACGCGCACAGGAAGCTCTTGCCTATAACGGGCTCGTGCAGAGCTGGCCGGAGATCATGCGTCTAGCTGACGAGCGCACTGCGGCCCCGGCTCAGCAGGCGGCACTGGGAATCTGACAGCGGCGTCTCGGCCTGACTCCATGCCAGGGAAAAGATGGCTTTCCAACTTCCGACACGGCCTGGTTGGTAATCGTCCATGGAAGGCTCGACGCTTGATGATGAGTAACCTATGATGAGTTACCTATAGTGTAGAACGGCGGAGCGCAAGCGCTAGAACAGGCGCACTTCCAGGCCCGTCGACCCCGGAGATCTGGTGGCGTCATCAAGTCTGCTCAACACTCGAACCACGAACCTCATCGAGCTTCTCGGAAATGGAAGCGTTTACCGAGTACCGCCGTACCAGCGTGATTACTCGTGGACTGAGGAGCAGTGGGATGATTTGTGGACGGATATACTCCGCGTTCACGAGCATCTGTCAGAGCGGCACTATATGGGCGCCCTGGTAGTAGAGGCGAAATCCGATCGCGAGTTCCAGATCATCGATGGCCAGCAGCGGCTAGCTACCCTCAGCATCCTGGCACTTGCGGTCATTGATCGGCTCAACTCGATGCCGGGTGACGCGGTCATATCGGAAGCCAATCGCGAGCGCGCCGCGGCATTGCGTAGCCGGTTCATTGGTGAAAAGGATCCCGCGTCTCTGGTCGAGAGCAGCAAGCTATTCCTGAATGAAACCGACGATGCCTTCTATCAGGATTATCTGGTTCAGCTACGCGCC
>JBJXFJ010000378.1:0-48470 GCA_046154735.1 Chloroflexota bacterium | reverse complement strand
CGATGTTCCCATTATTCTCCGTGCGATCGAGTTGCATCGACTTCATCAACTCTCATTTTGGGATGCTCTGATAGTGCAGACCGCGATTCAGGCGCGGTGTACCAGGCTGTACACCGAGGACCTCCAGCACGGTTCCCGCATTCACGGGGTGGAGATCGTCAACCCGTTCGTCTAACCGTTCACCCCTACGGGCGCATGAGTCGTTGCCGAACTACGCCCCCGATATTCTGAGACTGATTGCGAGTCCCCATGGTTCATTGTCTGGTGCGTGGGCGAACGCCAGCAGCCCCGCTGAACGGTGCCTCTCGCGGGGCGCCTCCCACATGGTCAGCGGATCAATGGGTTGGAAATCGTCACTCCATTTCTCGCGCGCATCGAGGGCGGCAGGGAGATCGGCTCACGGCGGACGGGAGTAGATACTATTGCTTCGTGCTGGCCAGGACGAGACCGGTCCCTTCACCTGGCCCGGGCGCTTTGACGAGGAACACCAGTCCGCGGGTCCAGGTGATGCCGGACACAGCCACGGTTCCCACCAGGCGGTGGTGTCCGAGGACTAATTCGCGCGGTCCTGTTCACTCGCTACACGCTCCATGGGGACTGGAGCGACCACGTGGCACCCCGCTCTTGAGTCATCCATCGGTCCACTTGTTCCGTCACGAGATCTGAGGTGACGTGTCACTCGTCATCGGCACATCGAAACTACGGACGGAGTTTGTGCCGGCCGTGGTTGACGGGAAGGCTGCCACTCTATCGGGTGGCATATGACCATCCTGAGAGATGGGGTGATCAGCATTCCAGGGCCGTATCCTGGCTGCAACGCTTCGTGCATCTTGATGAGCACGCTTGCTGTAGCGCGATACTCGCAGCCGAATCGGCGTTCTGCGAAGTCGGCTGCGCCGAGGAGGACTCAATGGCTGAGATCGTGATTGGACTTGGAACGTCCCATAGCCCGCAGCTAAGTACACCGCCCGAGCTGTGGGATTTGCGGGGATCCACCCTTGATATCAAGAACCCCTGGCTCTACACGACCACGAATGGTACCCACGTGACCTATGACGAGCTCCTGGCAATGGCCGATCCAGAGCTCAAGAAGGAGTTGACTCCCGAAGTCTACGCGCGTCGCCATGAGGCTAACCAGAAAGGGCTGAATCGGGTAGGCCAGGCGCTGGAGGCTGCCGAGCCCGATGTGCTGGTGGTGGTTGGTGATGATCAGAACGAGCTAATCCGCGAGGATTTGATGCCGGTGTTCACCGTTTTCTGGGGTGAGAGCATCGCCTGGGTTCCGCGTAATCCCACCGAGGCGGCCAATCAGGCAGCACTCGGGGGCCATCCCCGCGAGAGCAGCGAGTTTCCCGTTGCCTCCGACCTCGCCCTCCACATGATTGGTTCGCTCATTGAACAGAATATTGATGTTGCCCACTCCAAACACTTGCGCGACGGCGGCTCCGTTGGCGGCGCCTTCGCCTTCGTGTATGGGCGCATTACTGACAAGCGCATTCCGCTTATTCCAGTGATGCAGAATACATACTTCCCGCCAAATCAACCCAAGCCGGCTCGCTCCTATGAGTTTGGTGTCACCCTGGGCGAGGCTATTCGATCATTCCCTGGCAGGGAGCGGGTCGCGGTTGTAGCCTCAGGCGGATTTAGCCACTTTGTGGTTGACGAGGACATTGATCGCCGGGCCATCGCTGCGTTGCGTGAACAGGACGTTGACGCAATGAGGGCGCTCCCAGTGGAGCGCCTGAAATCTGGAACATCAGAGATTCGCAACTGGCTCACTGTGGCCGGAGCCGTGGGAGATAGGAAGTTTGATCTCTTTGACTATGTGCCCTGTTACCGATCCCCGGCGGGAACTGGCTGTGCCATGGCGTTTGGACAGTGGGTTTGATTTGAAATTAGGTGTGCTGAGCCGTTGGGCGATGTCTACATCAGGAGCTCAATGAGCGGAGGGCCGGTATGGAGCAGATTTCATGTTCCGCCCGGCCCTCTGGTCACTGAAGTTAGCCGACTGGGACGATCAGCTTTTCGCCGCGCGCGGCCGCTTCCCCGGCGTCATTGGCTACCTGCCACGGATCATCATTGGGGCCGATGATGATCTCCTCGGAGCGGATCTTACCCCAGGGGATGTTGTTCGAGAGTCCTGGAGGTTCAATCCCATTCTGAAGGTTGCGGGCCGCGGTGATGAGCTGCTGCCGGAGTCGGATGATCGCGGCGTCAGCGGGGTAAAGCTGTTCATTGGTGCGATCAAAGATCTTGCCCATACTCTCGGTCATGGCATAGTCCTGTTCTGGAATCGGCCATATTCCAGCGTAGAACGTCCGCTTCTGGGCTTGTCGATCGATCATGTAGTGATTCTCTTCACGCTTCAGGCGTAGTGATGGATTCGCGGGATCCATAAGCATGGCGCGCTCCTGGAAAGCGATCCGCTCATCCGCGGTGAACGGGCGATCCTCGTTGTACTGAATGTGCACGCGGAAGCAGTTGTGATCATCCACCGGAACCGCGTTCAGCAAACTGCCGGCCCGTCCTTGCGCGGCGATAAAGGTATGCTCAGGAAGCACGTGGCAGTTGATCCGCACATGTTGATTCCCCTTATCCGTAGGCCGAACGGCGATGAGCCGAAACCCGTAATCCGTATCCTGAACATCAATCTGGGCGTAGCGATACTTTGCTCGAATATAGAGTGAGTATTGGGGTGAGCAGTACCCTGGCTTGTCTGTTTCAATTCCGATTGGGTTTAGGTCTTGATAGTAAGTGTGTAACGTTCCCAGGTGGGTAGAATCGATGTTTCCCTCAACGCTCTGGAGCCAATTGCAGTAGATCGGTACCCGCGCAGCTACCACGTGCTCAGGGGGAAGGTGGTTGAATATGAAGCCGGGTGGGGCGGGGCGCTTTTCTGGTGGGCCCATGTATGCCCAACAGAGTCCGGCCGACTCAATGACGGGGTAAGCGCGCATCCGAACGCGTTCTCTGAAGTCATTGCCCGGCGCATCGGATGGGGTGTCAATGCACTTTCCCTCGGCATTGAACTTAAACCCGTGGTAGACGCAGGTGACGCCGCAGTTTTGATTCAGACCATAGAATAGCGATGCGCCACGGTGAGGACAGTTCTCCTGGATCAAGCCGACCCGACCGTCTGAATCGCGAAATGTGATCAGCTTTTCCCCGAGCAAGCCCACCCGGATGGGCGCACCATCCGGCTCCGGTAGCTCCTGGCTCAGAAGGAAGGGCTGCCAATATCGCCGAAAGAGCTCACCCATTGGAGTGCCACGATCAGTTTGTGTTACGAGCTCGTTTTCTTCCCTCGTCAACATGCGTTTTCAACCTCCCGGCCTGATTGCCGAAGCGTAGGTGAGTCGATTCGGGGTGTCAAGAATTGGTGTGAGCGGTAAGTGTTCAGATTCCACGGGACGAATGTTCACCGCAGTGACTCGGAGACGCAGAGTTACTTCTTTGTTCTCTCTGGGTCTCCGAGTCTCTGCGGTAAACATCGTTCGAGAGGTGAACAGTTACCGTGAGCGGCCGATGCCCCTCTTCGTACCGTTAGCTCCGGTGGGATTCGAGTTGCTCCAAGGAATCTGCTCTCGTCGCGGAGAGGTCTTCTGCTAAGATCCGTCGGCGCTGCTTTCCAATCTCGAGATCCTCGCTCGATTTCATTTCGTGACCATGAAATTCGTTAGTCCAATGCAGATCAGCAAGCCAGCGGGGCAACAGCCGTTGTCCGTGCAGGTCTCCTGGCTCGGCATCCTGGGGCTGCTGCTGCTCGCCTTCACGGTGCGCTTCTGGGGGCTTCGGGACCAGCTTTTTATTCACGCGGATGACGCCTGGCACATTGTGTTGATCCAGCGTTTCGCTCGAGACAACATTCTGGACTATTCTCAAGCGCGGCCGATGTACCCCTATCTCTTGGGCTTAATGGCGCGGCTTGCGGACAACTCGTACTTCTTTCCGTCTCAGGTCTCAGCGGTTTCGGGTGGCGTGCTGGCGCTGGTCATTCTGTACTGGACACATGCACGCGCGGGCCTCCTGGCAGGGATCTCGGCGGGGCTTCTCGTGGCCGTCTCACCGTTGGAGATCTATTTTTCTAAGACGAGTGGTCCGATCACCCCGGCGACTCTGGTAATGACGCTCTCAACCGTGGCACTGGCACTCGGGCTTGAGTCTCTTATGGCCGACCGCCGAGTAACCCGTGGATCGATCGCTTTCGGAGTGGCCGCTGGGATTCTGGCCGGGCTCGCAGTGACGATCCACCGAGCCTTTCTTCCCGTGCCCTTTTTCATGCTCGGATTCCTGGGGCTCGTGTTGCTCCAGGCTCGGCACCGCCGTGTTCTGACGTTTCTCGGCCTGTTTGTCCTGGGCGCGCTGGTGCCGGTGTTCATAGCCCAGATCGTGACTGAGCGATATCAGCCTCCATCGGTAAACCATTTTGGTTATCTCAATCAGCTCAGAGCGGCGCTCGAGCAGCAGAGAGACTGGCGCTCCGGGCCCGGCGGTCGTGGGTGGTGGTTTTATCTTGTTGGCTTCTGGGAGACCGAGGGGTTGCTGGCCGCCGTGCTTGCGGTTGGCGGAACCGCATTTGGTGCCTGGCGATGGCTTCACCATCGTGATTGGTGGAGCGGACTGCTCGTCTGGTTAGTGGTGACTACGTTTGGGTACGCTTCGCTCGTTTCCGCAGGTGGCGGCATCACCGTGCTGCGCGCCGTGGCGCCGGCGCTGCCGCTTATCTCGATTCTCTCTGGTATCGCCTTTGCGCGGTGGTGCCAGGCTGTCGCTGGATTTGTCGGCGTCCGAGCGGGAGTGGTCCAGGCGGTGGCTCTGGCGACATTGGTCGTCAGTGGGATCTTTCTGGCCTGGCCGGTCATTAACGCGCGTACGGGATTCACCAGTGCCATGGAGATCGTGCGGAACAACGACGGGTTTGCGGCGTCTTTTGACGATGATCCCTGGCGAGTGCTTACCGCGCCGAGGCCTCTGATTCTGGTCGGGCCAAAGCGCCAGGACAGGTCGCCAGTGGAGATGGCGCGTGATCAGTCACTTGTTGCAGGACCGTGTCACCTGCTCCTGGAGCATTATGAGCTCTGGGATGACCGGCTCATTCTCGGCGGATTGGCAGACCTCTCTCTCTCTGAACTGGGGACGCCGTTGGCAGTTATCGAGAATACGCGCGACATTTTGACCCCGGCGCGAGTTGAGTTTGGTGATGTTCCATACGCCGCTGAGCTGCGCGTTTATCTGGAGCCACCGGTCTGTCGCGAGCTCGAGGTTGCTCGTACGCGGTGAATGCGCTTTCGCGGTCTGGATGCCGAGCCTCGATTCTCGGAAGAGCATCGCCAAGCTCCTTCGCGCTGGTGAGAGAATCCGGGCGATGACGCTAGCGCTTCGGTCTCAGTGCTAGACGGACGATCGTCCCAGAAGTTTGCCGGAGGATTGATACTCACTGCGGCTCAACGTGGCTGGTCCAGCGGGCGCCTCGATGGGCTCGTTGCCCTCGCCTTACTGGGTATATGCATGTTGGCGGCCTGGCTCCGTTTGCAGGGAACGGATTACCCGGCGGCCTATCATCCCGACGAAATTGTCTATGTCTCGCACGGTGTCTCAATGGCGCTTAGCGGTGATTTCCGCCCGGGGTGGTATGAGCACGCGACACTTCATCTCACGGCTCTGGCAGCGCTGTATCGGCTGATGGGAATCCCCGGCTCACCGGTGCTGGCAGACTCGGAAGCGATCCGTCAGTTCAGTGTCAATCCCCCGGTGGAGCTCTTCATTGTGGCCCGATGGTTCAGCGTTGCCTGGTCAATTGCCCAGATCCCGCTGGTGTTCTGGCTAGGCCGCGAGGTTGGCGGCAGGACGGTGGGTGTATTGGCCGCTGCGTTTCTTGGGCTTGCGCCGCTGGATATCTGGGAATCGCATTTTGCCCTGAATAATCAGATGGTGAGCTTTTGGATGCTCGGAGGCATTCTGGCCTGTATCCATGTTGCGAGAACAGGTCGCGGGTATTTGCTCGTTGCCGCGGCGGCCGGTCTTGCGCAGGCTACTCGCCACACGGGCATTTTTGTGCTCATCTGTCTCGTGTTGGCCCATGGCGTGTTCATATTCCGACAGCGCGTGACGCCGGTACCTCGCTGGCCTCCTCCAAGGCTGCTGCTCCCGGCCGTGGGACTCATGGCCATGGGTGTCTGGGAAGTGGTGTTCGGCGCGGCGTACGGCATGACGTTTCACACGCTTTTCCGCTCCACCGGCCCAATGGAGGAGCTGCTCTTTCGCCTGCGACTGAAGTTCATCCACACCGCGATTGGCCCCGTGCTCAGCACACTGCCAGTGGAGCGTCTTGCGCTCATAGCGGGCGCCGGTCTCCTCCTCCTGATCGGAATTGCGTTCGGTTGGTCGTCACTGCGTCCAGTGTTGACTGAGCGCCGTGGTTCGCTGGTCCGCGCCGTTGCCGTGAGCGTGGCTGTCTTTGTTCTGGCGATGCCTTGGATTCTTTTGGACTCTGAACTGGTCATGACTCATCTGCGGCTCCAGTTTCAGCTCAACGCCGAGCCGCGTTTCGGATTTGATCGCGCGCCCACGGGCTGGCAGTACCAACGATGGATTTACGAGCTTGGAGTAGGGCTGCCCTTTGGATTGGGACTGGGCCTGTATGCGCTGACCGTCCTGGGCCTGCTGGCAGCATTGCGGCGTCCGTCGGGTGAGCTTCTAGTGATGCTCGCGCTGGTAACGGCCTACCTCGGCTTTCTTGGTGCGGGGAGTCGCGTCTTTTTGCGCTACCTTATTCCGATGCTCCCGGTCCTGTGCGTGTTTGCTGCACTGGGCGCCCGCTCCTGCTGGTGCGCGAGGTGGTTCCCAGCCCGAGCTCTAGGCCGTGGTTTCGCCATCCTGGCAATTGCGTTCACGGCGTATTTCACCCTGTCCACCGCGCAGCGATTCAATCCGGACACGCGCTTGCTCGCCATGCGTTGGATTGAAGAGCACATTGAGCCAGGGATGTCGATCGGTATGAACACTATTCCTGAGTTGAGCCCGCCTGTCGATCGAACAATCTATCGCGTTGTGCTGTATGACCGTGCCGTGCGTTCGGAATGGGTGGATCCGATCATTTACCTGCCGCGGTACCTCATTGTCACCTCCGCTATCTACAACCGCGCACTGCGAGACCCCTTGCTCTACTCCGCGTACCTTGAAGGCTACGAGCGCGTCTGGCGTGGAGAGACACCGTATGAGCTGGTGGCACGCTGGGACTCGAGCTTTCCGCTCCGAGATCTCTATGCTGCGCTTGATCCCATGCTCGCGGCAAATTACGTGAGCCCCACCATCGAGATCTACCGCCGATAAGCGGACGACTGCGGCCGGATCCAGGTGACTCGTCGTTCAACGTGCCGGATAGACCCTGGTTCAACGTATGCAAGCGTTGCAAACATCGCCATGACCTTGTATGCGGATAGCGTCACTACCGCTATCAGTAAAGACACAAGCGAGCTCCTGAAGGCTCTGCTCTGAGTAGCCAACGCCGCCCTATGGTCCTCATCCCCTTTCCCACGCGTCGGCGCTCGTGGCGATGAATCGGATCCAACTGTCGAGTCTCCTGGCCGACCTGAGTGCGCCGTTCAGCGATCCCCAGGCTCAGGCCACACGTCGCGGGGGCCAAAACGGGGCGTCGGCGCCATGGGCCCGAACACTGCGCACTCACCGGACTCGACTATAGTACCGAATATAGTATCATTCGATTGTGAACCGGGCAGCGCTGCGGAGGCGCCTTCAGCAACGCCGCCGGGGCGCGCGATTCAGTGAAGCCGCGCGGGTGCGCAGCTCTACGAGTTCGACCTGGTTCGGATCCATGGCTCGCACCACATCTTTGAGCGGGCCGATGGACGGCGCCTCGTCATCCCGTTGCGACAGCCCACCATTCTGCCTTTCTATGTGGTTCTGATCCTCGAGGCAACCGAGGGAGAAGACGATGCCCCCAGCACAAGCACCCCGTGACATTCCCACGACGATCGAGCCCGAATTGCTCGAGCGCGTTCACGCGATCATGGCGCAGCCCTATCGCCTTATCCTGAGGCAGCTCCCGGCCGAGGATGGCGGCGGGTATTTCATCGAGGTGCCTGATCTCCCGGGTTGCTGGGCCGACGGCGCCACCCTGGCCGAGGCGCACGCGCACCTGCAGGAGTCGATGGAGGCATGGCTAGCCTCGGCTCTGGAGCGCGGAGATGCTATCCCCGTACCTGAGCACGTGGAAGACCTTCCGAGCGGGAAGTTCGTCGTCCGCGTCCCTCGCTCCTTGCATCGCCGCCTCCGCCAGCGCGCCCAGGCCGAGGACATCAGTCTGAACCAGCTCGTGTTGAGCTACATCGCCGCCGGAATGAGCTACGATGGGCCGGTCAGCCCTGACCAGTAACCGCGCTCCCGGGGCGCTCGAATCAGCGCCTAAGAAAGTAATTTCCTCAGTGACGGAATACCGTCGTCTATAATTCGGCGTCCTCTCCATGTGCGGTATTTGCGGCGTATTCAATTTCGGGCGCTCCGAGCCGGTTTCAGCCGAGCTTGTGGAGGCGATGTCGGATTCCATCATTCACCGCGGGCCGGATGATTCGGGGCTCTATCTCTCGCCGGATCGCCGTTTGGGGCTTGGTTTTCGTCGATTGAGCATTGTGGACCTCGCGGGCGGGCATCAGCCCATGGCGAACGAGACGGATGACGTCTGGATCGTCTTTAATGGTGAGATCTATAACCACGCAGATCACCGCCCGGAGCTTGAGAAGCGGGGCCACTCATACCGTACTCGTGCTGATACCGAGACGATTGTCCATCTCTACGAGGAGCATGGGCCTGACTGTGTGGAGCATCTCCGCGGGATGTTCGCCTTTGCCATCTGGGATGAACCGCGTCAGCGGCTGTTCCTCGCTCGCGATCGCATCGGTGTCAAGCCACTGTACTACGCGGTTCGAGACGGCACATTTCTGTTCGGCTCGGAGATCAAGGCACTGCTCCAGCATCCCCTGATCGCGCGAGAGCTCGATGATGAAGCGCTTCATCACTACCTGACGTTTGCCGCCACGCCAGCCCCCTGGACGCTCTTCAAAGGGATCCAGAAGCTTCCGCCGGGCCACACCATGACGGTCAGCCTGAGTGGCGAGATCTCTACCCGGCGTTACTGGGACCCGGCCAGCTTCCGTGAGGATGATCCGCCACGGCCGGAGTGGGAGTATGTGGAGCGGGTTCGCGAGATGCTGCGCGAGTCAGTAAAACTGCGCATGATGAGCGATGTGCCGTTTGGGGTGTTCTTAAGCGGCGGGCTTGACTCGAGTCTCAACGTTGCTCTCATGAGCGAGCTCATGGACCGACCGGTGGACACATTCTCGGTCAGTATCGAGGATGACAGTGCGAGCGATGAGTTTCAATGGGCTCGGAAAGTTGCTAAGGAGTTCGGGGCAAACCACCACGAGGTCACAATTGATGATCAGGACTTCGTGGACTTCTTCCCAACAATGGTCCATCACCAGGACGAGCCGTTGGCTGATCCGGTCTGTGTTCCGATTTACTATGTCTCTGATCTCGCGCGAAAGAACGGCACCATCGTGGTCCAGGTTGGTGAGGGATCGGATGAGCTGTTTTGCGGGTACACCGGGTGGCAGCAGTATCTCTCGTTCTACCAGCGGGCGTGGAAGCCATTCGTTCGTATGCCGAGCATCGTGCGGGGCGCGGCCGCGACGCTGCTCGGTCCTGCGCTATCGCCCACGCGACGAGACTTTCTGGATCGAGCCGCGCATGATCGAGAGCTTTTCTGGAGCGGCGCCGTGGCATTCTGGGAGTCGGAGAAGGATGGACTCCTTCGACAGCCCCGGTATGGCAGTGGGGATGTCGATACGTTCGACATTGTCCGGGCACATCTGGACCGGCTAGAGTCTGTCTCCCCCGGGCAGGATCAGCTTCACCGGATGACCTTTCTTGAACTAAATCAGCGTTTGCCTGAGTTGCTGCTGATGCGTGTCGACAAGATGTCGATGGCACGCTCGATTGAGGCTCGAGTGCCGTTTCTCGATCACAAGCTCGTGGAGCTGGCACTCAGCATTCCGTCATCGATGAAGTATCGGGACGGTGAGACCAAGTATGTCCTCAAGCGCGCGGCCGAGGGCATTTTGCCGCGTGAGATCATCTACCGCCCAAAGGCTGGGTTCTGTGGTTCTTCACGGAACATGCTATCGCCAAAGCTCCTGGCATTTGCGGAAGGAGTCCTTTTAGATTCACGGCTCCTCCACCAAAAATTCAATATCCAGGCGGTTCACAATCTCCTTCGGGATCAGCGCGAAGGGCGTGCGGACAATAGTTTCAAGATCTGGAATTTGCTCAATCTGGCGCTCTGGCATCGGAGTTGGTTCAGCTAACCAATAAGTACCGTGGCGCGCGGATAGATCACGCCTACGGGGCGTTGATGACGTTCAGGACACCCACATTCGCGAGCCCGTCCGGGGATTCTCTAGAAGGTGGGGCACGTGCTGGGATGTCGCTCGTGGCGTGAGCCCGGCCCACAACCACCCGGTACTCCCCGGTAGCCAGCGCTTGCGGAAGCTTTAGTTTCAAATTCTGCGCGGTGAGATCCCCGGCCTGGATGGCCTCGAGGGGAATCCAGCGGCCGCCGAAGGTCTTGGTCGCGTCCACGAAGGTGCTCCAGCCTTCGGGACTTACTCGGCGCACTAGAGTAACGCGGCTGGAATCATCTCCATCTGGGGGTCTGCCAAGCTGCCAGAGGAGATGAACTTCCAGATCCCGGCCGGGAACAGCCTGGCCCGGGAATGCCGCCGCTCGCAGTATGCTGCCATCCGCGAAGCCGGTGCCTATGGCCCGATGCCCTGGGAGTTTGCTCGCATCAAGCTGTGTTCCGCGGGCGACCCCCAGAAACTGTCCGTTCTCGCCTTCCCAGATCATCTGGTGGTGTGTCGTGATCCAGGTGAGTGCTCCGGGGAAATAGCGTGCATAGTAACTCTCCGCGCCGGACCACAGTGCGCTGCCCTGTGGTCTCCGTCGCTCCAGCGCGCTGATGGCGTCATGTTCCGTAATCCAGTGACTTCGAATTCGATAGTCGTCAAGATCGGCCAGCTCAGGAAGCATGGTCCGATGGGCCAGCACCGCCAAATAGTTGTGATCCGTGAAAATGTAGTCATGTGTTTCAGTGCTGGCAGCCAGAACTCTGGAGGCATCCAGGAGGGGGCCCCCGGGCTTTGGGGGCGCCAGCGCTGCCTGGGTGGTACGAGCGAGCGCTGGGAATCCCAAGAGATAGACGCCAATGCAGGCGCAGGCCACAACTGAAGCGAGCACCATGGGGATATTGCGATTCCGACGCAGGCGCATCAGTGGCACCGCGCAGCCAGCGCTCAAGACGGCCAGCGGCGCCACAACGGCAACGGCGTGGCGCTCGAGGAGCGGAGCGTGGTTTGCCAGGAGCGCCCCGGTGGCTACCAGCCACACCAGAAGTACCAGGGCTTCACGTGGCCGCCAGAGTGCCGCGGCAAGGCAACCACCCAGGGCGAGGAGTATGATTCCGTCTCCCTCGGGGCGCAGACCGTTCTGCAGCACGTCCCACCCGCCTAAGAAGTCGGATGGGTTGGATGCGCGCATGGATGTTCTCAGGGTTTCTTCACCATAGAGCGTGGTCATCAGCCAATCCGGGGCGGAGCGGTAGATGAGCAGCGGCTCAATGACCTCCAGGAGGCCGAAGGCCGCTGCTGTCACAAGAGGGACCAGAAAGCTGAGAGCGAGCACGGTCGCCATCGACGCAAGCCGGGCGCGCATGCTTGGTCTTCCGACCAAACCGGCGGCAAGTAGTACTGGCAGCAGGGTAGCCAGGGTGAGTGGCTTCATCGCAAGGCTGAGCCCCAGTGCGCCCCCGGCAAGGACAAGGTGTCGCTGGCGATGCGTGCGCGCGTAGGCCAAGGCCGCGGCCACGGCGAGGAGACTCCAGGCTACGGCGGGGCCCTCGGACTGCAAAGATCGAGATTGAACCAGGGCAAGCGGGCTGAATGCCCAGACCAATCCGGAGATGAGACCGCCGACCGGACCGCCTAGCAGCGCCCCAGCCCACCAGGCTCCCAGGATACCAACGATCGATTCAATGACGATGGCGGTTCGAGCCGCTGTCAGAGAGGCGCCGAGCAATTCCCAGAGCGGATAGATCAACGGCAGAAACAGAGGCCCTTGATTGTGATAAATCTCCCGATACAGTGGCAGGCCATGCTGCATCAGGAGCAGGGTCTGAGCATAGACGCCCTCATCATGATTCGCGTATCCGCCTAGCTCGGGCAGCCGCGTGGCCAACGCAGCGCCGACAACAAGCATCAATCCTAGGGTGTAGGCAATGCGCATGAACATCTCAAGCGTCTCTGGTACCTAAAGGATTCGTTGGGTCTCTCCCGGGTGTGGTGAGTACCGGATTCGAGCCAGACGTATGTGCCCGCGGTTGAGTGAGGCCGATGATGCCAATCCAAAAGAGCGCGGTTAGGCCCGAGATCGCGGAGCCGAGATAGAAGCTTGATGGTACGTAGTGCAGCTCCAAACGGTGTAGTCCCGGTGTCAGCGCCAGACCGCTCAGCGCGTAATTCACACGGACAAGCGGCACTCTCTGCCCGTCTATCCACGCTTCTCGTTCCGGATAGTACGTCTCAGCAATGACCAGCAGCCCGGAGGATGGTGCGTGGACATCCACAACCAGGTCGCCGCCGGGCGTATCCCGACTGACAACCTGGACCTCCGCGTGCTCAGTACAGGGTCGGCTGAGATTCGGGAGCTGCGCCACGCCCGGATCGCCCGCGATAACGATTGCCTGACGTGCCGGATTGAACTTGTCATCGCGCATCGTACGCGCGGCGCGCGTCTCAGAGCTGACGCGCTCGACTTGACACACGAGGAACGCCCGCGGGAGCGCGCTAGGATTCTCATATATTTGCCAGGTGGGCGTCGTCTCGACGCGCGGGAACTGTTCATCGAGCTCCGCGCAACTGTGAATGTGCGTGACGTTGATCGCATTCAACAGGGCCAGATTCTTTGGAATTCCCTCCGTACCGACCTTGGGAAATGAAGGGTGACGATTGCCCGGCTCTTCTCCGCGCACAAGGGTTGTGTAGTCCGCGTAAGCTCGTAGAAACGCTGAGTTGTGCCCGTCCACACCTGGGACCTGCAAGCCTATCATGGAGTTTGCGCTGATCGATGACTGGCAAATAGACAGAACTCGCCCAGCATGGAGCGGCGTGAATGCCTGCTTGGCCTCCTGGTCAATGCCGGGGCCATTGATCGTCAAAAACTGTCCGGCAAACGTCATCACGTCGACGGTGACGAGAAGTCCTGCCAGGAGCAGCGCCGGAGTGGTCCTTTGAGTGAGACGAGCGATCGCCAGAATAGCCAGGAGTGCAGCGCCCTGAACGGCCAGCCAGCGGAGATCGAGTCCATTCAGCAGTGGCCGAACGGCAAGATTCTCCGCTGCTTGCACGCTCGGTTGCAGGACGACGAGTGTGAGCGTGCCGAGCGCGACTGCCGAAACGTATATCCCTGTTGCAACGCGGGATAGCCGCCCTCGGGCTGAACCTCGGACGAGTGTATCGAGGCCCATTGCGCCGAGCACGGCGACCGCGAGTGCAAAGACCGAGAGCAAGCGTGACGGAATCCTGAAGCCGGGGAGCAGTAGATAGTGGAGCTGGTAGGCAGGCAAATGCTCGCCAAACGCAAACGCCAGTGCTCCCAAGGCTACCAGGCCGAAGAATACCCCCAGGCGCCGCAAGGTCGATGTCAACGCGAGCGGAGCCGCCGCGGCAAGTAAGAATCCAACATAGGGAGACTTCTCCCAGAGCCCGCCGGACAACCCATCTTGAAACTGCGCTTGGTAATTCGTGAGCGCATTTGGAAAGACCACTGTCCAGAGCTGGACGGGAATGATCGATCCTTTCGTGGCCTGCTCATAGCTGATACCCCCGCCCCGTGCCGTCTCGAGCATGAAGCGGAGCATGGGTAGTGCCTGAAATGCGCTCAGGCCTACGAAGAGGCCCGCCAGAACGGTGAGCTGGCCCAGGGGAACGAGCCGAGCCAATCGCCGCTGCGCGATCGAGATCGGCCATAACACTTGGAGAATCGCGGTCAACGCAACGAGTGCCAGGGTGTATGCGCTGGGCTGACTGGCCCCGGCCAGAAACTGAACCATCAGGGTAAGCACGAGTCCCGGATGGGGCAGGAGTTTCCCCGAGTGCATCGAGCGAATTGCGAGAGCCACGGCCAGAGGCATCCAACAGAACCCGTAAATGATGAGGAGATGGCCGGCAAAGATGCGAGGCATGGCCACGCCGCCCAGCATGAGTCCAATTCCGGCGGTAAGCCCGGCGAGGCGACTGATGCCTACCTGGCGGCAGAGGGCATACGTCCCCGCGCCGAGCAACCAGATGTGCAGGGCCAGGCTCCACATGAAGAATGCCCCTAGCTCCAAAGGGAGCAGCCGCAGGAGCCAATGGGGCGGATAGAACACGCCCGTTTGAATATCTGCCTGCGCTGGGAATCCACTGAACACATACGGATTCCAGAGAGGGAGCCGGCCCAGCGCGAAAGCCTGACGGTTGAACGCCTCCCGATTGAAGTGCTCATCCATGTCGTGCCCGATTACCAGCCGACCGGAAGTCAGCGGCTCAAAGAGCGCGAATCCCACGAGCATGGCCAGCATGGCCAGACACACGACATCGCGGAATCGTTCGAAAGAGGCGATGGCCTGAAGTCGGATGCGGTTGCTGGCTCGAAGTGAGGCGTCGGCTGTCACCCGCGTCTGCCTGGGCCTAGGTTTGCTCGTGAGTGGGAGAGCGTGCTCACCACGCCCCGCGGCGCTGGATACAGCCGAACAGCTCGTCGCGAACCCTGAATCGTGAATGCTCCAGAAGGTTGTTCTGCCGCGGGCAACAATGCTCTGCCCGTTTCAATGTCGGTGGATGATCTGGGGGCACACCCAGGGATCCATTGCAGGCCATAGGAACCCAGTCCGCCATGGTGGGGGAGCTGACCTACTGGCAGGAACGATCAGTCAGGATTATATGGCGCTCACTGAAATGTCCCGTCACTGATGCCGTTGTTCCGCGAAGTACCAGCACTCGCGAAGCGGGATCGATGGTGCAGGTTGGCACGGGAAGCGCAAAGGGGTACGTGTCATCGCACTCGGAGGACTGTCCGGTATCATTCCAGCCTCAGAATGGGACGGCTTTGATGTGAGCTGTCTTTGCAGACGGCGAGCCTAACCTGTCACGGCGACTCACTGAGGGGCTCACAATTGCTCCCGTGACTCTTTGAGCGCGTTTGTTTCACTATGATGTCATTTCCCCCGTGAAAGTGATCCCCACGTCGCGACTAGCCGTTCGCCCACTTGGTGCACCCGAGTACCTGGGGGCGCTAGGGTTACTGACCACGCTTGGCTTGCTCAGCGCGCCGTTGCCAACAGCGTGGTTGGGTGCCGCGGGACTAGTTGGACTCATCGTTGCCTCGCTGCGATCGGCGGGAGACGTGAGGCAGGGGCTCATCTGGTTATTCCCAACGGCTCTCTTTCTTGCGGGCGCCGTACTCGGCTTGCAGGTCACCGTCCAGCCAGACGCAGCGGGCATTCGCTTTACTGGCATGCTCGCGGCGATTGCGTCGTTCCTCGCCGTAAGCCAGGCGGCGCAAACGGTTACCGCGGCACGCCGCATCTCAATTGGGCTGTTAGTTGTTGCCCTGATCGGCACGCCCGTCGTGTTTATCCTCGTTGCTCCATTTATTGGTTTAGAGCGCTTCCCTCAAGCGTTCACGGACTGGTTACGCGTCTTTGAGCCGTTGCGTCAGGCTGTACTGGATCAGGATGATGTGCTCCAGCGCTATCGCCTGCGCGCCTCAGGCCTGGGAACACTGGCGGCGTTTGGCATTGCCTTGTCGTTGGGCCCGTTGTTGGCGGGTCAATCCCTGAGGTCCCGCCTGCTAGGTGCGGGCTGCATTGGATACTTCGCGCTCTTTCTTACTCTCGCTGCCAATCGTGGTGCCATACTCACCGCCACGCTGGTGACGGTCTCCGTCGTGCTCATCAGCAGTCCGTGGCTTCGTTCCCGAGCGCTCGTGCTGGGGGCCACCGCGGTGGCGGCCTTTGGCCTATTCACGTGGGTAAACCAGCATGTTCAGTTACGCGGGCTTGCCCGCCTACTCGCCGCGCCCACGGTGGACTTTGGGTCAGTGTTTCGCCGCGCGGAGTTCTGGGACAACTCAATCTTTCTGATCGGGGATTTTCGTTTCACCGGAGTTGGACTTGGATTGCGATCGGTTCAAGAAATGTATGAGACGTACTTCCTGCCGGTCGATCCGCGCTTCAGCCACGCGCACAATATTTTTCTCCAGACGTATTTGGAGCAGGGCGTCCTGGGCTTCACTGGACTGATTGGTCTGGTTGTTACGGGAGCGTTCGCTCTCTATCGAGTGCATTCGGTGTCCCAGGATTCCCAGGGCCGCTGGGTGGCTTTCGCCGCGACCGCCGCGACCATGACCCTGCTGATCGCGGGACTTACTGAAGTTGTTGCGCTGACGAGTGTTGGAATGGTCATGTTCGCCTCGGCCCTGGGGTTGGTGGCGGTGCTGGCACGTTCACGGCAGGCGGCACAGCGGGATCCGCGCGTGGTCGCTCGCGTGGTTGCGGCGGGGCGAGTGATCGTGGCCGTTGGACTCGCCCTGGCAGTGGTGGTGCCAGTGATTTACGCCCAGGGAGAGTCTCAGGCGCGAGAGGCGCGGCCCTCCGCCGCGAGTTGGCTTCAGTCGGTAATGGGTTCGGTGTATCTCAACGCGGGCAATGTTGAGCTCATGAAAGTCAGCGTTGGGATCAAGCGCTCGCGGGAGGAACGTGATGAACGCCTTACACGCGGCGAGGACTATCTGAATCGGGCTCTAGAGCTGGATTCATCAAACCCTGCCGCCATGCGATCGTTGGCGGCATTGCACACGATCCAGTCCCAGCGGTCCGCTGCCCGGCGTATGTTGAGCCAGGCAGAGGCCCTGGCTGACCCGAACGATCAGAGCATGGCATTCCAGATCGGACGTCTTTATCGCGATATGGGTGAGGTTGATCGTGCCGTAGATGCGTGGACTAGGGCAGGAGCGGCGCCTCAAATCGTTCAGTGGGGAAATGCTTTGGTGCGTCGGGCTCAGTGGCGCCAGGCCCTGCAAGTCAATCGCGCGGGTATTCGAGTGGCGCCGAATGAGCGCTCGCCGTGGCAGGGCGTGGCCATCTCAGTGGACCAGATTAGTGGTCGACGCGCGGCAATCATTACGATGGAGCGTCTTGGCGCGCTCTATCCTAACAACCCATGGCCGTATCTAGCTGGCGGTGATCTTTATGCCAATGATGCCGATCATGAGACTGCGCGGGCCTGGTACGGGCGCGGGCTCATTCTGGCCCCTGGGGAACCGGTGCTTGTGGCGCGGCTCGAGGGCAGGACGGCTGATGATCTTTCTCAACGTGAGTGAGACGAGTCAGCCTCAGTCTCGATCCCCGTACAATTCGCCTGTGCATTGTGCTCCACGTTTCGCCGAGGGTCGCGGTTCAGATGGCTGGGATTGGTGACTCTGAGTAACCCCATGCGCCCGATGACACCCCAGGACCGTGCCCACGCGAGTGACGCTAATCGTCCAGATCTCGGCGATGACTTCCGTCGCGAGCTCTACGCCGGGTACGTTTCGACGTTCAAGCAGTCTCAGGCGTCGATGGATCCGTCGGCACGGCGTGCATATGGAACGTGGTGTCGGCGGTGCTATCTGCCGCTCATCCAGGATCTTGATCGCTCTGCGCCGATCCTGGAAATCGGCTGCGGCGCAGGGTACTTCATGGAATTCCTGATGGAACAGGGCTTCCGTGATGTGAGCGGGTTGGATATCTCAGAGGAGCAGATTGTGCTCGCGCGTGCGCGCGGCCTCAAGGCTGAAGTTGGTGACGTGTTCACGATTCTGCCCGCCCATCCCGGCGCTTTCGCCGCGATTGTTGCCATTGATTTCCTCGAGCATTTTTCCCGAACAGAGCTCACTAAACTTACGCCGGCGATCCGCGCTGCACTCGTCCCGGGCGGCCGTTTCATTACTCAGACACCCAATGGCCAGGCTCTTCATGGCGGCGCGGTAATCCACGGTGACCTCACGCACTTGACGATCTTTACGCCACGCTCACTTGAGCAGCTCCTCCGTCGATACGGGTTTCTGCATATCGAGTCCACAGAGACCCCGCTACCGGGATCGTCTGCCAGTTGGGTTTTGCGTCGAACGCTTTGGTCGCTTATTCGTGCAACAGCGAATGTCGTCAAACGCATTGAGGGCGTTCGCACAGAGCACATCTGGACGCAGAACTTCGTCACTTGCGCTAGGACGCCGCTGGACATGGATCGCTTAGCGAGCCAGCGCTGATGCGGTTCGCCTCGGCGAGCATTGGAAGCCTGCTCACCCTGGTCATCGGGCTCGCCGCCAGCATCATCTTGAATCGCCTTCTGGGGGTAGAAGGGCGGGGTGCGTTTGCGCTGGCCGTGCGCACCGCGGGTATTCTCGGCGCGGTGGCTCAGTGGGGAATCCCAGAGATGATGATGGGCATCCTGCGGGCGGGAAAGCATCCCGCGGGCACGGTCATTGGTACGGGGCTAGCCATGGTTGGTGCCACTGTTCTGATTCTTGGCGCATTCTTCGTAATGGCCGCGCCGCTGCTAGAAACCACTGTCTTACGGGGCGTTCCCACCGAGGCATTGGTCGTGATGGTGATTTCGAGCGCATTTACCGTTGGGTACGGGGTCGTTCGTCGAGTCATTCAATTGCGCGGCCAGTTGATCACCTACAACCTGGTGGAACTGGCCAAATCGGCAACGTTTCTCGCCCTCCTGGTGCCCTTTCTCTTCTACTCACGTGAGCAGCTCCAGGGCACGGTGCTCGCGTTTCTTGTGTCGGAGGCGGCGCTCGCTCTGTTCTGCGCCGCGTTCGTCTGGTGGCGGCTTGAACGATCGTGGACGATCGATCGCTCCCTGGCTGTGGAGTTAGCTCGATCCGGCGTTTTGATCCAGGTGGGTATGGTGGCTATGTTTCTGGCCGGCCAGGCCGGGGTGTTCATTGTGAACGTCTGGGGATCACTCGCTGACGTTGGCTATTACGCTACCGCGCTCGGTTTGGCAACTTACGTCACATTTGTTTCCGTGTCCATTCGCACCGTGCTCCACTCGCGCATGATGCAGACCGAGGGGCTCGGTGCGTCCGTGGCCGATCTTACCGTGATCATCGCTCGCCACACCCTTGTGTGGCTCATCGTCAGCGCTTCAGTGCTCGCACTTCTTGGGCAGATGATCATCGTCACGCTCTACGGAGTTGATTTCGAACCGGCCTATCCCATCCTGGTCTGGTTTCTGCCGGGCATGGTGTGTCTTGGATTGCAGCAGATCCTGGCGAGTTATTTCAACGCGCAGAGCGAGTTTCGCCTGCCAACAGTGGGCGCGTTCATCGCTGCCGGCGTTGGTCTGTTGCTGCAGATCTGGCTGACCCCACTGCTTGGTGCAAGGGGCGCGGCCGCCGCGCTTTCAATGGGGTATGCCTCGGCGCTCACCATGTACGTCATGATGTTCAGACGGCGTACTGGTCTGCCCATGAGTGCATTTCTTCCGACGGCCATGGATCTGGCCTATTATCGAAATCTGGTTGGCCAGATCCTAGGGGCGCGTCGATGAATGCGGCCCTGTTTAGCATTGATCCGCTTGGTCGGGGCGGCGCCCTCACATCGCTCCAGGCCGTCTATCAGATGCTGCACGCATGGAACGTGGAACCTCACCTGGTGTATCTGAACGCGGCCCTGGGTGACGGGCTGACTCCCAGAGAGCTCGTCCGTCGCGGGCGGTTCTGGGATGCCCAGCCGCGAGTACGGAGCGGCATGCCCGGCCTGGCTATTGGGCATGTGCCTGCTCGCCTCCCGGCACTGGCCTATCAATGGTGGCCTTACCCCAGCGTGAGGCGCTATCTGGACCGCTTTCAGATTCATCTTGTGCTGGGTGTGCCCCAGTGCGGCATCACTGCGGCCATGCTGCGGAAGCGCTATGTCTGCTGGACCGCCACTCTCCTCGAGGATGAGCTACGTGCCCGGGCAGACGGCGGTGAGCCGTGGGCTCGAAACGTCCTGAGCTCACCACTCTGGCCGTTGATGGTCTGGCAGGAGCGATTCGTTTTGAATCGCGCAGCACGCATCATGGCCGTGAGCCAGCACACGGCTGATCGGATCTCTCAGAAAGTCCCGCAGGTTACGGAACGTCTCGAGGTGCTCTCCTGGCCCATTGATACTGAGGCGTTCGCGCCGCTGTTTCAGCGTCCACCTGTCCGGTCTACGGACGAGCTGACCCTGATCACTGTTGGCCGCATGGACGATCCGCGAAAAAACATCGGAGCGCTACTTGGAGCACTGCCGCTCGTGCGGGCTTCGGTGGGGTCCGTAACGCTGAAGATTGTTGGCCCAGGCACGGAGGCACTGATGGCTGCTCCGCCGGAAGGCGTTCTCTGTCTTGGACGTCTTTCTGGCGCGGATCTGGTGCGCGAGCTTCAGAACGCGGATCTCTTTGTTCTTCCGTCCTTACAAGAGGGGTTGGGCCTGGTTGTCCTTGAGGCGATGGCCTGCGGTTTGCCCGTGGTGTGTACGCCGAGCGGAGGGCCGGACGCCCATGTGCGTGCAGGGGAGACGGGCTTCCTGGCCCGAGATTTCAGCCCGGCCTCGATTGCTGAAGCGATCATCCGGTCCCTGAGTGACACCCAACGGCTTCGAACAATGGGCGACTCCGCACGAGCATTGGTGGTCGCAGAGAATGGACGAGAAGCCGTTGCGCAACGATTGCGGCAGACGCTGGGGCGGGTGTACGAGACGCTGATCCCAAATGCGGGCGCCAGCTAGCGCAATTTGACGGATGTGGCTCGGGAGCTTCGCGGTGGTGTCGGGCATCCTGCCCTATAGTGTCCGGTTCCATGGGCCTCACTATCGGGCGAGATGCCCGACACCACCCAGCTCACTACCGTGCAACGTCCGCTCTTCTGTGATAGGGATACCTCCGCTCACGCTCCTCCCTAATTCGGTGTCGTCCTCTTACGCGTGCCCGACAAATAGCCAAAGTCTCACCGAGTCCCCGGGATGCGTTCATTGACTGTACGCTCGCGACAGACCGCCGATGATCGAGGGAGAGACTCCCCGATCAGGAAGGCGCTTCGATGCATGCGCTCGCATCCCCAAGCTACCAACGCGCCCCGCGCGTCTGGCTCGTCACTCCCCAGACTCCACTATCTCCATTGCCAGCCAGGCGGCGCCAGCGTCGTGGGCATGGCGTACTACAGACCGCGATTGTTGGAGTGCTCTTTTCACTCTCAGTAATCTTTCTCGTTGCCAGTGTGCTCGCTGCACGGGGCGTGCAGTACTTTCTGATTGATGGATCAGGACTTGAGCCATCGGTGCCATCTGGGTCGCTCATCGTTGTCGACCCAATGATGGATCGAGCGCTTGTCGTCGACGACCTCGTACTCGTCCAGGATGAAGCGGGAAATCCTACAACGGGGCATGTCAGCGAGGTCGTTCATGGAGCGGCGGGCCTGATCTATCGCACGCGCAATCTCTATGACTCAACTACGGAATTGCGGACTACCACGGCCGAGCGAATCATAGGCCGGGTGAGATTGTATGTTCCGTTTGCCTCGGATGGGTTTGCGCTACTGATGTCGCCGCAGGCACGCGGAATGGCGGCCGCGTTCGCGGCCGCCGTTGCGCTGATGCGTCTACTTCCGCTGGTGCGGCGCCGTCCACGAACGGCGCGCGGTCAGCTCGCTAAGCCTCGTCAGGCTGGAGTTTTAACGAAACTGAATTGATGCAGAAGCGCTGGCCCGTGGGCGCGGGGCCGTCGTCAAAGACGTGCCCAAGGTGTCCCCCGCAAGCTTTGCAGGTTACCTCGGTGCGAATCATCCCGTAACTTGAATCCACATGCAGGTCGACTGCTTCAACATTCGCGGGCTCCGTGAAGCTGGGCCAGCCTGATTTGGAATCAAACTTTGTGTCGGATCGAAAAAGCTCGGCGCCGCATCCCGCGCAGATATACGTCCCATCGGTCTTGGAGTGTACGTACTCGCCCGTAAACGGTCGTTCCGTCCCCTTTTCCCGCAGGATGTTGTACTGTTCCGGCGTAAGCTCACGCCGCCATTCGTCCTCAGACTTCTTGATCTGGGTGGTCATGTTCGGCTCCTGAAAGTCGGCTCGTGTAGGTCACGTGCGCCTACGTATCAGTATAGGCGGAGCTCACCTGCTCCTGAGCAATTGACCTGCCGCTGACACAGCGCTCGGCACGCCGAACGCCTCCTGGGGTATTATCGCGCCGTACAGTTTGAATCCGAGCCGCTATGGTCCTCGTGCCATCGACACGAGGCGTTGCGCTCACCGGTGACCAATTCCCAATTGCACTCACTCTTCCAGCGTGTCCACATCTTTCGTTCGCTGCGCTCGATTCCGGAGCCAGGAGCATCATGGCTGTGAGCAACAGTGTTCTCGCGGATGCACCCACTTCGGCCGAGCTCGACCAGCCGGCCTCGGTGGGCGCCACCATTCTCATTCCGGCCTTTAATGAAGAAGACGGAATTGGCCCCGTGCTGGAACAGCTCAAAGGGGTAATGCGAGATTCTGGTATCGAATACGAGATTCTCGTTGTGGACGATGGTTCCCGTGACAACACGGCTGAGGTGGTGCGGAAGCACGATGTTCACCTCGTCCAGCACCTGGTCAATCGTGGGTATGGCGCGGCTCTCAAGACGGGCTTGCGCAAGGCCAAGTATGAGCTCATTGTGATCACGGACGCCGATGGCACGTATCCGAATGAGCGGATCCCGGAGCTTATTTCTGAGATCCATGACTGTGACATGGTTGTGGGTGCTCGGACGGGTGAGAATACTCACGTGCCCCTGGTGCGCAGGCCTGCCAAATGGTTCATCACCCGTCTGGCCGAATCCATTACCGGATCTGAGATTCCCGATCTGAACTCCGGCTTGCGGGTGTTCCGAAAGTCACTGGCAATGGAGTTCTATCACCTCTTTCCACAGGGATTTTCCTTCACGACCACAATCACGCTGGCGATGCTGAGCAATGACTATCCCGTGAAATTCATACCCGTTGATTATCACGCGCGAGTCGGTAACTCCAAGATCAGACCGATCCGCGACACGGCCAATTTCATACATCTGATCCTTCGCACGGTCATGTATTTTGCGCCGTTGCGCATCTTTCTGCGGTTAGCGCTAATGCTCTTCGCTGCCGCCGTCGTTGTCGGGGCGTACAGTCTGATTGTGTTGGGGCGATTGATGGATGTGACCACCGTAATCCTCGCTGTCGCGGCACTCCAGGCCGCTATGACGGGTATGCTCGCTGATCTGGTTGATAAACGAATCCCACGAGGTCGACGGTGATTGATACGCAACAAGAGCACAAGGTGAATGACGTGCGTGATCTTCGACACGTCTACCTCGAGCGAGCGCTTAACCAGATCCCACGAATTCTTTCCCTCCAGGATCGAAATCCATATTCGCCCACCTATGGATCGTTTCATCGACCGTACTGGCTGGATAAGACGAGCGATTTTCCTGATGCTTTGGGGCAGTTTGGCGTACAGAGCCTGGCGATCGTCTATGCGCACGACATGCCGGGGAACATCTACTATCGCCAGCCGAAAATGCTCCATTGGACGATCGCCGGATTAGAGTATTGGGCACGAGTCCAGCACGCTGACGGATCCTTCGATGAGTTCTATCCTTATGAACGAGGTTGGGCCGGGCCAACGGCCTTCACCTGCTTTGCCGCCATGGAAGCCGTGAAGTGCCTGGGCGATGACCTGCCACCGGAGCCACGTGAGCGTATATTGGCCGCGATCCGCAAGGCCGCTCATTTTATTGCCGCGGGGGAATCAGAAGAGGATCACCTGGCTAATCATCATGCCATTGCCTGCATGGCGGTGTGGAAGGCATACGAGCTTCTAGGTGACCCGGCACTAAAAGTTGGCTTTGAGCGTCTCTGGCGCGGATTCCTGCGTTACCAGCAGCCTGAGGGCTGGTCGATTGAATATGATGGCGTGGATCCAGGATATCTTTCCGCCACGGTCTCATTTCTCGGCAAGGTGTATCAGACTCACCCAACCGCTGAGATGCTGGATGTGCTCCGTTCAGCCGTGGAGTTCGCCAGCTACTTCGTCTACCCCAATGGGTATTACGGGGGCAGCATGGGTAGTCGGCAAACGCTCCACTTTTATCCACACGGCTTTGAAGTCCTGGCAGGCGAGATTCCGCTTGCTGGGAGCGTGGCTCAGAAGATGCTGGAGGGGCTGGACGCGGGGGGCCTCGTGCCGCCTGAGATCATGCCTGATCGCTACCTGGTGTACCGCGTGGCGGAGTATCTACAGGCCTATCTTGACGCGCGGCCTCGCGCCGCTGATCTGCCCAAACTGCCGTATGAGCGGACGGCATTCACGGAATGGTTTCCCGGGGCGCGGATTTACGCTCGGCGTGGCGAGCGCAGCTACCTCCTGGTGAATCTTGCCAAAGGTGGCGTGATTAAGCTCTTTAACGCGGAAACTGGTGCGTTGATTTATAACGACTGTGGCGTACTTGGTAAGCTTGAAGATGGCGCGCTGGTGAGCTCCCAATGGGTGGACCCGCGCTATGAAGTGAGCGTCTCTGACGAGATTGTTCAGGTTCAGGGCTCGCTACAGAAAATGCCGTCAACGAAGACGTTCACCCCGTTAAAAATGGCGATGTTCCGCGGGGTGCTGACTGCCGTAGGTTGGAATGGGCAGGCCGCGCACTTCATCAAGGGCGGCATCCGCAAGCTGCTCATGCTCGGCACGCGCCCAATTCCGGTACGGTTCCGCCGGCAGATACGGCTTGATGGAGACAACTTGCTGGTGACTGATCGGCTTGAGCGGACCGGTTCCGTGTCATTTGAATCGCTCATGATTGGCGATGAGTTTGCAGTGCGGTACGTACCACAGTCGCGGTATTTTCAAGCGCAGGAGCTAGGAATCAGCGGGCTCACGCTCAGCCATGCTCAAGTGGGCCAGTTTAATTCCACGGGTGCCCTTACCGTGGTCCGCCAGGTGACACTTGACGGCGGCGTCGCACGCACGGAAGTGGGCGATAGATCCTTGTCACTAGGCGAGATTCAGGCGATAGGCGCATGAGCCACCGAGCCGCTCATGCTCAATGATGCCGTTACGCGACCGATCACAGCGCCAGCCGTGGGCGAGGTCATGGTGACCGGAACCCGGGCGGAGGACAGACCGGTTCCCGAGGCGGCCCTCGGCGCGCCCAGCGATGCCGCTGATGAGACGGCCTCCTGGGCTCCCTGGAAAAATCGCGGACTGCTCATTCGCGTTGGCATTTTCATGGTAGTCACGGGCGCCATCGTTGCCAGCCTGATTGGCTGGGTGGGTGCGCGCGATGTTGCAAGCCTCCTCTCAAGCGCGAGCCCTGGGCCCATGATTCTGGCAACGCTGCTGACTCTCACCTTACCGTTAGTACACGCGTGGCGCTTTAGGACGGTGCTGAATGCTATTGGTTACAGCGTTTCCTGGAGCCGGTCATTCTTGCTGACCATGGCCGCCTGGCCGATAAGCTCAATCACTCCATCAAAGTCCGGCGATTTGATCAAGGCGTACTATCTGCGAAAGACCGTGCCCGCGACGGTGACCGCTGGTAGCCTGTTAGCGGAGCGCGCCGTGGACGTGGCTGTACTAGGCGCCATGTCGTTTGTCGGCTCGATGTTCTTTGATCGACCGGCAATCACGCTATTCTCCGGACTCATTCTGGCAGCAATTGCTGGATTCTTTATTGTGGCTCCCTGGACTCGCCGTCTCTCGCTCAAACCAGCCTGGCGTCAGCGATTGGATCTGGTGCTTTCCAGTACCTATGCGCTCTCACGGTCACCTTCGTTGCTGTTCATAACGCTTAGTCTGACATTCATAAATTGGGTGACCACGGTACTCACGGCCTGGCTCTTGTTTCTCGCCGTGGACGCCAACGTCCCGCTGATCTACACGTTTGCGGGATTACCCCCCGCGCTCTTTGCCGGACTCATGCCGTTCACCCTCGGTGGCATGGGAACGCGGGACTCCGTCATCATGCTGCTGTTTGAAGGATATGCCACCAGCGCGCAATCGCTCACGGTGGGCATCCTTTACGCGTTCTTCGGACGGTGGCTTCTTTCGCTCCTGGGCATACCGTTCTTACAGCGACTCATCAAGGAAGGCTAATCGCGTCGCTTTGGGACCGCTCACCACTGGGAGAATCCGGAGTGAGCCAACGCAGAGTGCGCCGCTCGTATCTGTATGCCGCGTTCAAATCGCGCTGTGTGGCTGGCAACCCTCTGGATGGCCATCGTGGTCGGCAGCTACCTCTTTGTGAGTCTTCGCGCTGATCTCCCACGGCTACTTGGGCATCTCATCGGTTCGCCGTGACACTCCTGGGTAACATTGCTGACCTGAGCGTATTCTTGCTCATCGTGATGACCGCGATTGGCCTGGGGCGCCGTGGGCTTGGGCTCATCGGCGTTTCGCCGGCGAGCGTCCTCGAGGACGTCGTGCTCTCGCTGGGGCTCGGACTCGGTACCTTTTCGTTGCTCGGCGCCACGCTCGGGTTCATCGGCTTTCTCCGATGGGAGCTGAGCTGGCTCCTTTTTCTGGTGCTCCTTGCCCTGGCGGTCACGCCCGCCCTGGCCATTCTGAGCTTGTTTCGCACGGAGCTCTCGGCATCCATCCGCGGCATTCGCGGACCTGCAATCTTGCCCGCGGCGGTCCTGGGACTGAGTGTTGGGGTCTACTTTCTCGCGGCGTTCCACCCACCCGTGGAGGGTGATACGTTGGCCGGCTATCTGGCGGCGCCCCGGCGATTTGTCCAGTTTGGACGAATCGCGCCACTACCGGCGAGCTTCTACGACGATCTGCCATTGAACGTTCAAATGCTTTCCACGTGGGCACTTCTGCTTCGCGGTGACGTGCTGGCACAGTTACTGGTGGGATTCGGCTTCGGAGTCGCCTGTCTCGGGGCAATTGCCGCACTCTCTGCCTCCCTCTTTGGCAATGGAGTTGCTCCGTGGGCCCTGCTGGCGTTCTTCAGCCTGGGGGCCGTTTCTTACGCGAATAATTCCACGAAAATCGATGTTGGTTGGGCGTTTTTCGATCTAGTATCCCTGCTCGCGTTCAGTCGCTGGTTTTTCGGGCGCGGTGACTGGCGCTGGCTGGCGCTGGCGGGTATGTTCGGCGGGCTTGGGCTGGGATCCAAGTACACTGCCCTATTCACGATGACACCTCTCGTCGCCGGGATTGTCTGGCGGACGCTGCGTTGGGACAAGGGAGCGTTCCGTCAGCTTGCAGGTCGACTGGCCCTGTATTTAATTCCCTGTCTGCTCCTGGGTGGTATCTGGATGCTCAAGAATGCCCTGTACGTGGGGAATCCTGTGTACCCCCTGTTCAATAAGCAGATCCTGGGATACGCTGCGGATTCGCCCCCCAACCATGCATCAGGACTCCTCGGGATGATCACCATTATTTGGGATATGTCTATGGGTCCGATTGCCTTCGGCTTTGGAAAAACTGTTGGCCCGGTGATGCTTGCCACCGTCCCGCTACTCTTTGTATTGAAGGACCGAGATCGGAAGCTGTGGTATTTGCTGGCCTTCGTCGGCGTTGGCTATGTGCTCTGGTATGTCGGTGTGCAGCGGGATCGAAATTTTCTGCCGCAGCTCGCGGTGCTCGGAATGTGTGGCGCATACGCGCTGCGTGGTCTGACCGCGAGCCCGAGTCCAGCGCGGTTTGCGGTGGCCGGACTGGCATTGCTGGGCCCGTTGTACGCGCTTGCCACGTACGGCTGGGTGCACGTGTATCGAATGGCGCCTCTGCCCTACATTGTTGGGATTCAGGACCGTGAAAGTTATCTCAGGCGCAACTTGCTGGACTGGTATCCGAGCTTTGACGCGATCACGTTTATCAACTCATCGCTGCCGGCCAATGCCAGAATCATTGGCGTGCACAATGGCAATGGCTACTACCTGGATCGCGAGTACATTCTTTCTGACGATCTCGAGGGCCGAATCATCCATGATATTGGCACGGAGCGCGAGCTCCTGGCGGCCCTGCGTGCCCGGCGCATTACGCACATCTTTATCAATGGTTTCGTGATTCAACAGTGGCGGATGGGGTACGGTGGTAAACAGAGTTACACGGAGTCTCTCGTTGAGCAGCCCGAATTCCAGACACAGCATATGATGCTCATCTTCGAGCACTCGGGACAGCGTCTCTACGAGCTACGCTACCCGCCGGGGCTCGGATGATCCCAGGAGTTGTCGGCACCGAGAGTCGTGCACTGCGCGATCGATTTCAGCGCTGGTTCGATCGTAGCGCAGGCGCCGATCTCGCCCCGGCTTCTCTGGTAGATCGACTCCAGCCGACAGGATGGGCGCCCTTCGGATATCTTGCTCTCGCTGCCGGTCTAGCGGTGGCGATTTATGGACTCTCCGAGATACCGGTTGGTCCGGCGCACTTCGTTCTGACGCTGGTGGCCCTGGCGCTGGCCGCGGTAGCCGTTGTGTATCCGGCCTGTGGAATTGTGCTGGTGATCGGGGCGGTTTTGATCATGCCCCCGAGCACTCGAGTGCCGGGCATTGGACCAATTTCGCCCAACCTGCTTTTCTCGGTGGCTACAGCGCTCGGCTTTCTCATTCGCTTGCTCCAAGCCCGTCGATCGCTGGCGTGGTCCAGTCTCTACTTTGCGCTCACCCCGCTGCTTGTCCTGCACGCGGCATTTGCACTTGTTGGCTATGGTCCTCGAGCGCCGGTTTTCTTTCAAACCTTTGTCCAAGGGACGTTTCCCTTCGCGGTGACGAACACGGCGCAACGATCTCAGTCGATGCTGATGCTCGGACTCATCGGCGTTGTGACGGCGTATACATCCCGGAGCCTTTATCTCCTCGTGGTTGAAGGATTCCCCTCCTGTTGGAATCCCTACCCGCACTACAGCGGTGGTCTGGGCCCGCTGCGCTATGGCCACACGCTCTATGGCGATCCTGCGACGGTGCTCGCATGGATCGCCAATTTGATGGTTGCACTCACCTTTGGTCTCTTCGCGTTCGCCCGATCCTGGCAAAGTCGGGTGTTCTTCCTCATCACGTTCTTAGTGTCACTTCTGGTTGCCTGGATGAGTCTCGCTCGTGGTGGGATGATTGGTTCCGCGATTGCCATCACCGTGGTGAGCGTGCTTGCCTGGCGCGCGCATCGGAAAGTGACCACAGCGCTTGGCGTTACACTGGCCCTTGGCGTCATCACGTTTGTGAGCTCGTGTCTGCCACTTATTCCCCACGTTCAAGAGACCATGGGAATAGATCTGGGGCGGCGCGACGAAAGCCGTGGGGCAATTCTGGTGGAGGGCCTGTCTCGGTTCACGGGGCCAAACCCCCTGTTCTCTGAGGAGGATATCGCGGATGCTGGGGATTGGGGCGGGATGCCGAATCTGCTCGTTGGCGATGGCCCGGGGGCGCGGCGGGGCTACCATAGCTACGTGATCAACTCCGCCGTGGATTATGGATTGCCCTTCCTCGGCTTGGTACTGCTGATGCTCTGGCTGATACTGCGCAATGGTGTGCGACTCGTACGCGCCACGCGGGAAGCCGATCCATTGGTGCGCGGCGCGGCCATTGGGCTACTGGCGGGTGCCATCGTGGCGGTCTTTCAGGCGGTCTTTGACACAACGCTGCGCGTTGCGGGTTATGCCATGATCTTCTGGTACCTGCGTGGGATCGAGGCGAGCCTGCTCAGTAGTCTCACACGGGACGAGTGACTTACACGTCTCGCCGGGGCACGAGCTCTCGGGCTGACTGGTCTGCGCACCAGGCGATTGTGCGAATCTTCAGCACGGTAGTGGGCCTGGCTATCGGCTGGATTGTGGCGATCAATGCAGCGTTCTACCTGGCCGTCCTACGCGAGTTCGCTCCGGAGCTCGTGCAAACGATGCTCCGAGTGATTGCTCGGAGCGGATAGCCGTGGTTGCTCTCGGGATCGCCGCGCTCATCTTCCTTGCGAGTTACGGGTACGGGCTGCCGCTTCTTCGCCGTATGGAGACTCTGCCGTCTGCTGCCTTGGAGCGGCTACTCTTTGCCTCGCTTCTAGGCGCTGGAATCCTGACGTTTCTCATCCTCGGTGTGGGCTTGGTTGGTGGCCTATCGCCGCTTTTTGGCTGGGCCGTCATCGCTCCGGGCCTGGTCTTGACGATCCGTGGACTTCCACGTCCCGTCTGGGGTGATACGTACCGTGCGCTCGCGCGGACGTGGCGCGGCCTCCGCGAAGGAGGGATTCTCGTCTGGGGCTGCTGGCTGTTTCTTCTGCTGAGCGCGGGGCTCAACCTGATTGCCGCGCTCGCGCCAGTCTCAGGAACCGACGTGCTGGCCTATCACCTAGCTATTCCCAGGCTCTATGCCGAGGAGGGGCGCATTCGCTATGTGCCGGGTGTGTATTACTCAACGGCCGCGTTTGGGCTCGAGATGCTCTTCACTCTGGCGATTCTTCTTGGCTCGGCGGTGGCCGCGCAAGTCATTCACTTTGTTTTCGGAATCCTCGCGGCCACGGCCGTATACGTTATCGCTGTCCGCGCCATTTCACCACGGGCGGGGCTTCTCGGTGCGGCTCTTTTCTATGCTGTAACGGACGTGAGCGTCCAATCCAGCATTGCGCTCATCGATCTTGGCGCCGCGGCCTATCTTCTCGCGGCACTCATCGCTGCGCTGAGATGGCGGGAGCAGGGCGGATACTGGTTTCTTCTTGTTGGCATCCTGGCGGGGCTCCACGCCGGCACCAAGATGCCTAACTTGACTGCGGCAGGCGCGCTATGGATCACCATGGCACTGGATGTCGCCTGGCGCCGCCAGGTTCAGGTTAGCTGGCGACCGCTCATCAGTGCTGGCGTCATTACGGTGCTTCTCGCCTCACCGTGGTTTCTACGCAGTTGGGCCTGGACGGGGAACCCACTGTACCCTTATTTCAACTCCGTATTTCATGGTCGAGACTTTTCGGCGGAGGCATCTGAGCGACAACTGGCAATTCAGTATTACAAGACGATTGGCGACCGTTCCCCGGAGCGTCTGCTGCTTGCCCCCTTGACTTTGACCGTAACGCCGGACGCGTTTCGGAGTGGGTACCTGGGGCCAATTCACCTGGCGTTCATTCCGTTCATCTTTCTGGTGCCACTCTCGCGGTCCACGCGCCTGCTTCTGGTGTTCGCGCTCGTCTCGCTGCCTATCTGGTTCTTCCTCTATCCTCGGCTTCGCACCTTGCTGACGGTGGTCGGTGCGCTCTCTGGACTCGTGGCGGCCAGTGCATTGGCACTCTGCCGCCTCCACCCAATTACCCAATGGATCACAATTCTGTCCCTGCTGTTGTGGTCTGCCACGTCGCTGGCCGCAAACGGCCGTTATCATCTTCCAGCCCTACCAGTGGTCTTTGGTCTCGAGTCTGAAGATGCATTCCTGCGGCGACGGCTTCCTCAGCCGGACTCACTATTTCTCTGGTATGACGACTTCATGATTCTCAACCAAACGCTGCCGGCGGATGCTGTGGTCCTGCTCTGGGATACCCGAGGGTATTACCTGGAACGATCGTACATCTGGGCCAACGCGGTGGCGCAGGGGCTCATTCCTCTGGAGCGCCAACGCGAACCGGCAGATCTCGTTGCGGCGCTTCGGGAGCGGGGCGTCACCCATGTGGCCATGGTTCCCGGGGATGCTCCGGCGGGTTCAGACGTGCCAATCGTGCGTCTGCAGTACACCCTTCAGTCGAGCGGCAATTTGAAGGAGATCTATCGCAGCGCCACGATGACTTTGACTGAGCTGAAGCGGTGATCAGCCGGTGGCTCATTCGACTCGTCGGAGTTGGGCTCTTTGTCCTGGTTCTCTCACGCCTGGAGCTGGCCCAGCTTGGTCAGCTCCTGCGTCGCACCGACGGCCTTGCGGTGGCATTGGCCATTGTCCTGGTGTTTCCTTTTTTCGTGCTCAAGAGTTGGCGCTGGCAGCTTCTTCTGAAACGCGCGGGTATCCATGTTTCGCTCTGGCGGAGTCTTTGGCTCTACTTCGTCGGGCTCTTTGCGGGCTACGCCACGCCCGGGCAGGTTGGGGAAGCTGTGAAGGCCGTGTATCTGGCGCGTGCCGGGCACCCCATGGGGCCGGCGCTCGCCACAATTGCGCTGGACCGCATCCTGGATATGCTCCTGCTTGTGCTGTTGGCCATTCCGGGCGTGCTCTTCGTCGGGGAGACTCTGGGCATGGATCGTCTGTTCACACTGGGCGCGCTGCTTGCTGGCTTGTTTGGGCTGCTCATGAGTGTCTGGGCGATCATCACGCCAGGAGTGTTCCGGCCTCTCCTGGGTGCGTTGTACCGGATTCCAATGCTGGGCAAGCGATTTGAGGCGCTCCTCGGAAACTCGTCCTTCCACGCAGATCTTGGCTTGGCGATGATCGTTCGCTCCCCTGCCCTCTGGCTGCTCACGGTGGCTGCCTACGTGGTGCATTACATTCGCTTCTACATCCTGCTTTTGGCCCTCAACATCACCGCTCCCCCGCCGGTGCTCGCTTTTGTAGCCACGCTGGCTCTGGTGTCAGTTGTTGCGCTGATACCAATCACCGTGATGGGTGTGGGAACACGCGACGGCGTGCTGGTGCTGGCCGCGGGAGGCCTGGGACTAACACAGGAGGAGGCCGTTGGCTTCTCGCTGCTCATTCTGGTGACCTACCTCGCCAACCTGGTCATTGGCCTCGTGTGCTGGCTGGGCGATCAGAAAGTGGCAAAGGCATGAGTGACGTGCGTCCCCAAAAAGTCCTCTATGTTCACCTGGGTGGTGGGGTGGGCGGAGCTCCGCTGAGCATGATTCAGCTTGCACGCTCATTGCCCACGGATGAGCTGGAGCCAGTCCTGGTGTTCTCAGCGGATGGACCAATTGTGCGGCACGCGCGAGACCTTGGGCTGCGCACGCGGGTTGTACCCTTCACGGACAGTCTCTTTTACGGAGCCCACACCCCTTTTCAACTTTCCATGATCGTCCGGTTTCTCGCGTCGTTTCCACTGGTCACGAAGCGACTGGGGCAGGTCATCGCTGAGGAGCAGCCGAGCCTGGTGCATCTCAACACCATTGTCCTGGTGCAGGCGGCTGTGGCTGCACATCGACAAGACGTGCCCGTGATCTGGCACGTCCGTGAGGTGCTCGGTGACCTCGCGCCCATGCGCGCAGTTCAGACGCGGCTCATCAGTCAGCTTGCCACGCGGATCATTTCAAACTCCAACGCGTCCGGGGCGCCGTTTCTCAAGAGTGGCAAGCTCACGCGCATCTACAACGGGGTGAATACGGAAGTCTTTCGGCCGGGTTCAGCGGATGAGCGGGCCGAGGTTCGTGCCGAGCTTGGGTTACCTGATGATGCACTGGTTATCGGCCTGGTGGGCAGTGTGCAGGCACCCAAGGGGCATTTTGTCATGCTTGATGCGTTTGCGGATCTGTGTCAGCGCTTTCCAAGCCTGCGCCTCCTCATCGTGGCCGGGGGCACGCCCGAAGGGTATGCTCAAAGCTTGAAGGGGCGCGTCAAGAAAGCGCTCCGTCGACCATACGGTCTCCTGGAAGACCTATTGGAGCGAGCCGAGCGCCGCGGGCTGCGTGATCGAATTGTGGTGACCGGGTATCGGCTCGATGTTCAGCGCATGCTCTTGGCGATGGATACGCTGGTGTTTCCCAGTCAGAAACCAGAAGGATTTGGGCGCCCCATCGTTGAGGCCATGGCGGCCGGTGTGCCGGTTGTGGCGATCAACGTCGGTGCTAGTCCTGAGCTTGTGCTGCATGGTGAGACCGGGCTGCTGGCTCCGCCCGACGACCCCCAAGCTCTTGCGGACGCGGCCGGCTGGATTCTGGCGCGCCCGGACCTCCGGGCCGCGATGGGCCGAGCTGGTCGAGCCCGCGCGTGTCAGACGTTCTCGGAAGCGGTCTACGTTGAGTCGGTGATCAACCTCTATCGTCAGGTCTTGAGGCAGCCGAAGCCCGCCATGGGGGTGTCAGATCCATGGTAGTTGGGTCCATGGAGCATCGCGATTCGGCGGCGCCGGCTGTCGCTCGAGTCATCATTGTTCTGGCCATGCTCACACTGCTCTGCCTTTTCGTCCTAGTACGCGTGACCAATCTTGACGGCGCCTCCGGCTTTGATGAAGGGATATACGCCTCAGGTCTACTGCTCCTGCGCGATGGCATGCTGCCACACCGAGATTTTTTTCACGCGCAGGGGCCGCTCTTTCTACCGTCCCTGTTGCCCTTCTATATCGCTGCGGGAGAGACACTCTCCGCGGCTCGATTCGGCGTCGTGATCTGGTCACTTGTCGGTCTCTTGAGTATCACTTCGGCGGGCTGGTGGATCGCTGGTGATCGAGGAGCTTTTTGCTCGATGGCCGCCTGTGCTTTGAGTGGACTCTACTTAAGCCAGTCCCGCGCCCTGCTTTCAGAGATGCCCTCTCTTGCCCTGGCTACGTCCGCGGTGGCGCTGGCACTCGCCTATCAACATCGGGCACGGCGCGGCTGGCTGCTCGGGAGCGCACTGCTGCTCGCCTGTGGTGTGCTAATCAAGGCACTGGTGATCGGCGCCGCGGTCCCTGTGGCCGTTGCAATACTCGCCGGACCTCTGCATTCGTTGCGTGGACGGCTCATTGATGGCCTGATTGCGCTGTGCGTATCGGGGATCTTCGTTGCGGGAGTTATCCTGGTCTTCGACGCCGGCGCTGTCTGGGATCAAGCAGTTCAGTACCATTTGCTACTGAAACAGGCGTTTCCACTGAACATATCTCAAAACCTGGCCATACTAGACCGCGGTGTTGGACGCGAGTTGCGAGTCCTTCTCCCCTGCGCATTGCTCGGTCTTGTCGTGATGCTCTGGACGGCCCGCCTGACAGCGCTTGGCGTTGCACTCTGGCTCCTGGCGACGGCCGGCTTGCTGCTCACGCACAGCCCCCTATTTGATCGCCACGCGGTGGCGCTTTTGCCGCCACTCGCTCTGGCCTGTGGAGGACTGGGCCTGCTCTTTCAGCGGCGTAGGAGGTCGACGCTTCAAGCCGCGGTGCTGACACTACTCGTGGCCGGCGCGGCCGTGCTGGCGCGCAGCGGGCTTAGCGAGGCCGCTGCGCCCATGCCGCGCCAGCCCATGTTGGAAGAGGCGGCAGATGTGCTGGCTCAGCTTACCGGGGTGACAGATACCGTGGTGACGGACAATGCGGCCCTCGCATTCGCCGCGCGGCGAGCCCTGACGCCGCCCTTGGCCGATCTCTCGCGAGCACGGATGCGTGCCGGTGACTTGAGCGGCGCGACGCTGTGGCAGGCGGTGGAACGGTGGCAGCCGTCCGCGGTTGCCTGGTGGTTCGGGTATGTTGCAGAGGCAGCTCCTGAGCTGCAGGCCAACATGGTGCAATCATACTCGCCGGTCTGGGGCACGGAGGGTGGGCGATACCTCGCTGTGCGGGGCGATGGGCAGGATCTGCCGGAGACGTTTCTCAGTGGCTACCGGCCATCCGGCCGTCTCACGTTTGGAGATGCCCTGCAGTTTCGGGGCATCAAGCACGCTGGAACGGGACGAGCTGGAACCAACCTGGAGGTCAGAATCTTGTGGAATGTGATTGAGACACCCCTGTCGGATTGGGATATCACTCTGATCATTCGCCGCAATTCAGGTGATGAGGCTGGCCGCGTGCAGGCAAAGCTGGGCGAGGGGTGGGCACGAAGCTCAACATGGCGACGCGACACCGTGACGGCGAGTTATCTCGTGGTGCCTTTGGATCGAGATGCGCGGGACAGCTACCGTGTGTTCATGGAGCTACGGGAGCCCAATGGTCAAACAGTTGTGACAGTAGGGAGCAGGGTGCGCGGCGGGGATCTCATTGAAGTGTCACGATTGGACGTGGAGCCCCGGTGACGGGAATGGCGGGCAGCGCCCATACGACTTCAACCGTTCCGAGGCGTCATGGTATCACGGCGACAGGCGCTCTCGAGCGCCGTCCGAGAGATCTACGGCGAAACATCGCGGTATTCACCTTGAATTGTCCTGGTTGGATGGAGGGGTTTGGTTCCGGGGCCGTACGCCATGAATCTTTCAGCTCCAGACGAGAAGGCCAGTGAACAGTGCCCTGGCTCCCGGTGACGTGATCAGCGCCGAGTCGTCCGCAGGCTCACGTCTACGAGACCTGAGCCTGGATGCCCTGGCCGGGCTGGTGTTGCTGGGTGCAGTGGGCATGGCGTTTCGCGAGCCACTGCAGCAGCTCCACATGATCCTCGTCGGTTATGACCTGGTGCAGTCGTATAACTGGGAGTCGGTGAATCGCTGGGCATTGCAGAAGGGGCAGCTCCCATTCTGGAATCCGTTCATATTCGCTGGTTTTCCCGCACTCGCGGACATTCAGACGCACGTGCTGTATCCGCCCGCGGTGCTTCTTCGCTGGCTGCCGATTCCCGCGTTCTACACCATTCTCCTGGCCGGACATTTGGCCATCGCAGGTCTGGGAACCTATGCGTTGTGTCGAGTTGTCGGCGCTGCGCGCCTGCCATCGATCATTGGGGCGTTGGGCTTTATGCTCGGCGGGGTCTTCGCGCCGCGTGTGGACGCCGGCCATGTCAGCCTCATCTCCGTGTGGTCGTGGTTTCCCGTGGGCCTCTGTCTGGCGGTGGCCGTGGGCCGCGGCCGAAGCTGGTGGCCCGTTGCCGGTCTCGGCGTCGTCCTCGCTTTACAGCTTCTGGCCGGGCATCCCCAGTCAACGCTTTATACGTTTAGCGCTACCGCGCTCTCTGTCCTGGTTTCCGCGTTTGGCGCCTGGCGCCAGGCCTGTCGTCTCCAGAGGCCTGTCCTGCTCATTGCCCGCGGCGTAGCAGCGTTCGTCATCGGATTCGGCCTGAGTGCTGTTCAGCTTCTACCAACAACTGTGCTCCTTGGTGAGATCGGCCGGAGTGAGGGCTTCACGTTTGACGCTTCGGCGCGCAATTCAATGGGTCTGGAGCAGTTACTGACGCTCGTGTTCCCAAACGCCTTTCCCAGCCTCACTCCGGACCCAAATGAGGATTTCCGTGGCAAGTACTGGGAGCAATCGTCATACGCGGGTTTAGTTGTCACGATGCTGGCGCCGCTGGCTGTCCTTCATCGTCACAGCCGCTGGACTTTGGCCTATCTGGCACTTCTGGCATTGCTCAGCCTGGGCTTTGCCGCGGGCAAGTATCTGCCATTCTTCTCGCTTCATTACATGCTGTTCCCCAATCTGCGGCAGGCATCTCGCATTTTGCCGCTCTGGTCGGTGGCGGTGTCCGTGCTGGGAGCTGTTGGTCTCACCCAGCTCTCTCGGAGCCGTGGCGGTTTCTCACGGGTTACGGGGTATGCGCTGGTTACGGCCGGAGTGATCATTGCTCTTGCTTTGCTGCCGCTGTTGCCCACGGCGGTGCGCTCGCCGGGCGATGCCTATGGGCGCAGTTTCGGGTTTGTGATTGTCCCGCTCATCCTTATTGGGCTGCTAGCTCTGTTTGCTCGGAGACGGAATGTGAACCTGGCGCTCCTCTTTCTTCTGACCCTGACCGCGGCCGTGGACATGGTGACGTATGCCAGTGCATTTGTCCACGTCACCGATCCAATTGACCGAAGGGCTGACCGGATGGATGCAGCACGCCTGCTGAACGGGGTGCGAACGGGCAGGGTGATTTCACTGTGCGAAGGAAAGGTGCCGGCGAACGATCTGATGTTCCTGGGTGTGCCGACTGTTGATGGTTACAACTCATTCTTTCTGGCGAGCTATGCACGTTACGGCTTTCTAGTGCGCGACAACGTTGCGGACGCCATTACCAAGCAAGCGCCGCGATTCTGGCCGGCACCGGCTCTGCCAGCGCGCCCGGACCTGCTCCGACTTGCAAATGTCACACACCTGCTTGGCTGTGAGCTCCCGGTGCCCGCGGGCTTCGACCTGGTACGTGAGCGACGTGGGAGTCTCCTGATGGCCGAGCGCCAGCCCTTGAGCCGCGCGCTCTGGATGTGCCGGACGGAGGCCGCAAGCTCACGTGAGGATGCCATACAAAGGTTGCAGCGGAGCGATCTTGACGTTCGTTCAACCGTGGTGCTGCAGTCCTCCGGTGCCACGGCCGCGCCCGAGGGTGAGCTCTGCCAACGCGACGCCAAGCTGGACATTGGTGCTCTGGACCAGCCCGACGGATTGGTGCGGGTGCGGGTGAGCGCGCCAGAATCCGGCATGCTGTACTTGAGTGAGCCCTACTATAGCGAGCGTCGCGCGTTTGTCGATGGACGCGAGGTGGCGCCATTCCGCGCGAATCTCGCCTTCACGGCGATCCCAGTGGAGGCGGGTGAGCATGAGGTGGAGCTGCGCATTGTTCCATCAATGTTTCTGCTGGGTGTGGTCACAAGCATAGGGACATTGTTGTTGACAGTGATCGGGCTGGTTTTTGGGCAGTTGCGCGGACGAGCTGACACCAATGACAGTGCATTTCGTTCATCTTGAGAAGGACGGGAATGCGTTTCGGAGTCAGTGGTCTTCTAGTGATTGTGGTCGTGGCAAGCCTTGCCTTCGCTCAGTCCAGTAGCTATGCCGCGGATGTTGACCTGGGCGCGCCAGACCGAGCCCCCAGCCAGGAGATCAGCTTCATTGGTCCCGATGGCGGGGTCTGGCTGACTCCGCTCGGCCGCGGCTCAATGCGCCTGTTGCTTGCCCAGGGTGAGTTCACCGATTACTTCTGGAGTCCGGACGGTCGGCGCATCGCTTATCTGACATCTGATGGTGGACTTTCCGTTCTGGACGTCGTGTCCGGTCGTCGCGTCAGGCTCAGTGAGCCTTCGGTTGAAGAGATTAGCTGGGCGCCATCAGGCGAGCAGGTGCTATTCATGCGGGGGCAGCATCTTTGGCTCATATCGGCTCGTGGGGGGGGCGCCAGCCGGCTCACCGAGTGGGACCCTGAGGATGGTGATCGACTGGCGCAGCCACTCTGGTCTGGAGATGGACGATTTGTGGTTTACCAGATGAGCCGTGAGCGAGGCTCACGCGACCTCGGTGTCCTCGAGGTCAAGCCGCGGCGCACACGCACATTCCCACTGGCGCCCAATTCTGGCTCCGTAGAGGCCGCGGCGGTGAGTCCGGACGGTCGGGCCGTGGTCATCCCTCATTGGCAGCAAGGAGAGTCCGCGGCCGCGGTCTGTCGACGTTTCGGCGTTCCGCTCACGGCCTCGGCGTCAGTGGCATCTGAATCCGGCACCTTCGCCCAAGTGATTGAACTAGTGAGCTTTCCCAATCTCGAGCGTCGGGCGCTTGGCTGCTGGTCGCTCAGTGATTCGGATGCCGTGACAACCGGCTGGCTCGCGCCAACATTTTTGCGTGAAGGCCAGGTGGCCCTGATCTCGGCGATCGATGCGCCATCAGGACTTGTTGCCATGGATCGAGCGAGCGGGGTTATCGATCCGCGCACACTCAACTTGGTGAGTCTGGCGGAAGAGAATGGTACCATCGAGCGGCGTTACCCCACGGAAGTTGTATCCAATGGGCGGGTTGCGGCGGTGGTCTATCGCCAAGATGAGCTTCAAGCGCAGGGGGTCTGGTTTTCATTCGAGCTGCATCTGGTGGATGCAGCGGGTGATGGACCTCCCCGCCGGGATGTCATCTTGCGCGAGGGCTGCTTCTGCCCAGACGATCGAGCGGATACGAATGTGACGGACCTTCAGCTTTCCGCCGATGGGAGTCAGGTGGCCTTCACGTATTTCAAGAATGGTGTGAACCGTGTGGCCCTTTCCTCGGCTGTCGGCCAGATTACCATTGTGAATGATGGACAGCGACCAATTTGGCGGCCGAGTGAGTGACAATGGGTTCCCGCCCAGTTGATTTTCCGTGGCAATTCAACTGACTTGGATCATTTGATGTTGGAATAGTTGTGCCCTGTTGATTGCATCCGCCCGTCCATAACAGAGCCGTTACAACGGGTTGTCAGCGTAAGGATTCGTCGTTCTTCCGTGGTACCATGATTCAGATTGGCAGGTGAGGTTCATGCTTCGCGGTGTCCTTGTATTGGCGATTGCTTGCGTCGGGTTGCAGGTCGGGCAGGCAACGAGTTTGGCAGCACCCAGTTCCGCCGTGCTGAGCGCTCCCACGAGCAATCAAGTGCAGGTTCGAATTGTCCAACGTCATGGCGCTCCGGTGCGCGAGGATTCCACGCCGAACTCAACCATCATCTTGACAACAGTATGCAACGAGACATTCCTTGTCATCGGCTCCAATGGTCCCTGGCGTCAGATCTATAGTGTGATCGGTCTCCCGGATGAAGATACCGTGGACGAGGACAATGACATCTTTGGCTGGGTCCACACGGATCACATTGCTATTGGTCCTGATCCCGCGGCGGTGGACTGCGCGGCGGCTCCCTCCCATCGTATCGGGCGACAGGTGGAGAGCTCCAGTGATCGAGGCTGCTTGACCTTGCGATCCGAAGCGAGCCCTAATGCTGGCGAATCAGAGTGTCGCCCGGATGGCTCCCCTTACGAGATTGTGAGTGGTCCCGCTGGCGTTGGTGGAGCCGAGTGGTTTGAAGTGCGGCCGCTAGGGGGTGGGGCCAATGGCTGGGCGCCGGGCCAGGCCCTCTACGCCATACCATGAGCGTTGATCGAGACGTCTGGGGCGGAGAACCTACTTGAATGGCGCGCATTTTAGTGGTTGATGACGACCCGAACATACGCGAGTTCGTGACTCTGGCTCTACAGAGCGAGGGCCATACCGTGGACATGGCTTCAAATGGCGCGGTGGCGCTTGAGGTGGCAGGGGCGCAACCACCGGACGTGATCCTATTGGACATGAGAATGCCAGTAATGGATGGGTGGCAATTCGCCGCAGCGTATCGCTCCCTCCCTGGGCCACAGGCAAGGCTGGTTGTCATGAGCGCGGCGCACGTCCTTGAGCGTCGCGACGGCGATATCGAAGCCGATGCCAGCCTTGCGAAGCCATTTGAGTTAGACGAGCTGCTCAGTCTCGTTGAGCGGCTCGCGGTTCATCAGTAATCAAGCCCCCGACGTGCCTGGTGCCCCTCGTCAAATGGGTGCTTCACCTTCCGCATTTCGGTGACGAGATCCGCTAGCGGGACGAGCTGATGGATGAATCGCTCATCGGCGTCGTGGCCGGTGAGGAGCAGATGGAGCCCGCGGGGCCGAGATTGAATGAGGTCAATGACCTGGTCCAGTTCAAGCTGACCCTGACTGATGGCCCCCAGGATCTCATCCAGAATCACGAGTTGGTATTCCCCAGAGGCCATCTTCTCTCGGGCAAGGGCCAGCCCTTGTTGGGCCGCTTCTCGGTGAGCGGAGAACGGGTGGGCATCGCCGAGAATGTTGACGAAGCCAATGCCGGTCCAGATCAACTCGAGCTCCGGCTCCAGGCGCCGGGCGCCAACAATCTCGCCCATGGGTTGGCCTGGCGGCCATTCCCCAGACTTGGTGTACTGAATGATCAGTACTTTCCAGCCTCGACCCACAGCGCGTAACGCCATCCCAAACGCTGCCGTGGTTTTCCCTTTGCCCTCACCGGTGTAGATCATGACCTGGCCGGGCAGGCCTCGCTCGTCGTTTGAATTTGTCATGCTGTCATTATCTCAGTCCGGATAGATGACGCAGGAGGGCCATCGTCAATTACGGCCTCCGTCCGTCTACCGTACCTCAACGTTGGCTGCACCAAGGCGGAGCTTGAGATCCAGGGTGTGGGCGGAGGTGCTTGCGCCCCGGGATTGATATTCCGTGGTACCGCCGGCAATTTGAATGAACCGGATCGGGTCCACGCTCAGTGAGCTCAAGCCACTTTCCGATGTGATGCGAGCGTTCACATGTTCGGGAACGATGATGACCAGGTTCGAGGCGCCGCCACGCATGGTGACGTGTGTAGATTGGGCAAGCGAGGGCAGGTAGATGGTGCTATTGGAAGCACCCGCGTCATACGTGAACCGCGTCACCTGCAGCTCACGCAGATCAAGCATTGCATCCGATGCTCCGATGCGCGCTTCGATCTCCATTGGTACTCCAGCGGCGAGCTCCAGCGTTATCTCTGGGCTTGGGGTTCCGTTTCCTCCAGCGGACCCAGAATGGGGATGCCAGAACCAGGGGAACGATCGCCCGCGTGTCAGCTCTAGCTCCAGACGGCCAACGCCGTCACGCACGCGATACTTGGAAGCGGCTCCTGCTTCATCTGAGCCGGCTCCCTGCCAGCGGGCCAGGAGGCCGGGCTCCCGGAGGGACCTAAGTGTTAGGCTCGATCCACCGACGGTGAAGGAAACGACGGCTCGGGTTGCGCCGTCCAGGTTCTGGTTGAGAGGGGCGGCGGGCACCATTTTGGCAGGTGGCTGGCTGAGCCACGGTGCCGAGCCAATCCAGCCTCCCGTGCCGAAGACGGCGGTCAGGATCACCGCCAAGATGAGCGCTCCCCAAGGTACACGTCGGGTAATGAGCGCTTCGATACCCAGAACGATGAAGATGACCGGCCAGAACTGGAGTGCTGCACGCACCGTCTCCCAGGAGATATACCCCAGATTGGCAAGCATCAGCGTGACGCCCAGCGCGATCAATAGGAGCGGAAGCACAATGGGTCGGGCGCTTGGCTTGCTTGCGTACGGAGAGTCGACGGTCACGGGTTAGCTCACCGACGAAGCTGCCGGGTGAGGAGCAATGCACCAACACAGATGAGCACCATGGGCCAGAAGACGCGCCAGTTCCACCACCAGAGCAATCCCAGATTCTGAGCCAGGAATAACGCACCGAGCGCAATCAGGATCAAACCAGCCCAGGTATGCCGCTGCTCGCGACGGCGCCAGCGGTGCTCGCCCGTGTCCGTGACGCTTGTCTGCAGCGGTGCACCCGGCTCAATCCGTGGTGTCTCGTTCATGGCTGTTGCCTCCTCGTCCATGGGTTCTTCATCGTGGGTTACGCTTGTGAGCTCCGGCACGATGAAGCTCATGATGATGTACACGAAGATGCCGATGCCGTTGATGAGCGCCGCGATGACGAAGACGAGCCGGACCAGCGTTGGATCCACGTCAAAGTAATCCGCCAGCCCCGCTGCCACACCCGCAACCATCTTGCCTTCACGTTTTCGGTACAGCCGCCGGGGCAGTATTGCCAATGCTCGTTCCTCTCCCGTATCGCTATCAACTGGACGTCGCAACGCGCGCTATTGTTGCATACCGAGTGATGAGTGATGAGTGATGAGTGATGAGTGATGAGTGATGGGTGATGGGTGATGAGTGATGAGTGATGGGTCTGCGGCTCCACTCATTACTCATTACTCCTCACCCATCACTCGGTATGCAACAATGACAACGGTACGCGCGTCTCATCAGGGAGAACCATGGCGGAACCGGATTCAGCACTTATTCAGCAGGCGCAGCGCGGTGATCGCGCGGCAATGTCGGAGCTTGTCATCTCCCAGCAACGCTACGTCTACAGCATTGCCATGACACTCATGCGTAGCCCGGCAGATGCGGCAGACCTGACGCAGGATGCATTTATCCGACTGATGCGCGCATTGCCGAGTTATCGGGCCGAGACGAAGTTCACCACCTGGCTCTATCGCCTGGTAGTGAATTTGGGGCTGGATGAGTTGCGCCGACGTGCTCGCAGGATCGATCCGATGACGCTGGATGATGATGGTGCGCCGGATCCGCCAGACCAGTCACTTGGCTCAGACCCGCTTTATCAAGCGACCACTGCGGAAGATGCGGAACGAATTCGTCGCGCCGTGCAGATGCTCCCGGTTTCCCAGCGACTCGCGCTCACGTTCTATTATTTTGACGAGATGACGTACGAGGAGATCGCCAGCGTGATGGATGTGCCGCTGAATACCGTGAAGAGCCACATTCATCGCGCAAAGTCCAAGCTGGTGGTGATGCTGAACCCCAGTGAGCCCGACTCCGCGGGCACGTCAGAGAGCGTCACGGGTGCGACGCGCAGAGATTTCGATCCAGGGCGCGCCAACCTCCGCTTTTCATTTCTGGGAGCAGCGGGGAGATGAAGGGGTCAGCGATTTCCTGCATTGACGCACTTTCGTTGCTGCGTTCCCGGCCTGATTCGGGTGAGTCACGCTGGGACCTGGAGGAGCATCTTTCCTCGTGCGCGGCCTGCACTGAGTATTGCACGGCTCAGGCCGTACTGGACCGTGATCTTGCGCACGCGCTGGTGACCGAGCCTCCGGCCTGGCTTTCGGCGTCAATTCTAGAGCAGCTCACGGTGGAGAAGCCGGCGTCATGGTGGACGCGTCCAGCCTGGAGCCTGGCGCTGCAGTGGTCGTTCTATCTGGCGCTCGGGAGCATGCTCATTCAGGGATTTGTCGCGCCGTTAGAAAGCTTGGCTGGGATGCCTCAGTCGCTCCTCACCTGGCCGGCCCAGATCGGTGTTGCCTTCGAGGTGCTCACCGCTGTCCTGGGACTCGTTCCGATTGATTCGGTGACCAGCGTCATCGATGACACCGCCTGGATCTATCAAGCGGCTGCTCTAGTGCTCGTGTGCTGGTGGCTTCGCTCAGGCAGCGACGTGTCGGATTCTCGCACGCGGGCCTGACCGGTCACATGCGGGTCCTGCACCGGGAGTAACTGTTCACGTCTGACGGATAGTCACCGCAGAGACACGGAGACGCAGAGAGAACGAGGAAGCATCTCCGTGTCTCCGTGGGGTAGCCGGGGCCACAAACCATCACGTGGTCTGCAATGCTTAAAGATGCGCTCCGCCGTCCGCCGCGAGGATCTGGCCGGTCACATAATCTGAGTCAGCGCAGGCGAAGAAAACGAACGACGGCGCCAGCACCTCCGGTCCGGGACGATTGCCTTTCCGTGAGCGCGCTTTATCGCCCAAGACTCGCCGATCAAACTCATCCAGCGCATCGGTCATGCGCGTTTCAGCCACTGGCAAGATGCAGTTGACCTGAATGTTGTATTGCAACAATTCTTTGGCGGCAGTCTTAGTGAATTGGGCTATGCCCGCTTTGGCAGAACCGTAGTCGGTGAGTCCGGGAACGGCTTTCACCGCCGCCGGTGACGTGATATTGATGATCTTCCCGCCCTCAGCGTCCTTCATGAAGCGATTCACTAGCACTTGAGTGCAGTAAAAGGTGCCCAATAGATGGGTGCGAATGGTGTCCTCAAATTCTTCGGGACTCTTTTCGAGCAGCGGCGTGAGTTTGATGCCGCCGGCATTGTTCACCAAAACGTCCAGCCTGCCAAAAGCCTCCTGAACCGCGTCCGCCATCCGCTCAACATCCGCGTACCGACCAACATCAAAGAGACCACCGGCTGCCTCCGCGCCGAGGCTTCTGAGCGACGCGAGCGATGCGTTGAGCGCATCCTGATCTGACTGTCCGGTGATAAAAAGCTGTGCTCCCTCGCGGGCAAACTCCTCCGCCACAGCTCGACCAATGCCTCGACTCGCCCCCGTGATCAGCGCAACCTTGCCTTGAAGTTTCATGTCCTACTCCGTGCACGCTCGGCGCTTCCGCGTCGAGCCATGTTGTCTTCATGATGTAGCTAAAGTGTACTCATTGACCGTCGATGGGCTGCGCGGAAGCACAAGACCGCGCCACTGGCATCCATCGCAGGTGGACATGTTGTGGGTTTTTCCGTCCTCACGGACGCGTCACAAACGGGACCCTCGGCTTCTGAGCTCCGGCAATTGCGCGTAATCGTTGACGGTTTCGCGCGCTGGGGCTACTCTATGCCCTCGGAAGATACGTTGTTGCACGGAGGATATGCTGGCATGCCTGTGATCGATGCCGATGCGCATGTAATTGAAACTGAGGCGACCTGGGCGTACATGACCGGCGCGGACAAGAAGTTTCGCCCCAGCATGGTTACACAGGAGGTTGAAGGAGGCGAGCCCCGTACGTTCTGGATGGTGGATGGCCGACTCTTCACCTCCCGCGTGCAGGTGCAAACGGGCGGGCTAGACCAGGGTGATCATATTCCCACGCCGGATGATGCCCGGCTGCTCTCCAATGTGGGATCGCGTCTGCGGCATATGGATGAGCTGGGAACGGACACGCAGGTGCTCTATCCCACCATATTCATTTTGCCCGTGACCCGACGTGCGGATGTGGAGTTGGCGCTGGCCCGCAGCTACAACCGCTGGATGGCCGATGTCTTCAGTCAGTCCAACGGCCGCTTGCCGTGGACCGTGGTGCCATCGGTTCTCAACATGACGGAATCACTGGAGGAGCTGCGCTTTGGGAAGGAGCATGGCGCCTGCGGCGTCTTTCTGCGTGGTCTGGAGTCGGGCAACAAGATGCTCTCAGACGCCGCTCTTTTTCCCCTGTATGAGGAGGCGCAGCGGCTGGACCTTTCCATCTGCGTCCACACCGGGAATGCCAGTTTTGAGCTGATGGATCTGTATCCGGAGGAGCCGGGCTTCTCACGCTTCAAACTGGTGGGCATTGGCGCATTTCACCACGTGTTGTTCAACCAGATTCCCAAGCGCTTTCCTTCACTGCGTTTTGGCTTTATTGAGCTGAGCGCACAGTGGCTGCCCTATGCCATTGCCGATCTTAACCGGCGTTTTGAACGGTTGGATCGTGGAGTAGTGGATGGCGTGCTGAAGGATAACCGTATCTGGGTCACCTGCCAGACCAATGATGACCTACCGGTGATCACGAGCTACGTAGGCGATGACAACCTGCTCATAGGCACGGATTACGGCCACGCGGACACCTCCACGGAGATCTACGCACTCCAGACATTCCGCAACCAGGGCTCAATTAGCGCCGAGAGCCGGCGCAAGATTCTGGATGACAATGCCAGGGCGTTCTATCACGTCTGATGTTCCGCGGAGGGAAAACCATGCTGACATCACGGACTATCCGAATGATCCTCCTGGGCGGCGGGCTTGTGCTGGCCGCCTGCTCCGCGCCGAGCGCACCGGCGCCCGCGAAGCCTGACGCGCCGGCCAAGACCGAGGCGCCAGCCAAGACCGAGGCCGCGGGGAAGAGCGATGCCAAGCCAGCCGCTTCTGGCCCGGCTGCCCAGAGCCCGAGTGCAGAATGGGACAAAATCGTTGAGGCGGGCAGGCAAGAAGGGAAAGTTCTAATCTATGGTGCGCTTCTGGGCGGACCAGAGGGATCGGCCATTGCGGAAGAGTTTCGCAAGCAGACCGGCATCACCGTGGATTTTGTTGCTGGCGCGGGGAGCCCGCTCTACCAGCGGATCCGTGAGGAGCTCAAGGGCAACACCTCGGCCGACCTGTTTGAGGGCAGTCAGCCCTGGCCGGCCATTGTCCAGAAGGATGGCATCTTCGTTTCAACGAAGGACAAAGCGCTTCCAGCGCTCAAAGATGCCAAGACCGCGTTCTATGTTGACCCTTCGCTCATGAGCGAGAGTGGCGATTACGTCATCAGTCGCTTCCCGGGCAATATCGGGCATGTTGTTGTCAACACCAAGCTGCTCCAGCCCAATGAGTATCCGAAGAGCTGGAAGGAGCTGGCCACTGAACCTCGCTTCAAGGGCAAGATCGGCTGGGTGAATCCCAAGTCCACGGGTGACGTGGCTTACAAGTGGATCCAGTGGGGATATAACGCGGATGCATTCGCGCTGGAAGACGTGTGGGCGATTTATGCGAATCAGTCGCCGCTTCTGCTCCCATCGCCGCTTGATATTGGTGGGGCTGTGGCCCGGGGTGAAGCCGCGGTGAGCACCAGCACGGGCACTATTGAGAATCTCTTTGACGCGGGCGCGCCTATGAAGGTACTGCTCTTCCCTGATACCCCGTACGTTCAGGGCGTATCTGGACTTGGTCTTGTGAAGAATGCTCCGCATCCCAACGCGGCGCTCGTATTCATGAATTGGGTGCTGACTAAGGATGGCCAGGAGGTCATCTCGAGAATCAACAAGACTCCCAGTATTCGCAGGGATGTTGCCAGCGGGAGTCCCGCGTCCATCGCACCGGACGTAGCCGGCGGCGGCAAACGCGGTCCCACCTATCTCATGACCGCGGCACAAGCGGAGTTAGCCGGTGATCTGCATGCGGCCAAGGTCTTTCAAGACCTGCCCGACGGCATAAGTCAGGCAGATTTCCTGAAAGGCGTCAATGCCTACGTTGCCGACTGGGAATCAAAGCGCGGCGGCCCGCAGCGCCAGCAGATCAAACTGGAGGAGTAAGTCCCCCAGTGCCACCGTCGGATGGCACGATCCTCCGGAGCGGAGGCCGGTTGGGTACACCCTGAGGTAGACGGCGTGGATGGTGCGGAGCCCGTAGGGGCGACTGGCCGGTCGCCCGTGCCCCCACCGGGAACGACGGAATCGGGTGCGACATCTACGGGTTCGTTGATCGCCGGCCGAGAGATCGCGGCGGGCGACTGCCAGTCGCCCCTACGGCTGGCGCGGTCCGCCAGAGC
>JBJXFJ010000392.1:0-16871 GCA_046154735.1 Chloroflexota bacterium | reverse complement strand
TGTTTCGCCTCTTCTGGCTCCCGGCGCTTCTGACTGATCAACTCAATGTGCCTGACGGCGCCCCACTCCGCCTGCGCATTCTGGGCGAGGACCTGCTGGCGTTTCGCGATACAGATGGCCATGTTGGATTCATTCAGCAGCACTGCCCGCATCGCGGCGCATCACTCTTCTTTGGCCGGAACGAGGAGAACGGACTGCGCTGTGTCTACCATGGGTGGAAGTTTGTAGCTTCTGGTGCCTGCGTGGATATGCCGAATGAGCCGACGGAGAGCAACTTCAAGCGCAAGGTCCAGGTGACAGCCTACCCCTCGGCCGAGTATGGCGGGCTGATCTGGATCTACATGGGCCCCCAGCATTTGAAGCCGGAGCTGCCCCAGCTTGAGTGGGCGCAGGTGGCGGATGAGCACCGGAGCTTTAGCATGTGGCTTAACTGCTCCAACTGGCTCCAGGTTCTGGAAGGGGATTTTGATACCGCGCACAGTATGTTCCTGCACAGTGCCATGGACCCGGAGCTCCAGCAGGCTTCACGTCGACTGGATGTCATGAAAGACAAAGCCCCCCGGATTGCTGCGCAACAGACCGAGTATGGCATGGCTTACGGCGGCCGATATACGACGATTGACGGTCACTATATCTGGCGCATCACCCAATGGCTGCTGCCGTCCAATTCGATCATTGCCTCCCGTCAATATCCCTTCAATGGCCGACTCTATGTGCCGATGGACGACCAGCACACGGCGGTGTTCAGCTACCTCTGCAATCCTGCTGAGCCGATCACCCAGAGCCAGGCACATCCAACCTCCGGCTTTGGCGCGCACGTTCAGACCGTACCGGGAAGGCATCAGTTCCCGGACGGAAAGATCATCGACACTTGTCTGCCGGTGCGGTCACGCTACAACGACTACATGATTGATCGTGAGATGCAACGCACGCGGAACTTCACGGGCATCACGGGCGTGCAGAACCAGGATCTGGCGATGACCGAGACCATGGGGACGATTGCCGATCGTACCCATGAGCATCTCGGTACCACTGACAGCGCCATCATTGCCTTGCGTCGCCGGCTCATTCAACTGGCGCGTGACCTGCAGCGCGGTACCGTCCCGGCGGCGCCCTATGATGGGAGTCTCTACCGTGTGCGCTCGTACGATGCGATTACCGACGAGCCGGATTTTGAGCGCTTTCTGGAACAGCATCGCGCAGCGCTGCTCGTAACGTCGAACGACAGATGACGGAAGCTCCATCTTGAACTTCGCGTCATCTGTCAGTCGACAACCATTATTCATCGACCTGAAAGGATCGTTCCAGTGTCCGATTTGAAACTCTCATTTGCGATGACCGAGTATGACTACGTGATGCCGTTGATCACCGGTGAGGTGAAGCCGGACGGGATTACGCTGGAGTACCAGGGGATGCCCGGATTGGTGCCAGGCGTCTTTTATGACCAACTTAGATTCAGCCGCTACGACGTTTCGGAGATGTCGTTCTCCTCATTTCTGCGCGCTCGGCCACAGGGTTGGGGATATCGGATTCTCCCGGTCTTTCACAATCGTCAGTTCTCGTACACGCGCATCGTGATTCGCCTAGGGTCAGGTATCCGCCAGGATCATCCCGAGGATCTGCGCGGCAAGCGAATCGGCACGGGAGATTATCAGCAGACCGCGGCATTGTGGACGCGTGGCGTGCTGCAGCATGAGTTTAATCTGAAGCCGGAAGATATGATCTGGTACCAGGAGCGGCCAGAGAAGCACAGCCATGGCGGCGCCACAGGATTCGTCCCTCCGGCCGGCCTCGAATTTCACTATGCGACGAAAGACTTCGGCACGATGTACCGCGATGGCGAGATCGATGCCACCATCGGTTATGGCGCCGGCGGGGCGGTGGACCGCGAGCGCACGTTTGATATTACGAACAACCCAGAGTACCCGCTGCTCTTTACAGATCCCAAGGCGGAGGCCATCCGCTACTATCGCAAGACTGGGATCTACTCGCCGCATCACACCACGGCAGTGCGTGACAGCATCCTCCAGGAGCATCCCTGGGTAGCGATCAGTCTGCTGAACGCCTTTGAGAAGGCGAAGCGCCTGGCTCAAGCGCGGCTCAATGAGCGGCAACCGCGACTACTCGTGTTCTCCAGCACGGAACTGGCCGAGCAGCGGGAGATCTTTGGTGCTGATACGCACCCGTACGGAGTGAAGGCGAACGCGGCCGGCATCGATTTTGTCCAACAGATCTCGGTGGAGCAGGGTCTGACGGATCGGAAGCAGCGCTACGATGAGATTTTTCCTGAGGAGATCCTCATCACTGAGGAGCTAGCATAAATGCGGACGTCTCCTGGCTATCGGTGGAGTCTGTCCGCCTCCGCGCCGTCATCCCGAGGCGGGGAATCCGCTCCGTTCCGCCGGTGTGTCACCTCGATCCGTGCCGTGCTCGTTGCCTGCGCAGTTGTCTTCTCACTTGGTGGGCCTGCAATTTCGGCGGTGCATGCGCAGTCTAGCTGGCTGGATGAACCGATCCGTCAATGGAACCAGCCCGGTATGTCCGTGCCGAATCTTCAGAAATCGGAAACGGAGCCTGGTCTTGACCCGCGTTGCATGGCCACCTCACGGCCGGCCGAAACAGTGTCCGACGCGGTGATTGAGTCCGCTGGCTGGAGCCTGTTTAACACCTATGAGGCGGGCTGGGGGATCTCGCTGATTTACGGGCTGAGCGGACATGATGGTATGTGTCGACCGTGGGCCTATCATGCCTTCGTGTTCGTGGACGGTGCGTTTGCCGGTACCCTGGCACCGCTCCCCAGCCTCTCAAGGACAGATGGTGCACTGGGACGAGACGTGCGGATCGAGGGTGATGGACGCCTGGGCGCGGTCTTCATTCGCTATGCCGCGGAGGATCCGCTCTGCTGCCCATCTCGGCCCAGTGTGGCCGTGAACTACCGTGTGGAGCGCACGCCGAGCGGTCCCGTGCTGCTGGTGGAGCGGAAGAGCGAGATTCCTCGCGGTTAGGGGTTAAGCGCGAGATATGGGCGGCTGGGATCCAATAGTCGGAAGTCCCAACCGCCCATATCTGTCACTTTCTCTACGATTACTGAGCGAGCCCTGGCTGCATCTTGCTCGCTGCCTGCGCGGCTCGGAACTCGAGCTGCGCTCGGCGAAATTGGGCGAGGCTTGCGGGATTAGGATCGAGCTGGGCGGCTTGATCGGCTTCAAACATGCGGGCCTCGCGGGTTGCCAGCTCGGCCTTCAGGCCGTCTGCGCTCATAGCGGTGACCAGCGCACGCGCCTCACGGTCAATATCCTGCTGCTCGCGGCTGGGATCATCATTGGGACGGTTGGGACGGAATTTGCGGTAGGTGCGGCGCTTTGGTTTTGGCATACGGGTTAGTAGGACCGGCTCGAACGCCGGTCTCCACCACCACCACCGCCGCTGCCACGCTGGCTGCGGAAGCAGTCTGAGCAGTAGACCGGTTTATCACCTCGCGGCTGGAACGGCACCTGGGCTTCTTTGCCACAGCTTGAGCAAGTGGCGCTAAACATCTGGCGGTCCATGCCATAGCCGCCACCTCCGCCGCGTGAACCGCCGCCGCCACCACCCCCGCTGGAGTAGTCGCCATAGCCGCGGGTGGCCTTCCGTGAGGCTCGACAATCAGCACAGCGCGAGGGCTCATTGACAAAGCCCTTATCGGCGAAGAATTGCTGCTCCGAACTGGTAAATGGGAACGTGGCGCCGCACTCGCGGCATGTAAGGGTCTTGTCAGCGAAAGACACGCTGAGACCTCCGTTGAAAGAGGCTTGGTGGTTTCAGTAGCGTGGCTCACGGGGAGAACGAGGCCGAGCGATCGGTATCGGCGGCGGCGTACCCGCCTTAGGCGGGCTGCAGAAACGGACCAGCCCAACAAGCATACCACGCCAGGGGTGGCTACCGGCTGGAATGCGGAGGTTGGGCCTGGTTCCCTCGCTCTGGGTGGGGGCGCGGGCGAGCGGCTATTTGCTCCTACGGCGTCCGCCTCATGTACGCCGTCTGCCTCGAGGTGAACCCGCTATCCTCCGCAGGCTTAGACCTGTTCGGCTTGGGATCATGCACGTTTGGGTCTTTGAATCGTCCCTGCTAGACACGCTCAATTACTTGACACGAGTGCGCATCAGAAGAAAGGCTTCAGTATGACTGAGGACCAAGCTCCTCAGTGACCAACCGCGGCATGCATCACCAGCCATCACACGAGAGGGTCCGTCAGGACCCGCGGGGGAGCGGGATCATGGATAGTGGAAATGGGTCGTTCATCCGGAAGGTGCCGGTCACGCGCCGGTCATTTCTCCAGGTGCTTACCATGGGCGGGGGCGCGGCATTGCTCACCGCCTGTCAGACGGGGCCGGCCAGCCCGCCAGCCCCGTCCAGTGCGGCGCCTCCTCAAGTGTCTCAAGCTGCGCCCACCGCGGCTCCCAGGGCGGAGGCACCGCCTCAGCCGGCAAGTGGACAAGCGTCAAGCGATTCGTCAGCTCCAGCCGGTTGGAACGAGCTGATTGCAGGCGCCAAGCAAGAGGGAGAAGTAGTCATCTTTCTCGGCCGCGCGGCCTCACGCCAGGTGCGACCGGTGTTCTCGGAATTCGAGAAGAAGTACGGGATCAAGGCGACCGCCGTGATAGGCTCCGGCGGCGAGAACGCCGACAAGATTCTGGCCGAGCGCAACACTGGTCTCTATACAGGCGACCTCTGGATGGGCGGTTCCACGTCCATGAATACTCGGCTGGTTCCCAATGGTGTGCTGGAACCGATCGGCCCTATCTTGATGCTGCCGGAGGTGAAGGACCAATCGCTCTGGTGGGGTGGAAAGCATCTCTACGGTGATAAAGATCAGAATCTCATATTCATGTTTGCCGCCAGCCCAACACCGTATCTGGCTTACAACACCCAGATGGTGAATCCAGATGAGTTCCAGTCCTGGACGGATCTTTTGGACCCCAAGTGGAAGGGCAAGATCTTGTCGCGAGACCCAACCCAGTCCGGCACTGGCGTTTCGCTGATGGGCTTCTATCACAGTCCATTGTTGGGCCAGGATTTCTTGCGTCGCATCTATCTCGAGCAAGACGTCACACTCACGCGGGACGGACGCCAGGGCGCCGAGTGGTTGGCTCTGGGCAAGTTCCCCTTGTACTTCATTCCATCAGGAAGCGATCCTCGGGAGGCGAAGGATCAAGGGCTCCCGGTCGCTGAGATTGTGCGGCCCATGAAGGAGGGCGCCTGGCTGAGCTCCGGTGGCACTGGGACCATTGGGTACTTCAGTAAAGCGGCCCATCCCAACGCGGCCAAGCTGTTTGTGAATTGGTGGCTCACAAAGGAGGCCCAGCTCCTGGTGATGCAGCAGAATCCCGAGGATGAATCGCTGCGGGAGGACATCTCAAAGGATGCCGTACTCCCGGAGTTTCGCCGCCGGTCTGGCGTTCAGTATACCCATCTGGACTCGAAACCCGAATATCTGGGACGTGATGGGGAGCCGAATGAATTCATGAAGGGAGTGCTAGAGAGCAAACGGTAAGCGCGGCGCCAGGTATGTTGAGTGATACCGCGGGATACAGAACCCGGGGACTGGTGTGTCCCGAAGATCCTTCAGAACAGAGCGGATAGCAAAGGGCGAGTGAGCCGCGGGCTGCACTCGCCCCTTCGTGTGGATGTGAGGCTAGAACACCCAGAGATCAACGGGCCAGGCATCCAGCCGGGACGCGCTCGAGCGTGGGTAGGCGTCTGTGCGCTGTCCTTGCAGGCTAAAACTGACAGACTGTGCACTGAGTTTCAGGCAGTAGCCAATTTCGCCGATGGCTTCAAAGATGCTCGCAAAGAGACCCGTTGAGCTGTCAACGCGAGCATCAATAATCAGAGGGTTGGCGCGGTCCTGGGTGGTAAGAATTGTACTCATGGGATCAGTCCTCCAGACTGAAGTGGGTGAACAGGATAAAAAATGGGTCGGTAGGCAGGTCAGGCCCGTGCGCGGTGCGCATACAACTGGCGGATGTGGGCCGCTGTCACGTGGTCGTTTTTGCTGGCCGCCGCGGCAAAGCACCAGGCTTCAAATGCGTCGCTCAAAAACCGTGAAATCATGAAATCGTCTCCTCTCGCAGGCATACGCCAAGGTCTATCGACATGCAGAGGCAGAACACTGCGAGCGTCAACACTGACGCGCATACATGTGATGCGTGGACTTCTTGCGTTACCTACGGGGTAAGCTGACGGGTTCGGGCCAGAAGATCCACGGCCCTACGCGCCATCGCGGCGCGATTCACCCCATCGAGAGCGAGACGCTGCTCTCTTCTTAAGGAGGTGGGTCCCCCGTCCCATTGGCCAACATGGCCATCGGGCTCGGTATTCACTGAAACGCGCCGTCCCCAGGAAAAGTGCCATTTCAGGTTAATTTCATCTTACACGAGAGTGATGTCGAGGTCAAATATCTGGTGACACAAACAAGTATCAAGCGTGAACCTTTGCAGCCCTGAGAGTGGCACAATCGCTCGCTCACGCTGCGAAAAGGCCCGTCGGTTGTACAATGAGCTCAGCCACACCGTTGACTCAAGCACGAGTCGACGGTTTCTTTTGTCCTGAGAAATAGTGGCCCAACGGCGCGTGTGGAGGAGGACTGAGGCAGTGACCGGTTTCTGGCAATCCCTGATCTTCATCGCACTCGCCGAGATGGGTGACAAGACGCAGCTCGTGGCGCTTGCCTTTGCAGCTCGCTACTCAGCGCGCATTGTGCTGGCGGGTGTCTTTGTTGCCACGCTGCTGGTGCACTTGTTCTCCGTGGGAATCGGGGAGTTGCTGGGGATGGCCCTGCCCACATTCTGGATTGCCATCGCGGCAGGTCTGGCATTCATCGGCTTTGGCATCTGGACGCTTCGCGGCGATGATGTGGATGATGACGAGGTTGAGAAGCACAGCCGATTTGGCCCGTTTCTCACGGTAGCGATCACATTCTTTCTGGCGGAGCTCGGCGATAAGACGATGCTGGCAACGGTGACACTGGCCAGCCAGCTTCAGGACTTCATCCCAGTGTGGCTTGGATCCACCCTGGGCATGGTGGCGGCCGATGGGCTGGCGATCGTCGTTGGCGCGGTCGCCGGGCGCAGACTTCCGGAGCGCGCCATTCAACTTGGCGCAGCCGCGGTGTTCATCCTTTCTGGCATCGTCACGATTGCGGGCGCATTTGGACTCTGGTCGTTCTAGCCAAGAGCCTCAGTACGCGGAACGCGGATCCCAGGTTTGTTTCGGACCTTGTCTGAAAGAGTATGTTCTTCAGACTCGTTACGTCGCCCGAACTGGCGTCGCGGGCACAATGCACACACCCTGGGACTACCCCTGACTTCGATCTGTCTGTTCAATGGCCAGCAGGGCCGCGCCGCGCAGTGAGCCTTCGCGAATGGGCGATGGTGTGACAGGCCGGCCGAGCGCCGAGGCCAGCATGTTTGCCCACGCCCGGGAGCGAAGCATCGCGCCGCCGGTTGTCACAATCTCCTCTGGTGCGCCCACTGCCGTCTCCAACAGTGCCGCGATGCTGCCGATGCGCTCCGCGACAGCCTCAAGCATCGCCTGAGTGATGTCAATCGGCTCCGTGGCCTGGGTGATGCCGCTGATCCAGCCGGTCGCATTGAGCGGCCAATCAGGACTGCGCTCGCCGGCTAACGAGGGATCCACACTCAGTCCGTGAACGCCCCAAGGGCGAGTAAGCAACGCGTGCTCTATGGCCGCCTGTGACGGTAGGCGAAGTGTTCGACGAAGCCACGCGTAGACATTGCCGCCGTTGTTCAGCGCGCCCCCGATGACAGCGCGCTCCGAATCGAGCCGATATTGCCAGAGACCCCACGGGAGGTCGAGGGCCGATGTCTCGAGCACAACTCGGACGGCGGCCGAGGTGCCAACGGTGATGGCCCAGTGTTTCGGGCCCAGCGCGGCGACACCAACGTTGCTACATGCGCCATCGCCGATGGCAGGGAGCCAAAGCGCTCGTATCAGGTTTGGCCAGCGTTGAGCATATCTGGGACGAAGCGTGGGGCCTCGTTTCCCGAGGTCGATGATTGGCGGGAATGTCGATGGATCGACGCCCACGGCTCCGAGCAGCGCGGTGTCCCACTGCTGCCGGTGCTGATCGAACAGACCTGTTGCGGAGGCCATGGAGAGACTTGAGCACGTCTCACCCAACCAGCGCAGGCGCAGATAGTCCGCAAACGAGAGCCAGTGACGTACGCGCTGGGCGACGTGCGGTCGTGTGCGAGCCATCCAGCGCAGCTTCGCCGTCCAGAATGTGGGATGCAGCGCCGCGCCGGTTCGCCTATACACCTCGTGCTCATCCAACTCCAGCCGCAGCATCGCCGCATCGGACGCGGAGCGCAAGTCGGACCAGAGATACACCGGTGTCAATGGGTGGCCGGCGCCATCCACGCCCACCAGGCTGTGCCAGAAGCAGCTCATCCCAATGGCACCGATCACCGCGGTGCTCGCCGCGCTCACCGCGCTGTCGATCAGCGTCTCAACGGCCTCCGCGAGCCTCTTCGCGTTGTGCTCGCTTGCGCCGGGCTCCGGCTGATCCGGGGTGCAAGGCACCTGTACACCAGTCCCGCGCACCATCTGAGCGCGCGCGCCAAAGATTGCCGCTCGGAATGACGAGGTCCCAAGATCAAGGGCAAGGATCGAGTCAGATCGTGAGCTCATGCGCTTGTGACGGAAAGGAGGCTAGAAGTGATGAAACACCGAGGGTCGCGAGTCGAAATAATGCTAACTTCCTTATGCGCAGCCTGTCGCGACGCAATGCTTGCTCCAGGCTACTGGAAGAGCTCGGGCCTGTGCTGAACCGCGACCGTTGCATTTCGGCAGTGGCCGCTATGTTGCACAATCGTTGAGCTTACCGGCATGACATTTATGGTGATGTAGAATGTGATGTAGGAAGGGGCTATTTAGTATGGCGCGAATGGTTCGCAAACAACTCTATCTGGAGCAAGATCAAGACCGATTACTGAAGCGCCGAGCGAGCGAGCTCGGCATTTCGGAAGCCGAGGCAGTCCGCATCTTGATCAACCAATCGCTCGTACAGCCACGCTGCACGCGGGGGAGCGACGGCGATGCCTGGGAGCGAGAGCGCGCGTTCATTGAAGCTCGCCGGATGATTCGAGCTCCACAGGTGGATCGAACATGGCAGCGCGAGGATCTTTATGACCGATCAGACCACGATAGCATTGATTGACACGAACATCCTCGTCTACCAGTACGATCCTTCGGACCGCTACAAACAGGACCGAGCCAGTCAGATCGTTGACACGTCGCATCGGCGTGGCGCGGCGATCAGTGTGCAAGTGCTGGGGGAGATGTATTGGGCGCTGGTGCGGAAGATCCAACCGCGGGTTGCTCCGGCGGACGCGTCTCGCTCAGTGAACGAATACCTGCGCTCCTGGCCCGTGTATCACCTTACTACCGATATCGTCTCGGAAGCGCTGCGGGGCTGTGAACGATTTCAGTTGCCATACTGGGATAGCCTCATCTGGGCGACGGCGAAGATGAATCACGTCCCGCTGGTTATCAGTGAAGACTTTTCGCACGGGAGCTATCTCGACAACGTACGATTTCTCAACCCATTTACCCTCGACTTCTCCTTCCCGCCGCCGGGCGCAGACGTGTAGCCGAGTGCTTTCTCCTCCTCTCTCGCGCCTGCCGCCGATTCTCCCATGACAATCGTTACCCAACATCCACGGCTCTAAACTCGCCGTGGGTCCAGCGCATCGCGCAGGCCATCGCCCAAGTAGTTGATGGCTAAGATCGTGATGAAGATAAAGAAGCCTGGGAAGAATGCTAACCACGGGGCGGTGGCCATGTCATTCTGAGCGGCGCGCAACATGTTGCCCCAGGTGGCCGTGGGGAGCTGGATACCCAGGCCCAGGAATGAGAGTGTGGATTCGGTCAAGATGGCGCCAGCCACGCCCAGCGTGGCGGCCACGATGATTGGGCTGAGCGCGTTGGGCAGAATATGGCGCCACATGAGCGTGACCGTGCTGGCGCCCAACGTGCGCGCTGCCAGGACGAAATCCTGCTCCCGGAGCTGCAGAAACGATGAGCGGACCAGGCGCGCCACGGGCATCCAGCGGAGCAGGCCAATGACCAGAACAATGGTCCAGAAGCTCGTTCCGAAGAGCGCTGCCAGAAGAATCAAAATGAAAAGCGGCGGGAACGCGATGAACATTTCCGTCAGGCGCATGAGCACGCTGTCTGTGGGCCCACCAAAATAACCGGCCAGAGCGCCGATCAGCGTGCCAACTGAGATCGAGACGAGCATCGCGAGCACGCCCACAGCGAGTGAAACGCGGCCGCCAATAAGCACGCGCGTGAGCTCATCTCGGCCGAGATCGTCTGTGCCAAAGGGATGCATTAGGCTGGGCGCCTCAAATCGGGAAAGCAGACTGGTGCGATTGGGATCATACGGCGAGAGCGGCGCCAACAGCGCCAGGATGCTCAGTCCCAGAAACACCCCCGCGCCCATCACGGCCAGATGGTGCCGCCGAAACTGCTGCCAGGCCAGCGACCACTGCGAGCGTGCTTCACGAGTGGGAGTGCTAGCTCGTTGAGCCACGGCCGTGGGTCGCTCAGAGGTGACCGTCATGAGAGGCGAATTCTGGGGTCCAGCCAGGCGTACAGCAAATCCGCCAGCAGGTTGGAAGCAATCACCAGAGCGGCCGAGATCGTCACCACGCCCATGAGCACGGCGTAATCAAATCGGAAGGCTGAGTCCAGGAACAAGCGGCCCATGCCCGGCCAGGCAAAGATGCTCTCCGTTACCACGGCGCCCGAGAACAGCCCGGGCAGATCCAGGGTGATCATTGTGACAACCGGTAGTGATGCATTCTTGAGCGCGTGCCCCCAGAGCACGATCCGATCACTCAATCCCTTAGCCCGGGCGGTGCGGATGTAGTCCTGGCGGATCACCTCCAGCATGCTGGATCGGACAAATCGCGAGTATTGCGCCGCGTTGAAGAGCGCCAGAACCGTAACCGGGAGAATCAGATGAGCCAGCCGGTCAGGCAGCCCACCATCGCCGCCCAGGGTGGTCATGCCACTGGCTGGCAGGGATGGCAGACCCCACTCCCGAAACTTCACCGAAAAAAGAATGATCAGCATGAGGCCGCTCCAGAATGGCGGTACGGAGAAGCCGACGAAACTGAACGTGGTGCTCAGATGATCAAGCCAGGAGTACTGCCGGACGGCCGAGATAATGCCGATGGGCAGGGCAATGAGCAGCGTCACCAGAAGTGCCACGCTCATGAGATACAGAGTATTGAGCAGTCGGTCCGAGATCATGGTGATGACCGGCTGCTGAGTGACCAGTGAGTAACCAAGATCGCCCTGCATGATGGCGCCCAGCCAACGAAAATACCGCACGGGAATCGGCTCATGGAGGCCAAAGCGCTCTTCTAGACGGCGCAGGTCCTCGGCGGAGAGCGCCGGGTCGTTCTCATATACGGAAAGCGGCCCCGCTGGCAGAATCTGCAGCACGACAAAGACCGCCACCGTGATCAAGAACAGTAACGGTACCGACTCTAGCAAGCGTTGAGCGAGATAACGAAGCATATCGAACGAAGTGAAGAGTGTAGAGTGTAGAGTGTAGTAGGGAGGTGCTGGTGCTTCACCCTTCACTCATACACTCCGCGTCAGCGGTCCACCCACCAGCTCTCGGAGTCCCAGGCGAGGTTGTTGTCGTACACGTTGGCCTCCCAGCCTTTGACGTGCTTTTTGTACGCGTCGATGAGTAGTCGGTTGAAGAGTACGATATGGCCTTTGTCCGCGTTCACCTGCTCAGCCACTGTCTCGTAGGCGGCTCTGCGCTGAGCCTCATCCAGCGTTCCGCCGCCTCGAGCGAGCGACTCGTCAATCAGGGGATTCGTGATGCGGTGATAGTTCCGTCCACTTCGGGCTTGCTCAGTGGGAATCTGTCCGCTCCGGAAGTAGCTGTCCAGATGGGCCTGCGGCTCCAGACCGTCCACATTCGTGGTCCACATGAGCATGTCAAAATTGCCGCGAGCCCGCGGAGCGCTATCCTGCCACCCGCCCAACAACACGGCAGATGGCGAGTTTTTGATCTCCACCGCAATGCCAATGTCGCGGAGCTGCTCCTGGATCACCTGCTGCGTTTGCTCGCGGAGCCGATCCCCGGTGGTTGTGCCGAACTCAAGGCTTGCGCGGACGCCGTTCTTCAGGCGGACCCCGTCCGCGCCGGTTTGCCAACCCGCGTCATCCATGAGCTGCTTGGCGCGGGCTGGATTCTGGGCCACGGACTGCAACGTCGGTGCAAACCAGCCGAGCGGAATGACGGAGGTGGCCACCGTGGTCTTGCCAAAGAGCAGCTTGTCCACAATGGCCTGCTTGTCAATGGCCAGCTCAATCGCCTGTCGTACCTTGAGATCGCCGAGCACGGGATGCGGGCAGGCCGGGTCGCCTTGCTGGGGACCGCTGGGGCAGGATGCGTTCAGAATCAGCCGCTCCACCCGAGGGCTTGGCTTAGGCTGGATCACCGAGTCCGCTATGGCTTCGAACTCCGGAATATTTGACTCGGCGAGGTTCCAGAGGATGTCAATCTCGCCGACCTTATATGCCTGAATGGCCGCCTCGCGACTTGGCACAATCTTGAAAATCACCGAGTCCAGATAGGGCTTGCCGGCGTCCCTGAAGTGAGGATTCCGCTCCAGAGTGATACTGTCACCGGATGCCCAGTTCACAAAGCGGAACGGGCCCGTGCCCACCGGTGCACGGTTGAAATCGAGCTTATCAATCAGCGGGTTGCCACCCAGCACGTGCGCTGGAAGCACCGGTGAGAGGTGCTCCCGGAACGGCGCGTACAAACGCTTGTACTTCACCACCACGGTCTGCGAGTCCGGAGCCGTCACGGACTCAATTTCAGAGTAACCAACGCGAATCGGAATCGGATTTTGCGGCTCGGTAAAGACGCGGTAGGTGAAGACCACGTCTTCACTGGTGACGGGCTTTCCATCCGACCACAGTACGCCCGGCTTGAGCTTCCAAGTAATGGTGAGTCCATCGGCTGAGACACCCCCATTGGCCGGCGAGGGAACCTCCGCGGCGATGCCCGGGTGATAGGCGCCATCCGCGCCCACGTACAGAAGGCCCTCCAGCATATTTGTGCTTACGATTGAATTGACCGTCTGGCTGCCCATGATTGGATTGAGCACAATCGGCTCCTGGGAGAGACCAATGCGCAGGGTTCCGCCTCGCCTGGGGCCGGTGGACACGGCGGGCGCCCGTTCCGCTGGCTGTCCGGCGGTTGCCGCGGTGGGCTGAGCGGCCGGTTGTGCAGGTGCCGAGGTCGGTGAGGGCGTAGTGGGCACACACGCTGCCATGATCAGCATGAGCGCCGCGATCGCTGTGATTACGTTGAACCGGTTATCGGTGTGCATGATGCCGGCCTCCTAACTGTCTATCCGCGAGTACCGTCCACGACTTCTTCAAGGCCCTCGCCTTCCTCCAATTGTATCGTTCCCGATTGTTGCCGCCGATGAAAAGGCGATGTTGAAACTCGATGTCGCGGACGCCTACAGTACAATCCAGCGCACCTTCTGTTTGGTGGGCGGATGGAACTCTCTCGGAGGCTGGGGTCATGAGCGACGTGGGTAGTCAGTGGAAGGAGCGCGTCGCTTCGGTGGTGGACGACTTGCGTCACGACCTCGTGGGGACCAGCCATGCCATTCACAATGAGCCCGAGCTGGCCTTTGATGAGCATCGTGCCGCGGCTCGCCTGGCCGACGCGCTGAGCGCCGTCGGCTATACCGTGGAGCGCAGCGTGGGTGGGCTGGAAACGGCCTTTCGTGCCACTATTGAAGGTGGCCAACCGGGACCGACGATTGCCATCCTGGCTGAGTACGACGCGCTGCCGGGGATCGGTCACGGCTGCGGGCATAACATTATTGCCACCAGTGCTCTGGGGGCAGGCTGGGCGCTGCGCCGGTCGGATACGCCGTTTGCCGGCCGCATTCAGATCATCGGCACGCCCGCCGAAGAAGGCGGCGGCGGCAAGATTCTCCTCGCGGATGCCGGCGTCTTTGAAGGGGTGGACGCAGCCATCATGATGCACCCGTCCACCCGATATATGGTGAATCGCGGCTCTCTGGCCAACAGCCGCGTGGATATCACCTTCCATGGCAAGGCGGCCCATGCTGCCGGCTCCCCAGACAAGGGCATTAACGCGCTAGACGCAGTGATTCAGACCTTTAATGGAATTAACGCTCGGCGATTGCATATGCGCCATGATGCCCGCGTCCACGGGATCATCACCCATGGTGGTGATGCAGTCAACATCATTCCAGCGCGGGCCTCGGCGGTGTTCAGTATCCGCGCTCGCCGACGGGCATACCAGAGCCAGCTTGTGGCCATGCTGCGTGAGGTGGCCGATGGCGCCGCGATGCTCACGGGCGCGCGGCTTGAGTGGGCTGAGCGGCGTGGTTACGACAACATGGTGCCAAACCCAACCATTGCCAGCCTCTGCGGCCAGAATATGCAGGCGCTGGGGCTCGAGGTGATTGAGCCGTCACCCATGGAGCGGATGGGCTCCACCGACATGGGTGATATCAGCCAGGTGATGCCGGCGATTCACGCGTATTTTGCGATTGGCCCGGATTCTATCAGCGGCCACTCGATCGAGATGACTGAGGCGTCCTGCTCAGCCGCCGGTGATCAGGCCGTGGTGGACGCGGCGAAATCGCTGGCAATGACCGTGGTTGACCTGTTGTCCCAGCCCGACCTCCTGGACCAGGCACGGGCCGAGCATCAGGAGATGCTGTCCGCGGGACGAGTGGCCGGTTGGGAGACCTGGCGTGAGAACGGCAAGCGTTTCAGTGGAATGGGGGATTCATGACGCGGTCATTGGTCGTGTCTCGCGCTGCTCCACTTCTGTGTACGTTGGCGCTCATTGCTCACAGCCATTTCAATGCGATCATCGGCCACGCGGATCTCTGCGCGGAGCCAAACGATAGTCCGCCTGCCGCCTGCCGCCTGTCGCCTGACACGCAGGTGGAGGGATTCATCGAGAGTTTTGGCGATGTGGATCTCTATGCGCTGGAGCTTGGGGAAGGCGCTAATCTGCGGATCGACATGGTTCCGCCGGGAGACTTCCGCATGAGCCTCCAGACCATTGACGGCACGGTGATTGTGCGACCCAGCGGTGAAGGTTCCGCTCCCCGTCAGATTCGCTATAAGAATCAGGTGGCTCGGACGTACGTCATTCGCATCGAGTCAGCGCAGGGGGATGCCAGCAGCGTGTTGCCTTACACATTGGTCTATCGGCTGGAGGCTGACGGTGCTGGAGATGGGAAGCAGGTGACGGCTCCACCCAGCGGTCCGGGTCTGACCGGTGCCAGGCCGCACGACATTATCTTACGAATCGATGAGGTTGGGCGTGAGGCGAAGCAAGAGTATGCGCGTGATGGAAGCCTCCCTGACAGTCAGTGGGTAGAGATGCGCTATGAGCGACCGCGCACATTCCGTGGCATGCGCAGCGGCTGGGTGAGCATCATGAGCCGAGTGACCGTGACCAATGACATTGCGACCGCGCAACGGCTCTATCGCGATCTTTCAGACCAGGGATTTCCTGAAGCCACTGAGCCCATGGGGCCAGAGTTCTTCCCGGATACGGGCACGATTGGCGATGAATCCACGGCCAAGGGCAACTGTCAGAATACGTGCGTGCAGGAGGAGCCGCTCATGCACATGCGTATTGTGTTCCGGCAGGCGAATGCGGTGGTCCTGCTCTATACCTGGGGTATGGGCGGAACTGAAGGGGCCACGGCCGAATCCGCGGCCTGGCTGGCTCGCCAGATGGCCGGGAGAATCTAGCACACGGCTATTCAGTTGTTCACTGTGGATTGCGCGCGGCGGCTGCAGATCACCACGGTGATCCTGTGGTTTGTCATGGCTCTTCTGCCGGAGCCCCGTCACGCTTCTGCTCAGCTCGCCGTAGCTGAACCGGCCGCTGTCGGACCGTATGGGGTTGGCCTCGTAGAGCGGTCCTTCACCCGGTCGTCATCTACCACCAGTCTCGACCGAACGATTGAGATGCTCATCTGGTACCCAACATCCCGGGCTTTCCAGGCAGCGCAAGCCTCGCGATTCGGTGGTGGGTTGGATGCCCCGCCCGCGCGTGACACGGCTCCGTTTCCCGTGCTCCTATTCTCACACGGGAGTGGTGGCGCCCCATGGCAATCCACTTACCTTACCGCGCATCTCGCCAGTCATGGGTTTGTGGTCATCGCGCCATCGCACCCGGGCAATACGGGGAAGGATTGTCCCGCGGCTTGCTTGCCCGTGAACGAGCCAACGCGCGCGGCATTTCTCGATTCAGCTCAGAATCGACCTGGTGATGTCATCGCAGCGCTGGACAACGTGCTCACCCTTTCCACGGGTGGCGATCCGGTGCTTGGTGAGCTGTTAGACGGCCGTAGGGTGGGGGTGCTGGGCCATTCGTTTGGAGGCTGGACCGCGCTTCAGGTGCTCACCCGGGATCCACGCTTCAAGGCGGCCGCGCCCATGGCCCCGGGCGTGTTTGCAGAGTTGCTGGCAACGGCTGAGGGTATCACCACGCCCACGCTTCTCCTGGCCGGTGATCTGGACCGGCTCACTCGCATTGAGCAAGAACGGCAGCTTTCCGCCGCGCTCACAGTGGGTGGGGGCGAGCACTGGCTGGTGGTGCTGCGCGGCGCCGGGCATCTTTCTTTTACGGATCTGTGCGGACGGATTTTCGGTGGCTGTGGTCCGGATGATCTGACCCCTGCAGAGGCGCATGCCGCGGTAACCGGTTGGATTACTGCCTTCATGCGTCGCCACGTGGCGTCTGATGATCGCTT
>JBJXFJ010000374.1:0-9181 GCA_046154735.1 Chloroflexota bacterium | reverse complement strand
AGTGATGAGTGATGAGTGATGAGTGATGAGTGCTGAGTGATGGGTGATGGGTGATGGGTGATGGGTGGCGATGCTCGGCACTCATTACCCATCACTCGTTACTCGTCACGCCGCGAGCTCGACACCGAAACGTCGAGCGAGGTTTGGGAGGAGGCTGGAGAGGCGGTGTGTGAGCTCCTCCGCGGGCAGCGGCTTGCCAAAGAGGTATCCTTGGCCCTTGTCACAGCCCATGGCGCGGAGCCGCTCAAGCTGCCCGGGCTGCTCGACCCCCTCGGCCACAATGTGCAGATTGAGGGCATGGCCAAGGCTGATAATGGCGCGCACCAGCGTCTCAGCTTCCGGATCATCCTCGATTCCGTCCACAAAGGATTTGTCGACCTTCAAGACTTTCACTGGGAAGCGCCGCAAATAGCTGAGCGATGAATATCCCGTGCCAAAGTCATCCACGGCCATGGGGAGGCCAAGATCGCTCAACTCCCTGATCTTGCGGATGTTCACCTCGGTGTGCTGCATTAGGAGCGACTCCGTGATCTCCAGCGTGAGGTACGCGGGATCGAGCCGTGACCGCAAGAGTGCCTCTGCTACGTGGTCCACAAGGTCCGCGTGCTCAAGCTGTCGGGATGAGAGATTGACGCTGACGAAGAGCGGTGCGCGGCCGTCACTGGGGAGTTGATCATGCCATTCTTTGGTCTGGCGGCATGCCTCAAGGAGCACCCAGCGGCCGATATCCACGATCTGCCCAGTCTCTTCGGCAAGGGAAATGAACTCAGCCGGGGGTATCATGCCACGCACGGGATGCTGCCAGCGGACCAGCGCCTCCACGCCCACCAGCTCCTCGGTGTCCAGCGATACGATTGGCTGGTAATGCAACCGAAACTCGCCGCGCTCCACGGCTCCTTGGAGGTCTGAGCGCACCGAGAGTCGATTGACCAGCAGGTCATGCATTTCGGGTGCGAACACGCCAACGTGGTTCTTCCCGCGTGATTTCACACTGTAGAGCGCCACGTCTGCGTTACGCATGAGGTCATCCGCGACTTCGCTGAATGAACTGCGTATGGCAATGCCAATACTGGTCTGGACGGTCACCTCACGCCCCTGGACGTGAATCGGGTCGCGTACAACCTCACTGATGCGCGCAGCGATCTGGGTTGCGTCATCCAGGCTGCGTACATCCTCCAGGAGCACTGCAAACTCGTCGCCACCAATGCGTGCCGCCGTGTCGCCCGCGCGCAAGCAGCTTCGCAAGCGATCGGAGATTGTCAGGAGCATTCGGTCACCCTCGGCATGGCCCAAGCTGTCATTGACGGTCTTGAAATCATCAACGTCGAGGAAAAGCACCGCCGGCGCGTGCAGGGAGCGAGCATTCCGGGCGAGCGCGTGCTCAACACGGTCATGGAAGAGCGCTCGGTTGGCCAGACCAGTGAGCGTATCGTGAAATGCCTGATGTGTAAGCTGATTCTCCAGAACCTTGCGTTCAGAGATGTCCCGGATATTGAGCACAATGCCGCCAACGTTCTCGTCGTCAATCAGGTTGCTGGCAATAGTCTCCACGTTAATCCACTGCTCACCCCCGCTAATCAGGCGGAATTCGATCGGTGAGGAAACGCCGGCTTGTTGTGAAACGTCCCGCAGGTACGCGTGGACGAGATGTTCGTCAAGTGGATGTACGGCTGAGAGCAAGGAGATGTCGGCGCAGGGCTGCGATTCCCATCCGATTGCGCGCAGCAATGATGGTGACCCGTAGGCGAGCGTGCCTGACGTATCACACACCGCGATCATATCTGAGAGATTCTGGACGAGCGAGCGAAAGCGAGCCTCGCTCCGCTGCTGGGTGATCTCGGCCAGGAGTTGACTGTTTTCTCGGGCGGAAGCCACTTGCCGAGCCATGACCAGGGCTGTAAGCATCACCGCACCCAGAATAAGCTCCCAGATCGGATTGCCCAGTTCCGTTCTCGCTACCCAGACCAGAAGGCCATAGCCAAGGACGATCATCAGATATGGCAACCAGGCAAAGGGCGAAGTTTGATCGCCCTCTTCGACGTTGGCCAAAGGCGCATGCTCGGCACGCCAGTGCTGATACTGGGCGGATACGCCCAGAAGGTAGATACCAATAATCCAAAAGGCATCAGGCCAATCGCCGCCCTGATACGCGTGGGTCAGCGTCAAGTAGGCAAATGCCATATCCGCCACGCAGATGCACAGTAGACCCAAGGCCATGAGATGCATCACGAGCTGGGTTGCTGAATCTGTTCTCCTCAGGAGGATGGTCGCGATTCCGAGCATGAGCACGAGGTCGCCAACAACATAGCCGATGCCCAGGGCGGTGGTGAGCGGATCGGCGCCTTCCGCGGTGGCTGTGGGACGAAGAATGAAGTGCCAGAGCACCATGCCCCCGCCCACACTGACAATGGCGGCGTCAAGCCAGAATCTGGATCGCTCTTCGCGCGTCTTCATGACCAGCGGAAAGCTGAGGAGTCCCCAGAGCATGAGCGGATAGAACGACAAGAATCCCACGTCCGCCACCGATGGAAATGGCTCCACGTGAAGGAGAGATTCAAGAACGAAATACAATGAATGCCCGGAGAAGTACGCGACGAAGGCGCACGTGACGATGTGCCAGGCCTTCCGCGACGCCGCCGGCAGCGCGGTGGAATGCGCGGTGCGATATGCCCGGAGCGCTGCCCAGGCATTCAGGGGCAAGATCAGGGCGTTCCCGATGAGCGTCTTGTACTCATCACCACCCCAGCGATAAATTTGCCAGAGCAGGCTGAGCACAACGTACGCGCCGAGGGCCAGCACCAAATACGCGCCGCGGGCCTCAGCAAGCGCTGGCCCAAGGGCCTTCAGGCGCTGCATGGGCTGAGATCCGACGGCTCGGAAAAGGTACGTACGCGGTGCTGCGATCACATAACCACCACTACTATCCCTCGGCTGCTTCTATGAAAACGTGAAGGACGGACGATGGAGGTATGGGTAGAATGGTGGGTGCGGAGCGGCACCGCCGCCAAGGCGTGAATAATAACGATTGCGAAATTTGAACTGACGGGGCGGACGGCTCTGCTGAGAGTCTCACCTAACTGGCCCGATGTTTCATCAAGGGCTGATTATTTTGGATCGACCGAGGACCTCGTTCGCTCGCATGGTCCCCGGTGCAGTCAGCGATGCCAGGATGCTATCGTTGATGGCGCGTAGACTCGGAGGCAGTTGCATGGTTCGTCCCTCGCAGTGGATTCGTTTTGGAATGTTTGGTGCTTTATCCTGCGCGCTGCTCCTTGTGGCCTGTGCGCCCTCCGCTCCGAGTCCCACGGCAGCTCCGGCTAAACCCGCGGCCACCAGCGCGCCCGCGTCGCCGGGAGCGGGCCCTGTGGCTTCACCCGCGGCCAAGCCAGCGGCATCGCCGGCCGCATCACCAGCGGCTTCGCCCGCTGCTCAGGCTTCGGTTCCCGCGGCTCTTGGACCCGCACCGAAGCCGGTGGCCAAATTAGCGGATTTTCCAACAAAGCCGCTTGACATCATTGTTCCTTTTGGACCCGGTGGCGGTTTTGACACAGTTGCCCGCCAACTTGCCGTGCCCCTGCAAAAGGTCCTCGGACAACCGGTAGTGGTGAAGAATGTACCCGGTGGTGGACAACGGTTGGCTGCTCGCCAGTTCCAGGCGCTACCGGCGGATGGCTATACGCTCGGGTATTTCAGTGAGCCACCGCTCTTTGTGAGCACGTTCGTTGACCCGGCGGAAGGATTTGACCTGCGCCGGTGGACGTCGCTTATGGGCGTGCGCAAGTCCCCGTTTGCGTTGCTGGTTCGCAAGGATTCGCCATTTACCACCGTGGATGAGATCATAGCGGCCGACAAGGCCGGCCAGCGACTGCGCTTCGGAAACGAGGGCATTGGCGGGCACCTCTTGCAGCATGTGGTGCTGATTGAAGGCCTCGGCCTGAAGAACGCGGTCCACGTGGGCGGGTTTCAAGGTAGCGCGGATATCGCTCCGTCAGTCATTCGCGGGGACACGGACCTGGTGTTTGCCTCGCCAATTACCTCGTGGGCACGCTTTCTGGAAGCCGGCGATCTGCGGCCGATCTTTGTGCTGGAGCCACAGCGCAATCCGCTGATCCCCACCACGCCCACGGCACGAGAGCTCAATGTGCCCAATGCGGAAGTGATGGAATCGGCACTGGCTACCTTTGTTTACGGCATCACAACCATGCCAAACACGCCGGCGGATCGTGTGGCGGTGCTGGAATCGGCACTGCTGACTGCCGTGCGTGATCCTGAGTTTCTTACCTGGGCAAACCAGGCGGGCGTCGCGGCGGATCTACTGGGTATCCCCGGCCAAGACTTTCAGGCGCTGAAGCTGAAGTCGTTTGAGGCGCTGAGCACCTATCAGGAGCCACTCAAGAGGGCCGTTCAATAGGCGGCTGAGCTGAAGCCCAGCCCTTCCTTTCTGGAGCACGATGATGTCACTGACACGCTATTCGCTCGATCAATTTGTGGTCGATATGTCGGCGCTCGTTGCCACGAATCCAGCGCCAGAGGCACTCTTTGCAAAGGGCTCGGACTATCTGGAGAGGTTGATCCAGGATCCGGAATCGATTCCTGAGCCGCTTCGTGTGCCATCCGGCAAGGGGAGCCGGCCGAACCACGGCAGTTACGCGCTGCATCGATCACCCGGCCTTTTTGTAAGCTCCGTGGTCTGGGGGCCAGGCGACTACGCCGCGCCTCACGACCATCAAACCTGGGGCATGATCGGTGTGATGAGCAACAGGATCCATGAAACTCGCTTTCGCCGGCTTGATGATCGCTCGCGGGAGGATTTCGCTCAGCTTGAGCCCGTGGAGCCTCACGTGTTGAAATCTGGAGAAGTCTCTCTCCTCATTCCGTTCGAAGACGAGATTCATGAGATGCGCAATCCGAGCGACCGAGTCACGGTGGAAGTCCATGTCTATGGCCATGATCTCGTGGGGCTGCCGCGCTACGCGTATGATCTCAATACTGGCGCGGTGAAACGATGGGCCAGTGGGAAGTTCGACAATTGCTGAGGGGGCACGAGTGACGGTAAGCGCAGACGAACATTTTGAGCTTGATGCGTGCTCCATGCTTGGCCCGCCCACCGGGCCAACCCTGATTCCTGCTGAGCTGCGGCGGCGCATGGAGGCGGGCACGCCCATGGCCCTCATCGACGTGCGTGAGCACGGAGAGTACAACGCCGCGCACATTCCGGGCGCCAGCTCAGTGCCCAGGCGGCTCCTGGAGCAGACGATAGACAGATTGGTGCCCACTCGCCACGTTCCCGTGGTGCTTTACGATGACGATGGGCGTCGGGCTCTGCTGGCCGGCGAAACTCTCTCAGCCATGGGTTACGGGTTCCTGGATATTTTGACCGGCGGCATCAATCGCTGGGCCAGCGAGGGGTACCCAACGGAGTGGGGGATGAACGTCCCCAGCAAAGATTTTGGTGAGATGGTGGAGGTTCGCCACCATGTGCCTTCCATTAGCGCTACAGATCTCAAAGAGAAGCTGGATCGCGGTGAGGACCTGGTGATCCTCGATACCCGCACGCCGGAGGAGTTCCAGCGTGCATGTATACCCGGGGGGCAGAGTGTTCCCGGCGCGGAGCTTCCCCTCCGAATTGCCGATATCGTCGCGGAGCGCCCGAACGCCCAGGTGGTCGTCAACTGCGCGGGTCGCACACGCAGTATCATTGGCACTCGCACCCTTCAACGCATGGGTTTAGAGCACGTGGTGGGCCTACGCAATGGTACGTCTGGATGGTCGCTGGCCGGTCTGGAGCTTGAGCGCGGCGCTCAGCGACTCAATCTTGGGGATCCGTCACCGGAAGGCCGCGCCCGAGCAGAAGCCTTCGCGCGGCGTGTTGCCCAAGAAGATGGTGTTCGCGCGCTGTCCGTGGATGGCCTGCGCGATCTCATGAGCAGAGCCGACCGGGTGATGTACTTCATTGACGTGCGGTCACAAGAAGAGTTTGAGACCGGCCATATTCCCGGCTTCACGTGGGTGCCGGGGGGGCAGGCGGTGCAGCGCGTGGATGATACCGTGGCAATCCGTTCCGCGCATGTGGTGTTTAGCTGTGACAGCGTAACCCGTTCATTTGTGACCGCGTCGTGGTACCGTCAGATGGGCTTCCGTCGAGTGTATGCGGTGGATGGCGGGACCGATGCCTGGGCGGCCGCCGGGCATGACCTGGAAGGTGGATCGGCTGAAGCGCGCCCCTTTGGTCTGGACGAGGCGGAGCGCATGGTGCCCACGATTGACCCGGGCTCATTGGCCAATGCCCTGGCCTCAAATCCCGATCTCCAGATGATTTTTGTGGACACCAGTCGGGAGTTCTCGGCCGGCCACATCCCTGGAGCTCGCTGGCTCTCCCGCAGCTGGCTGGAGCTGAACGTTGTGGATATTGCGGAGGATCTGGATGCGCCTCTGGTGATAACGGATGTCTCCGGTCGGAGCTCGCTGCTTGCCGCGCTCACCCTGGCCAAACTTGGCTACCGGCGCGTGGGGGCATTGGCCGGGGGCATGAAGGCCTGGCAAGCAGCCGGCCTGGCTGTGGAGCAAGGGCTCACCGGCATCATGGACCCACCGACGGATGTTGTTCCCGCTGGAACAGAACGCAGCTACGCGGATATGGTGCAGTATCTGCGCTGGGAAGAGGCGCTCGGTCAGAAGTACGAGCAGGCCGTTTCCGCTCCGAGCTAAATGCCTCTCGCAAAGCTTGGCCCGGTTTCCGCGGGGTTCCAGCTTGTCTGGCGGGTATTCTCTACCCCGGAATCCACGGATGAGGATCGCGCCGTAGGAATCTGGGTGCTCGAGAACCCGGATGCGCCCCTGGATGCCATGACTCAGCAAGAGTTCGATGACGGCGATGAGCGCATGCCCTACTTTGGCACGATTTGGGCGTCCGCTGAATCACTGGTGGAGCACGTGCTATCGGGTCCGCGATTGGACGGACTGACAGTGCTTGATCTGGGCTGTGGGCTTGGCCCCTGCGGCTTCGCGGCGGCCCGTCGCGGCGCCCGTGTCACGTTCTTTGACTGGGAACCGCGCGCGCTTGAGATCGTGGCTTTGAGCGTACGGGAACAGACTTGGATGACCGAAGCACCGGAGCTGCTGGTGGGTGATTGGCGTGAGCCGCCGCCGTGTGGACCATTCGATCTGATTCTTGGTGCGGACGTGCTCTATGAATGGCGGAATGCCCCGGCCGTGGCCAGGTTCCTCGGCCCCCGGCTGAAGGCTGACGGAGAAGCCTGGATTGCGGACCCGGGACGAGGTGCCGCGGAGCCGTTTCCCGGCTATGCGCAGCGGGCAGGGCTCAAGGTACATGGGCCCGAGCCCCTAACGCCGCAGCCGCATGGTCAGGCAATCAAGTTGCTTGTGGTGCGGCGAGGCTGACCACGCGGGACGAATGATCCTCGCCGCACTTCAGAACGCTTCCTTGCCGTGTCAGGCCGCGGCGAAGTTTACGCCGGGTGTGGCTTTGAGATACTCGGCGGCCGCTTCTACCCAGTGCTCTTTGCGGGGTAGGACCACAGCGGCGGAGCGGATACCGTACATCTGGGGATTTTGGGGTTCGCGCGGGGGCTGGCCCGTCTCACGAAGCTCTCTGGCTGCCTGAATGAGGCGGCGGCGTACTTGAATGATGCCTGTATCGCTGGTGCCCAGCCGCTCACGGGTGCGGTCATAAATGGGTCCCATGGTCTCCTGGCAACCGCTGTCCTGCGGCCAGGTACCCGGCAGGCCGGAGAAAGCCACGTGCTTCTGGCGTTCCCAATCCTGCATGAAGTCGTTATCGCGATTGATCCTGGGCCACCAGGCACCTGCGGGGCGACTCGTGGAGGGTAGGAACGCATCCACGGTAGGGTGGAGGCCCTGCAATCCCTCGCGACCGTTGCGAAGGTTGTGGAGGTGCTGCTCGGTGAGCGGTTTGGTGGGGTGGTAGGTGAAGCACATACAGATCACGTGGTGGTCATCCATAGGTAGCCAGGCGTGGCCGCTGAAGGAAGGGTCCTGTCCGTATGGCGGGATGATGGTGTAGAACGGCATCAAGAACTGAGTGATGCGCCAATACCAGGAGTCCTCCTCGGCTCGGCGTCGCGCGCCGATCATGACTCCGTAGTCCGTGTGCAGCGTCTCAAAATGCGGATGCCGATCCTTCATCTTGTAATACATGCCCATGCTATCGGGCGTGGGGTTGGGACGGCGGTGCGCGCTCATCGAGTCGTAATTGGCCTCTTCTTCGATGAGCGAATGCAGAAAGCCGGAGTGGCTCGAGTCGATCTCTCCTTCCAGCGACTGCATGTAGTTGTTCTGGGCCACGCGCTTGCTCAGATAGACCTGGCTCTCTGGGACCAGATTCCATTCTAGATCCGGCAGCTTAGGTGGCTCGGCCGCACGCCCCATGTATGTCCAGATGACTCCCCCCCGCTCCACGCAGGGGTAGGCCATGATCTTGACCTTGTGCCTGAAATTGCTCTCCGGCGGCTCGTTCGGCATGTCCACGCAGGCGCCGGAAGCATCAAATTTCCATCCGTGGTACACACAGCGTAGGCCCGCTTCCTCATTGCGTCCAAAGAATAGGGATGCGCCGCGATGCGGACAGTTCTCCGCCACCAGTCCCACGGCGCCGTCGGAGTCGCGAAAAGCCACCAGATCCTCGCTCAGATGGCGCACGCGCAACGGCGATCCATCACGCTCAGGCAGCTCCGCTGACAATAGTACCGGCTGCCAGTGCTGCCGCATGAGCTCGCCCATGGGAGTGCCGGGACCGACCTGGGTCAGGATTTCATTGTCTTCACGAGTTAACATAGTCGAGCCTCCGGGATTCCGCACCGAATGCGTGCCAGTATAGATGAAGTGCAGTGGATGCAGTTCAAAGCTTCCCGTCCCCGGGGGCATAGTCGGCCCGGTAGCGCTCCCAGTGGGGCCGGGAAACGCTGACGCGTACTCAAGTGCAGGTAAGAGCTCACGTCTCTGCGGTGAACATTCGTCCCATGGAATCTGAACATATACAAGTGCAGCTATTCGGTGGAGATCAGCATGGTATTTTGCTACGCTAAGCGGCGCCATGGCCGGCCCCTTTGATACCACCGCCAAGTACCTGGTGCACACCTATCCGCGTGATTGGTTGCACCTCCTTGGGCACGAGGCCGCGGGCGAGGTCCGCGTGGTGGAA
>JBJXFJ010000356.1:0-11950 GCA_046154735.1 Chloroflexota bacterium | reverse complement strand
CTCCGCAACTGGCTCAAAGACGAATTTGAGGATATCGTCGTCCCGCCCCCATGGCAGGTTGGTTAGAACCGGACGACACGAAGGTCTCTGATGATGAGGTCCCGTGCACCGGCTTTTTCACCAGGCTGCTCAATTGTTCGCGCCTGCGCGGGAGCACCCGTGCAGGCGCGAACGGGCTGGAATTCAGCCACCACCGGACCAGTGGTGTTCTGATGACCGTTTGAACCGACCCGGCCATCTGGACGAACGCCAGTCTTTCTAGCGACTTTCTAGCACCTCGGCATCTTGGCCGGCTTCCAGCTCGCAGGCGTTCGCCGACATTGCCAGCATGCTGTAGTAGCCGATTGTACTGGTGAGCTGCAGCACCCCTTGCGTTCCGAGTCGATCCTGCAGGGCCTTGAACCGAGCATCACTTATTCGATGCTCGCGGAGAAGATCATGCGCAACATCCACGATCTGAGCGTCCTCAGGCGGTAGGCCACGACTATGCTTATCTCGAATAGCATCGATGGTGGATTCAGGCACGCCAAGTCGCCGGGCACCCGAGGTCTGGGCCCCCCAGACATAGACGGCATCGAATTCACGCGCAACGGTCATGGCTGCCAGCACGCGCACACGCATATCCAGCTCGCCCTCGAACCGTATGTAGGCGCCCAGGTGGCCAATGCGCTCGGCGAGATCTGGGTGATGCATGAACATTGTGAACGGCCCTTGCACCGCCCCGCGGCTCGCCACAATCGCATCAAACGTCTCCTGATGCTCTGGTGCCACCTGGCTTCGTTCAGTTATCGCGGGTAAACGTGCCATTGTTGTGCCTCCCTGGGCTGTATGCTAGCGCATGCAGCGCGCGCCGACGTGCGCTCAATGGCTCGGAGGAAGTTCAATGGCTGTTCGACTCATCATCAATATCACTGCCGCGCCTGGCAAAGGCTCAGAGCTGGCGGCCGCCTACCGCGAACGATGTCTGGACGTACAGAAGGAACCTGGCTGTGTCCAGTTTGAGCTATTCCAGAGTACTCTGGAACCTGACAAGCTCGTGATCCTCGAGCACTGGGCTGATGAGCAAGCTCTGGCCGTGCACTCCGAAGTGAACAAGACTCGCGCCTCCATCAACCCGGAGCTGCGCGCCGGCGAAACCGTCCGAGAGGATTATGTCTACAACCGGACCCGGTGAGTGACGTGGCATCGAGTGTTACGTGACAGGCTTGTTCCTGTTACCTAACACTCGCACTCATGGATCCGGCGAGTCTTTCCTGTTGCTGGGCTGTCCGCAGTAAGGCATTCACATAGTGATTGCGTGGGGCACGCTCCCTGGCCATCAAGAACGCACGAATCGCATCCCAGGGACGATCTTGCGCCAGCGCACTACGGCCGAGGACGACAAGCGGCCAGGGACTTATGTTGTCAAGTTGCAGGGCCTTCGCAGCTTCGCGCTCGGCCAGCCCATAGTGACCATGGTCCATGGCCCGCCTGGCTCGACCGAGGTGATAGCGGGTGTCCGTGGGCGCGAAGCGAGCGACGAGCCGTTCACGCTTCTGCCAGAGAGTTTCCAGTTGCGCGATCGCCAGCTCGGCGGCAGTCTGCGCTTTGATACGGCTTGGTGTTGCAAGAGTGACCATAACGCACCTCCCTGTGCTGGGCCAGACGGTATGACTCTTATGAGCAGGGCGCGTGCCAACCCTGCGAGAAGAACGCGAGGCTCAAGAATCCGAAATCACCGCGACTGGGAATGATCGTGCTGGCGGACCCGCCGGGGCCCGCTCCTTTTCTGTCCAATGAGTGGACAGCATCAGGCAGCGGCTATTACTGAGAAAAATGCTCGGTACGCTGCTACAATCCCAGGAATTGGGCTGACGCAACCGAAAGGCACGGCCATGCAAATTTCATTGCTGAAAGTCACGGTAGATCGCAAGCGGTGCATTGGGACTGGCTGCTGTGCCGCCAATGCCCCGAGCGTCTTCCGGCTTGATCACGAGAAGCTCAGTACTGTGATCGACCCAGAGGGGGCGACCATCGATCAAGCGTCGCTTTACGCAATTGCCAAAGACTGTCCGACGGCCGCAATCTTGCTGCTTGATGAGCGCGGGGAGCCGATTTACCCGTAATCTGGACAGGAGTGGATGGGCGGAAGCTCAGATACAAAAACTCTGCCCGTGACGGGGTTTGCCGAAGGCCGCCGAGATCTATCCTGCCAAATCAAGCTGGTCCGAATTGCCTTCTCGACTCCAAGGATCGGGCAGGCACACTTTTCGATCGCACCCCAAGTTAATGGGTGAGCCCAGAACTTGGGAGAATACGCGCCCGATATTTGGAGTGCACAGGTTTCGGGCGCACCCAAGCTCGTGAGATCGTTGATATGGACGCCGGCGGGTGTTATTGTACGGCTGCAGCCGCGACATGGGTGAAGGAAAGGACGGCATCCCAATGATCGAATCCAAACCTGTCGTTACAGTGACCGGGCTTGACCACATTGTGCTCCACGTCAGCGATGTCGAGCGCTCGAAGCGATTTTATTGCGACATACTGGGCTTCGAGATCGATCGTGATCGAGGCTGGCAGGTGTTCTTGCGCGCCGGGAATAACCAGCTCGGCCTATTTGCCCTGCGTGATGGCGAAGAGCTGAATGTCAGTAATGCCGTGAATCATCTGGCACTCCGTATGGGCGATGGCACCAAGGCCACGGTCAAGGCAGCCTTGGAGGCCCACGGGATTCATGTGCATGGGCGTCAGGGCGATCCAGACTGCGTTTACTTTGAAGATCCTGATGGTCACCGCCTGCAGCTCTATACCCTGGAAGACCAGCAAGAACACTGAGCCAGACGGAGGACAGAAGCCGGATGACGGAGAAATAGACGTGTCTCCTCCGACTTCCGTCCGCCATCCTCGGCCTGCCCGCACAAGGAGCGCTTGATGCCCATTGATCTCGTGATTGACGCGGACGGTCACTGCCAGGAGCCTGAGGACGACCTGGCGCAATGGCTCCCAGATGAGTACGTGAGCCGAGCGCCTCGACGGATCGCAGACAATCTCGGCCAGCCACGACTCCTGCTTGAGGGCCGCGTGTGGGCAAAGAGTGAGGGTCTGGGCCCCGGTGTGAGCGGACCATTTGCGCCGCACATTGCGGGCTCTCGCCCGGGTATGCGTGATCCGCTCAAGCGACTGCCGGATATGGACGAAGAGGGCATTGATGCCGCCGTCATCTTTGGCACATCAATCGCTCTAACCGTCAATGGACTGCAGGATCGAGGTCTGGCGGCAGCGATCTGTCACGCGGTCAACCTGTGGCTGATTGATTATTGCTCGGCTGACCCAAAGCGCCTGAAGGGCGTGGGCCTCATCCCCTGCCAGGATCCGGCGCGCGCCGTGGAAGAGCTTGCCTTTCTCGCCGAGAAGGGCGTTGCCAGCGCTATGCTCCCCACCAATGTGTACGGCATCAACCTCGGTGATCGGCGGTTTGATCCGATTTACCAGGCCGCGCAGGAGCTGAAGATGCCGCTCTCAGTGCACCCCCAAACTGGGCATGACGGTCAGTACGGGGTATCGGGTGTTATGGGCGCGGGCACGGAGCGGATGGAGAAATACAGCTATGTGCACATCACGGCCTTTCCGTTTGAGCTGATGATTGCACTCATGCACCTGATTGGCGAGGGCGTATTTGATCGCTTTCCGAGCCTCAAAGTGGGTTTCATGGAGGGCGGCTGCGGATGGCTCCCTTTCTGGATGGAGCGCCTGGATGAGCATCAGGAGAAACTGCGCCCTCAATGGCCGGATCTGCAGCGCAGGCCTTCCGAGATCATTCGGAGCAGCCAGGTGAGCTTCACCTGCGAACCGGAGGAAGCGACGTTGCCGTACGTCCTGGACTTCGTGGGCGAAGACCAGATCATGTATGCATCTGACTACGCCCACTGGGACTGTGAGTTTCCGGAGTCTGTGCACTCCGTGGAGCGGACTCTGGCTGGCAACGACGACCTCCTGCGTCAAGTGCTGGGCCGAAACGCCGCGCGATTCTTTGGGTTCACCGGAGAGGATCTGCCAGAAAAGTCCGTGTACTTCAAAGAATCAGTATTACAGTAGTAGTTTTCCCGCAAAGCCCCTCAGGGCGTAGGGATACAAGGACAGGGACTTCAACCGTCCTGGCGGCTCTTGCCGTCCTGGCGGTCTCCACAAACTTCATCAGGCCGTACACTAGGCCTACAACCATGGCGGAGGAGCAGCAATGGCGCCACTACCGATAAGTCTTGGGTTCGGTTCAAATGTGCGAACCCGACCGGTGCTCGATGGACTCATCGAGCCGGAGGGAATTGAGCTACGGAGCACCGCCGTGCATGGCTCCGAGCTTTTCTGGCGGCAGCTACGGTTTGCCGAATTCGACGTCTCAGAGATGTCGCTCTCGTCATTGCTCATGCTAACGGCAAATGGCAATTCACCCTGGTGGGCGCTGCCCATTTTCACCTCACGACAGTTTTTTCATACCGGGATTCTGGTACGGACCGACAAAGGCATTGAGAAACCTGAAGATCTCAAGGGCAAACGGGTGGGCGTTCCGGAATATCAGCAGACCGCGGCACTCTGGGCGCGCGGGGCGCTCAAACACGAGTTTGATGTGGACCCAATGGATTGTGAGTGGTGGATGGAGCGCGTGGGCGAGCGCAGCCACGGCGGCGCCACGGGCTTTACGCCGCCGCCAGGGCTGAACTTCAACCGCATTCCGGCGGAGAAAAGCATTGGCTCCATGCTTTTAAACGATGAGCTGGATGCCACGCTGCTCTATCTCACAGACGCCAACCTCGTGGATCGCAGCCGAGTGGAGCTCAGCGGAAATCCATTGATCAAGCCCCTCTTCCCAGATAGGGAAGCAGAAGGCGCCCGATTCTACAAGAGCACGGGCCTCTTCCCGATTAATCACGGGGTGGTAGTGCGTCGAACGATTCTTGAGGAGAATCCATGGGTAGCCCAGAGCCTGTTTGACGCCTTTGAGAAGGCAAAGAACGCGACCCGCGATCGGCAACTCGCCCTCACTGGTGTGTATTCGGATCTGGGTCTCCTGCCGTCTGAAGACCGGACCAATCTGGACATTGACCCATACCCCTATGGCATTGCCGCCAATCGAAAGGTGCTTGAGACGGTGACACGCTGGTCCAATGAGCAGGGTTTGACACCGCGCGTCATGAAACTTGAAGAGGTCTTCGCTCCGTCCATCATGGGGTCGTAGACGAGGCGATCCAGATGAGCCGATGACAGCACCCCGCGAACCGAGTACGCGGAGTGCTGTCATCTCGATACTCACTCAGCGCTACAATGACTTAAGGGACTTCGCGCTGTGCACGCGCTGTATTCACGCTCCGCTGATGACCGCGGAAGTGTCCATAACACAAGGAGAATTGAGCGATGGCTAAGCTGGTTCTGGGCGTTGCCACGTCACACGGCCCGATGCTGAGCACTCCCTGGCAACAGTGGGGCCAGCGCGTGGAAGCGGATAAGAAGAGCAAAGAGCTCTGGTACAAGGGTAAGAACGTCAGTTTTGAAGAGCTGACTGACCTTCGACGCGACGAGAAGCTTGAGAACGAGATCACGCCCGAAAAAATGGAGGCGCGTCACACGGCGTGCCAGCAGGCGATAGACCAGCTTGCGGAAGTCGTGGAACGGGTCAAGCCGGACGTGTGCGTGATCATTGGCGATGATCAGCGCGAACTCTTTCACGATACCAATATGCCAGCCTTCGCGGTCTACTGGGGAGACTCATTCATGAACCAGGCGCCCACAGAAGATGAACTGGCCAAGATGCCGCCGGGCATTGCCATCGCTAATTGGGGACATTCACCACCCGAGCCAATGGAAATTTCCGGCGAGCCGAAGTTGGCGTCCAAGATGTTGAGCACATTGATTGATGATGAGTTTGACATCAGTCACCTCAACCAGCTTCCTCAGGGGCGGCATGAGCATGCTTCAATTCCGCACGCTTATGGCTTCATTTATCGGCGGATCATGCATGACAACGTGCCCCCAAATGTTCCCGTGTTCATCAACACGTTTTATCCCCCAAACCAGCCAACGCTGCGGCGGAGTTATAAGCTGGGGAAGTCCATTGGCAAGGCCATTCGCGAGTGGGATAGCGATAAGACCGTTGCGGTGTTCGCATCAGGTGGGTTGACCCACTTCGTCGTCGAAGAAGACGTGGATGAAATGGTACTGAACGCCTTCCGCGAGAAGGACGACGATGCGCTCATGAACATGCCACGTGATCGATTCAACTCCGGTACCTCAGAGATTCGCAACTGGATTGCCCTGGCCGGGGCTATGTCTGATGGAGACCTTGAGATGTCGCTGGTGGATTTCCAGCCCTGCTACCGCTCCATTGCCGGCACCGGGAATGCCATGGGATTTGCATACTGGAACGGCGCGAAGTAGCAACTCGCTGTTCCCTAAGCGCAAAAACGAGGCGGTCCGTTAGCCACACGGATCCGCCTCTCGTTTTGTGCGCGGCGTAAATAGTCTGCACCACGATACTTTTCTCTGGATATACATAATCCCTCTCATTGAGCAATTACAGCGTCGTCACAAATGGCCGATTGCTCCCAGAACGGGTTCAGATCGTTTGACTATTGAGTGGGTGGCGTAGATCCTATCCAAGTGCATCTCCTACCATTGACACACTGACAATTGGCTGCTGGCCGCACAAGACGGTGCAGCACTCACTCGGTCATCATTCGAAAGTACCTGAATTGCTGTCATCGACTGCTCGATCTGCAATATCAACGAATCGAGTGCGCGTCGAAGAAGACGAGCACGGCGAGTCGTATCGCTCCGGACTTGCCTTCTTTGGTCTTTCGGCGCGCATTCTCGACATCGTCGTCATTCTCGTGGCACTGACCTTTGCCGAGCGTATGCGCGCCACGGTGGCATTGGGACAGAGTCTTCCCAATGCGGCCGAAGGCCTGCAGCCTCCGGTGACGTTGATCGTTGCCATGATCTGGGTCGCAGCCTCAACTCAGCTCGAGCTCTATCGAATTGACCGATCAACTCATCTAAGGAGCCAGTGCCTGCGTGCCACTGGAGTCTCTATGATCGTGGCGGCACTCTTTGCGGGCGCACTCTATCTCACATTTCGCGATGTCTCGCGCTTGTTATTCGGCTACTACTTTGTGTTCAGCACCGTTGGTCTGATAAGCGTACGGGTGGTCCTCACCGGTTTGGTGCGCTGGGCCATACCGATGGAACAGCGGGTGGCCATCGTTGGTACGGGCCCAGTGGCGCGCACAATTGCCCACAGCCTCCGCCGATCACGCTGGGGGAGCATTCCAAGAACACGTCTGATCGGCTTCATTCAAGCGGGCGATCCTGACGAGGACGTCGCGGATGTCTGGCGTGAGCCTGAACCAATCCTGGGCGAAGGCGCCTCCGCCAACCTCCTCACGGTGTGTGCACGAAAGCACAACATCCATGAGATTGTGCTAGCCCTGCCTCCTAATGGCGGTCAACGGACCACGGAGCTGGTGGCTCGACTGAGGAATTCAGGCATCGGTGTCCGCATGGTGCCCGATGTCATGGAGTACGCGGCCACGCAAGCGCGCGTGGAGAACATGGATGGTATCCCCATGATCTACCTGCGAGATCCGGCTATTCAAGCCGTGGAACAAGCCGCGAAACGCTCGTTGGATATTGCCTTGAGCGCCATCCTGCTCGTTGTCCTTGCCCCCGTCATGGCCATGATTGCCCTAGCGGTGAAGCTCAGCTCGCCCGGACCTATCTTGTATCGGGCTTCACGCGTCGGTCAGCACGGGGACGTCTTTACAATGTACAAATTCCGCAGCATGCGAGATGAGGCGTCGCCCCCAACGCCCATTGGCCATGACAAGTCTGGTCCGCATGTCTACAAAGCCCCAAATGACCCACGCATTACGGGATTCGGTCGGTTCATCCGTCGGACAAGCATGGATGAGCTTCCGCAGCTCATTAATGTGCTCAAGGGCGACATGAGCCTGGTAGGCCCGAGACCGGAGCAGCTTTTCATCGTGGACACGTACCAACCCTGGCAGCGGCGGCGGCTTGAGGTGCGACCCGGTATCACGGGCTGGTGGCAGGTGCAGGGCCGAGATCTCCCCATGCACTGGCACACGGATTATGACCTCTACTACATCTATAATTACTCGCTCGCCCTTGATATCAAGATCCTGGCACAGACTCTCTGGGCCGTCATTCACGGACGAGGAGCGTATTGAGTGGCCATGCTCCAGGGCTAACTGATCACAATTGCAGTAGGTCCGGAGCTGCGTTCAGATGCGGCACTTTGTATGGCTCACCGTTGGCAAGTTTGCTCAATCCAAAGTCCTGTGTGTAATCTGGGCTCCTGATCAGTCCGGATTCAGGGGGCGCGTACGGTTTTCCAGGTCGATTCGCGTGGCGCGATCCGGACGGACGGAGCTCTTGTGCCTTTGCTCGCGGCGATCTGAAGAAGTGCTCCAGGCAAGATGGATTCGAGCTATCAGAATATCGGCCGCGGATGTCCGTGGCATTGATTTCCGGACTCCGCGCCTGCCATGATGTGGCTCTGGCGCGCTGTCCGGGTGATCTTGATTCTATGACCAGTACGATTCCTCATTCTATGTCTGCATCTCCTCCCTGGGATAGGCGCCTCAACCGCTTGTACTGGCGGCGCCGCAATAGCCACTACCATGCGTGGGTGGAGCAGCAGATAGCCTCCCTTGTGCGGCCCGGCTCGGCCGTGCTCGACCTCCATTGTGAGGCTGGCGATCTGCTCAACCGCGTTCAGCCCAACGGGAACCTGGGCGTCACCGGTGACGCCTACCTCGCAGAGAGAGCCCGGCAGCGCTATCCGCACCTCGAGTTTCGGGTGGCGGATCCCGAAACGGTCAGCATCGATCGCGCGTACGATTACATTCTGATGCCGGATCTGGTGGGTGAGCTGACAGATATCTGGGCGTTCCTTCGCCGTATTCATGACCAGTCCGGTCCCAATACTCGCATCGTGATGACGTTCTATAACTTCGTTTGGGAGCCTGTGCTCAAGGCCGCGGAAGCGCTCGGTCTCAAGTGCCCCCAGCCGAACCTCAATTGGCTTGGCAAAGATGACATTACGAATCTGCTCAATGTTTGCAACTTTGACGTTGAGAAGCTTGACGTTGGCCTCTTGTTTCCCAAGAGCGTTCCGATCATCGCGCCGCTCGCAAACGATGTGTTGGTCCACATGGGTCCCATGCGCCATCTCGCGCTGGTCCATACGGTCGTTGCTCGCCCCAGTCCGCGGGCCGCGCCGGAGTCGCTTTCCTGCAGCGTCATCGTTCCCTGTAGAAATGAGCTTGGCAACATCGCCGACGCGGTGGAGCGCTTGCCAGACATGGGCACGCACACGGAGCTCGTGTTCGTTGATGGTGCTTCAACCGATGGCACGCGTGACGCCATTCTGAAGCAGATGAGTCTCCATCCCGAGAAGGACATCAAGCTGATCGACCAGGTGGAGACAGCCTCGCCGGACCTACAGTCAACTTCGGGTGGCAAGGTCACGATGCTAGCCGCCGGCAAAGGTGATGCCGTTCGGAAAGGCTTCGCGGCGGCCAGCGGGGATGTCGTGATGATCCTGGACGCTGATCTCACGGTGCCCCCAGAGGACCTGCCTCGCTTCTACCTGGCGCTCGCCGAGGGGAAGGGCCGATTTGTCAATGGCTCGCGGCTTGTGTATCCCATGGAGCACGAGGCGATGCGCATTGTGAACCTTTTTGGGAACAAGTTCTTCAGCCTCGTATTCACCTGGTTGCTGGGACAGCGGGTGAAGGATACTCTCTGCGGCACCAAGGTGCTGCGGAAGTCTGATTACGAGCGGATTGCCGCGGCGCGCGGCGAGTTTGGCGACTTCGATCCGTTTGGTGACTTCGACCTCCTCTTTGGAGCAGCGCGCATCAAGCTCCCACTGGTGGAAATGCCTGTGCGCTACCGCGCCCGTGTTTCCGGCCATACCAAGGTGCAGCCATTCAAGCACGGCATTCTTCTACTGCAGATGTGTGCGATCGGATTTCAGCAGCTCAAGTGGCGACACTGGAAGCGTCGCTTGGGTTTTGGCTCGGCGAAACGATCTGAAGTCTGAGGATGGAAGACCAACGAGCCGGTCTTCGGCCGAACCCGGAGACGCATGATCGAGGAGTCGGACATTTGACTATGACCCCTGAGTCCCAAGCGCAGTGCGAACGTCTAGAATGGGACAGTGCGTTCTGGGGATTCCCAGTTGGGCGCATTCGGGGTGAATGCCTCACTCTGGAGCAGGCCCAGCAGGCTACCGCCTGGAGTCGCGAGCACGGTTTTCGGTGTCTGTATTTCCGCTCCGCGGCAGATGACGCTGAAAGCGCGCGAGCGGCGCAGCAGGCCGGCTTCCGATGTGTGGACTTGCAGGTAACCTTCGAATGGGTCAGCACTCATGAGACGAGCGGTGTGCTTGTGGTACCTGAGCCGCCGATTAAGCTCCGAAATTTTGCGGAGCACGATAGCGATATTCTCAGGGCGATTGCGCGGACGAGCTATGGCGACACGCGGTTCTACTTTGACGGACAGTTTCCTCGACCGCAGTGCGATCGCTTGTATGAAGTCTGGATCGAGAAATGCTGCACTGGGGGAGCTGATTCCGTCACTGTTGCCGAGCTTAACGGGGAAGCTGTGGGCTATGTCACGTGCCATCTTGACAGCCCGGATGGGGCAGGAAAGATTGGTCTCGTCGGAGTTGCCAGCGGTGTCCGCGGTCGCGGAGTTGGTGCGGCCCTCATCAATTCGAGCATCGATTGGTTTACGCGAAATGGAGCGCACACCATCAGCGTGGTAACACAGGGACGAAACGTCTCAGCCCAACGTCTCTATCAGCGAGCTGGATTTCTCACCAAGGCGACGGCTCAATGGTTCCACTGGTGGAACGATGTGCGAGCCACAACATGAGCGAGTATCGCATCCCATTCAATCGACCAAGCGTTGTCGGCCGTGAGCTCGAATACATTCGCGATGCCATAGCCCAAGGGCATCTCTCCGGCGATGGCATCTACTCCCGCAACTGCCATGCATTTCTGGAGCGGGAGCTGGATCTACCCAGGGCTCTGTTAACGACGTCCTGCACGCACGCGCTCGATATGTCAGCGTTGCTGCTCGACATTCAACCTGGCGATGAGGTGATCGTTCCATCGTTCACCTTCGTTTCCACTGTCAATGCGTTTGTTCTGTGCGGAGCCCGGCCCATCTTTGCCGATGTCCGCCCCGACACGCTGAATCTGGATGAGTCACGTCTGGAAGCCCTCATCACCCAGCGTACTCGGGCCATTGTCCCCGTTCACTATGCCGGGGTTGGCTGCGCAATGGACTCGATCCTCGAGATTGCCGCTCGGCATGATGTGAGTGTCGTGGAAGACAATGCGCACGGACTCTTCGGGCGGTTTCGGGGTCAACTTCTGGGAACGTTTGGCCGTCTCGCCACTCAGAGTTTTCATGAAACCAAGAACTTCGTCTGCGGAGAAGGTGGCGCCCTTTTGATCAATGACCGATCACTGATCGAACGGGCCGAAATCATTCGTGAGAAGGGTACGAACCGCAGCCGGTTTTTCCGGGGACAGGTCGATAAGTATCAATGGGTGGATGTTGGCTCGAGCTATCTGCCAAACGAGCTCTCCGCCGCGTTTCTGTTTGGCCAGCTTGAGCAGCATGAGCGGATTCAGGCGAAGCGAAAACTCATCTGGGAGACCTATGCCCACGGTGTGAGGGACTGGGCTGCTACCATGGGCGTTCAACTCCCCATCGTCCCGTCGGATTGCCAGCAGGCTTACCACATGTTCTACATGCTGCTGCCAAGTCTGGATATCCGGCAGGCGCTCATCGCGCACCTTCGAGCGAAGGGTATCCTGGCCACGTTTCACTACCTGCCCTTGCATTGTTCGCCGATGGGCCAGAAATTTGGCGGCAAGCC
>JBJXFJ010000327.1:0-3705 GCA_046154735.1 Chloroflexota bacterium | reverse complement strand
GTCGGGCAAGATGCCCGACACCACCGACTTCCGCCACCCAACAATCCACGATTAACAGAGCGCTAGAGACGCGCCATGTTCACGGCAGACCGGTCAATTTCAGCGAGGGAGGTGCGACCGAGCAACGCCATGGTGCGATCCATTTCCGCTAGAAGAATATCGAGCGCGCGCTCAACGCCTTCCTCCCCGCGTGCCGCGAGGCCGTAGAGAATCGCTCGACCCAGCATGCAGGCGGTGGCCCCCAGGGCGATCGCCTTCACGATATCGCCGCCGCGACGAATCCCGCCATCAAATACGATGTCGGCCCGTCCGGCTACTGCATCCGCGATCTCAGGCAGCACCTCGAGGGAGGAAGGCAGCCCATCAAGCTGCCGCCCACCATGATTCGAGACCACAATACCCTCCACACCATGCTCCACGGCTAGCCGGGCGTCCTCCGCGGTCATGATACCTTTGAGGAGCATTGGCCCCTGCCAGACAGAGCGAAACCAGGCCAAGTCCTTCCATGACACAGATGGGTCATGGAGGCTCTGCGCGTAAGCGCCCAGGGAGATTGCGTCATTGCGTCCTGAACCGGGCGCATCCACAAAGTTCTTGAACGTCACCCGAGGCCCGCGGAATGCATCGATCAACCACGGAATCTTTTGCAGTGTATCGACAATGTTGGCAATGGTCACACGCGGCGGTATCGTGAACCCATTGCGGATATCACGTTCACGTTGACCAATGACCGGAACGTCGGCGGTGAGGCACAGGGCCGTGTAGCCGGCGGCTCGAGACCGCTCAATCAACGAGCGCGTCACTTCTCGATTCCGCACCACGTACAATTGAAACCATTTTGGCCCTGGAACCGCCACGGCTACATCTTCAATTGACGCCATAGAATGCGTGCTCAGTGTGAAGCGTAACCCTCGGCGAGCAGCCACTCGAGCTGCCAGAATCTCGCCGCGAGGGGCCACCAGGCCGGCCAATCCAGTGGGCGCCAGGATGATGGGGGCGGTGAGGGATTCACCCAGCACGGTCGAAGCATGCTCACGACGGGAAACATCCACAAGCACACGGGGGCGAAAGGTGACCCGCTCAAACGCGGCTCGATTAGCTTTGAGCGTCGACTCGTCCTCGGCACCGCCATCAACGAAATCGAAGACCGCCCGGGGTAATCGCCGACGCGCGCGCAGGCGCAGATCCTCAATCGTGACAATCATGAGCTCTCCAGCAATCTACCGCGCGCGCTGGCTGATAATCTCAGGGATGATCCACGGGTAGTACATCGCATTCAGGACTCCCGATTGACCGGGGCTTGCCCCGGATGCAAAGGGGCTCCTGGCCGAATGAACGCCTGCGAGATAATTCTCGCTTTTTTCCACCACCGTGGATTGGCCGTCCTGGTTCCGAATGACTGAGGAGCCCTTGGTCAGCACGGGAGCACCCGCGGTGGAGGCCGGCAGATTGGCATCAATCACACCCAGTGGCTGCCCCTGGAAAGGAATCGGATAGACGGAAGCGATACTGGCGCTCCGGGCAATGGGCAAGTTGTGGAGCTCATCAAACATCCCTTCAGGATAGCCCACAACCAGCACATCCTCTCCTAATGGAAGTGCCATATCGCGCGGGACCTGGTCCAGAATGCTGAACGCGCGCAGCACAAACTTCAGCTCCAGCTCCTCGCCATCCAGCGCCAGTGTGATCATGTCAACCAGGTCAGCTTGCGTGGGATGCTCCTGCCAGGCCGGCTCCCCATTAAGCTGGAGTGGAATGATGAGCTCCTCGTGCTGAGTCATGTCGTCCGGATCGGTATGGAGTCTGACGTGAAGCGCGTCCGGCACCAGCTCCATCGAGCCCGCCAGGACAACCGTGCGACTGGTCACAAGATGGAGGCTGCCTGAATAGTAATAGAAGAATCCGGTCGCTGATCCATGCAGAGAACCGGCGCGGTACGTGCGAACGGGAGTAACAGCGGCAACAACATCACTGAGAGCCATAGTGCCTCGGATGCTACCACGGACAGCCGCTAACCATGTATCGATACAGCAATTCCCTGTGTGCGGTTCAAAAGTCACAGCCGGCAAGATGTCGAAAACCTGACCCGCCCCTCGGTGGCTATTCCCAGCTCTTGAGACTCCAGGCGTATAATCGGGCCGGATAGCCCATGGGAGAGCGTAATCGTGAAGGTCGTACTGAACCAGGATGTCAAAGGTGTAGGAAAAGCCGGTGAGGTAAAAGACGTCGCGGATGGTTACGCGCGTAACTTCCTCCTTCGTCGCAAGCTTGCCGCGGTAGCCACCGAGGGCGCCGTGAAGACCGCTGAGGCCCGGCAAGCCGCCGTGGACCGCCGCGCTGAGCATGAGGAATCGCTGGCCCGAGCCGAAGCCACCCGGATCTCCGCGGAGCCCATTGTCCTGCGTGCAAAAATGGGCGATCAAGGGCGACTCTATGGCTCAATCACCGCTGCTGACATAGCCGAGGAGCTCGCCAGGAAGTGGGGACATGAGTTTGATAAGCGCAAGATCGAGCTGGATGAGCCGCTGCGCAACCTTGGGAGCTACACCGTCCCCATCCAGATCCATCGGAATGTGACGGCCCAGGTCACGGTTGATATCCAGCCCACCCAAGATTAGCGTGAGGCCAAACACCGCGAGAGCTCATGGCAATTGAGCGACTAGACCTCGACCCTTCCGCTGAGCGAGTCCCGCCGCACAGTCTGGAGGCAGAAGAAGCGGTCCTGGGCAGCATCCTGATCGATCGGGAGGCAATCCAGCTTGTAGCCCACTTCCTGACGCCAATCGACTATTACCGCCAGAGGAACGCGACGATTTATGCCGCGATGCTCGAGATTTATAACAATCGGGAGCCGGTCGATTATCTTACGCTGGTCACCGAGCTCCAGCGTAGCAATCACTACGACGAGGTTGGCGGCCTGGCCTATCTTACCGGGCTGCTCACAGTGGTCCCCACCTCGGTCCACATTGAAAGCTATGCTCGAATTGTGGAGCGGACGGCGATCATGCGCCGGCTCATTACTGCCGGCGCGCGGATCGCCGGCATTGGCTTTCAAAATAGTGCCGATGTCAATGAAGCCCTGGAGCAGGCCGAGCGTCATCTCATGGAGGTGGCGCAACGCCGAGTCACTCGAGAATTCGAAGCCCTCAGTGATATCCTCCAGGACTATCTCAACCAGCTTCCCAATGGGCAGGATGATGACACCAATCGCCACGGCATTCCCACCGGATTCATTGATCTAGACAAGATCACCGGAGGGTTCCAGCGATCTGATCTCATCATTCTGGCGGCGCGTCCAAGCATGGGCAAAACGTCTCTGGCGCTCAATATCGCGCAAAACGTGGCCATCCCGGCGTCTGTGCGGCGGGGAGACCCAATGGCACAGGGCGGCACCGTGGCCATGTTCAGCATCGAGATGTCCAAGTCCCAGCTCGCAGCCCGGATGCTTGCCACGGAATCGGCTGTGGACTCATCCCGGCTGCGCCAGGGGCGCCTCAGTGAGTCTGATTGGCGCAAAATTACGCACGCCATCGGCATCCTGGGTGACGCGCCCATTTATATAGACGATACACCTGGGATCCCCATCGTTGAGCTACGCGCCAAAGCTCGGCGACTTCATGCGGATCGACCACTCGACCTGATCGTCATCGACTACCTGCAGCTCATCAATGCCTCTGGGTCAGACAACCGCGTCCAAGAAGTGTC
>JBJXFJ010000322.1:0-17623 GCA_046154735.1 Chloroflexota bacterium | reverse complement strand
CCCAGGAGGAACGGCGCCGGCCCAACCGCGCGCAGAAGGCCGAGCCGGGTACTGAGCCCTACGGCCGCCAGTGCGACGAGGATGCAGACTTTTGAGATCTCATCAAGAATCCGTGCGCTGCCTACATCGATGATGCCAACCGTACGCAACAACGCCATGGCCAGGAACCCGAGCACGAAGAGAGGAAATGCCTTCAATGCTCCCTGACGCGCCCGCTCACCCTCAACCTCCGATGTGGCGACCCGACTCCACCAGACGGCTATCAGGAGAATCAGCGGCGCCATGAGCGTGTTCCGCACCAGCTTCACCACGGTGGCCACATCACGAGACTCCGATGAGTACGCGGCACTCGCAGCTACCACCTGACTCGTATCGTTCACGGCCACTCCGGTCCACACTCCGTAAGCAGCGTTGCTGAGCTGTAAGGCAGTCCCCATCAACGGATAGAAGAACACGGCCAGCGTGCCAAAAATGGTGATAGTGGCCACCGCAAAGCTGACTTCACGCTCATCGGCTTGCACCACCGGTGCCGTGGCAATAATGGCCGAGTTTCCGCACACCGCGGTCCCCACGCCGATGAGGATGACCAGAGGCCGGGGTAAATGCGCCAGGTTGCCCATGAGCAGCACAAATGCAAACACGCCCACCATGCAGACGAGCACCAGGCCCAGCGCGCCAAAGCCAATACTGGCCACATCGCTCAGGCTCAAGCGCGCACCGAGGAAGATGATCCCAATCCGGAGAATGCGTTGCTGAGCAAAGCGAAGACCCGGCTCGGTACCTGCCGGCAAGCCTCGAATGCTGGCGATCACTAGGCCGATCCAGACGGCAAGCAGGATCTCGCTCAGCCCACCGGGTAGTGCCTGCGCTGCAGTCCGACTCACGGCAGCAACTACCGCGGCAACAGCCAGCCCTGATCCAATGAGCTCGGCTCGTTGGATCAGGGCCTTTGGACTGCGAATCATCTGCCTACCGTCTGGGCAAACAAAGGGCTGCTCATTGAATAGAGTCTACTGGACCCGGGAACGGTAGCGCTCTGATCCGAAGCGCCGGACCGAGAAATCGCCCGGCGCGTGTGTCAGAATGAGTATGTGGACCCCACGCGATTCTTGCTGCTCGTGTGCCTCGGATTAGTCATCGGTGCGTATGGAACACTGATTGGCTCCGGTGGCGGATTCATTCTGGTGCCCGTGCTGATCTTTCTCTACCCCGAGGAGTCCACCGGAACCATCACCAGCATCTCTCTGGCTGTCGTCTTTGTGAATGCGCTGTCAGGCTCATTGGCTTATGCGCGTCAAGGGATCATTCAATACCGCGTTGCCTCCCTGTTCGGCGTCGCGGCGCTGCCCGGGTCGGTCATTGGCGCGCTCGTGGCGCGGAACCTGCCGCGGAGCTGGTTTGACGCCGTCTTTGGCGTCATGCTTATCGGGCTCACCCTATATCTGCTGCTGGGCCAGCGTCCCGGGCAGCATTCACCGGTACCCTCATCAGAAATTTCGCGCCGCACTCTCACGATTGGCGCGGCATTCAGTCTATTCGTTGGATTTCTGTCCAGCGTTCTGGGTATTGGCGGAGGACCGATGCATGTGCCCATGATGGTCCGCGTACTCAAGTTTCGCTTTGCTGTCGCCGCGGCAACCTCTCAGTGTGCCCTGGCAGCAATGAGCCTGGTTGGGACCCTCACCCACATACTCACCGGAGAATTTGAGACGGGCTGGCGGCGCACTGGGGCGCTTTCGCTGGGCGTGCTCCTCGGCGCGCAAGTTGGCGCCCGCCTTTCTCGCCGTCTTGGGAGCACTCTGCTCACCCGACTCCTCTCAGGCGCGCTGCTCATCATTGGCGTTCGACTCATTTCCAGCGCACTCTTTTGATCCATAGGGCCGGGCCCAGAAAGTTGACGAATGAAGGCCCTTTCTTGCGAATCGCGTCGGGGGCTATAACCTACGCAGGCCAAAATCCCCTGCAGACAACGCATGATCATTCACTGGACATTCCCACCAGGTACCGCGTTGAGCTCTAACGCATGAAAGCCACTGAAACACGTCTGGCTGCCCTGCTGGAGACTCCCGCGCAATACGTGGTGCCTCATTTTCAGCGCGCCTATAGCTGGCGGCGAGCGCAGTGGCTCACACTATGGGCCGATATCCTGGAGCTCTACGAGCTGGGAACACCACAACCCCACTTCATGGGTTCCGTGGTGCTGCTCACGGAAGGTCAAACTCAGCTCATCATCGATGGCCAACAACGGCTGGTCACGCTCAGCTTGTTTCTCGCCGCGTTACGAGATCGAGCGCAGCCCACTGATCCGGAGCTCGCTGAGCGTATCAATTCAGGCTATTTGCTGAATGGCTCTGCATCCGAGCCGTGGCCCAGAATTGTCTGTAGCTATCAAGATCAAGAGGCATTTACAGCGATCATGCTCCGTGGCGAAACAATCCCGGGATCACCGGTCATCGAGGCTTATAAGACATTTGCCGCCGACCTGGCGGACCGGAGCCACGAGGAGCTCTCCCTCTCCCATTTGGCCGATGTGGTGCTGAGTCAGCTCGCCTTCGTGGCCATCACTCTGGATGCCGCGGACAATCCCTATCGAGTCTTTGAGAGCCTGAACGCCAAGGGTATGCCGCTCACCCAGGGAGATCTTCTCCGCAACTACTTCTTTATGCGCCTACCCGCAAATGAGCACGATCACTGGTTCCGGTCCATCTGGCAGCCCATGCAATCGCGGCTTGGTGATGCCCTGGATAACTTCATGCATGACTACCTCGCGAAGGACGGCGAGGACGTGCGCGCTGAAGAGGTATACCAAGCATGGCGCCGTAGGCTTGTGTCACTGGACGTGGCGGGCGTGAAAGCCGTGTTGCAGGATCTGGCCGAGTGGAGCGTGGAATATGATCGTCTGCTCCACCTGAATCGCGAGCCCGATACGGAGGCGCGGCGGCGGCTTCAGTGGTTGAGCGCGTGGTCCGAAACGCTCAAGCAGCCACTTCTCCCCTTCCTGCTGCTGGTCCAGGCGGACATCCGGCACGGAACGCTGCGTGCCGAAGTCGCCGCGGTACTCCTCCAGGCGGTCCAGTCATTTCTTGCCCGGCGGGTCTTTACCGCGGCTTCGGACGCGGAGGAGAATCAGCAGCTTGTAACGCTGTACTCACAAACGGACGGGGAGGCCGATCGCGTGACCGCGTTCCTTGAGGCGTTGTCACAACCCGCGATTGGCTGGCCAACCGATGAAGAGCTTCGGCGAGCCATGATCAGTTATCGACTCTACCCACGCAGTCACCCGGAGCAGCGACAGCTTCTACTGATGGCGCTCGAGGATGGCTATCCAAATCCAACACGAATCAGGCTGGGTGACTTTGATATTGAGCTGATCGCCCCTCTACTGCCACGTGATGAGTGGCTACAAGAATTGGACGGGGACGAGGATGTGCACTGGAGCGTGGTGGGGACCATTGGCAATCTCACCTGGATTGAGCGCGGGCAATCCTCGCGCGTCCCGTTGCGTGTGGCCGAGCGCTTGCAGCATTTGCGGCGACAAGCTCGGCGGTGCCCGGCCCTGGCGCGTGATGTGCCGCTGAACTACCACTGGACCGCGGCTGCCATCCAAGAACGCTCGCGCAATCTCGCTGAGTGCGCAATAGTCGTCTGGCCCGGACCGCGGCGAGAAGGACGCTGAGCATGGGGTCCGCCCGCACCCGTCTGGTGGTTGGCAATTGGAAAGCCGGGCCGCCTCGCGCCGAGGCTCAGCACCTCGCTCATCAGCTCGTTCCCGCGGTCCAACCACTCATCAACAGCGGACTAGACATCGTGATCTGCCCACCGTTTCCTTGGCTCACGGATATCGCTGACATCGTGAAAGAATCGGGTATCCTGGTAGGCGCCCAGACATTGGCGGCAGTGGACACGGGCGATATCACCGGTGAAGTGCCAGCCTCTCTCCTCTGCGGGATTTGCGAATATGCCTTGATCGGCCACTACGAGCGCAGAATCCAATGCGGCGAGCGGGATGGCGACATTCGGAAGCAGATTGCGGCCGCGCTCGCGGCGGATATCCGTCCGATCTTCTGCGTTGGTGAGCCAGCCGAAGCGCTGGAACATGGCGCCAGCCGTGTTGTCGTTGCCGAACAGTTAGAGGCCGTCCTGGAGGGCCTGATATTGGATACGCGCCTGGTCATCGCGTATGCCCCCGTTTGGACCACAATTGGAATGGTCATTCCGCCGGCGGCGGCCTACGTGAATGACGTCTGTGGCGCAATCCGCGAGACGTTGGCCGACATCACCTCAGTGGACTTAGCCGCTGAAGCGCGGATCATTTATGGCGGTCGACTGACCGAATCAGGTGTGGCCGCGTTGGCCATGCAACCGGAAATTGACGGCCTACTCATAGGCGCTGGCGCCACCAGCCCCGAACGCTTCGCATTCTTCTCCCACGCCATAGTCAGCTCCGCCTGAGTGCGGCCGGATGCCCACATTCACGCCAGAGTCCACCATCAGCGATGGGGTGATGCCACATCCACTTGCCGAGCGTGACGTTTATGATGTCGCAGACCAGTCCAACTCAAACTCGGGAGCAAACCTGATGTCTCGAATCCCCGACACCATCCGCCAAACCTCATTGCTGATGCGACGAACGGTCGTATCATCTCTGACTGCCCTGGCGCTCCTCACCCTCACCGCCCATTCGATCTGGGCGCAGGCAGAGGGTGGATTGCCGGAAGTTGACGGTTGGAGGGTCCTGGCGCCACTCCTCGCCCCTGTCTCTGAGCAGGCCGTGGTGGAGCTGGGCGGGAATATATATGTCATTGGCGGCTATCCACCTGGACGTGTTCCCGTCTCAAACGTGCAGATTTATGATGTGGCAAGCAATCGCTGGCAGTTTGGCCCCGCCCTGCCCGTCCCCATGCACCATGCGGTGGCCGCGGTAGCCAATGGACGGGTCTACGTGTTGGGTGGAGAGTTCGATGGCGCCGGCACCGGCCGCGCTGAGGTCTATCTCGATACGGTCTATGCACTGGATCCTGATGCCGGGATATGGGAGCAGCGAGCATCCATGCCAACCGGAAGAAGTGCAGGCGGAGCGGCAGTGATTGACGACAAGATTTACGTGGCGGGAGGCCGGCCGCCCCGTGGGAGCGATTTTGCCGTGTATGACACACGCTCAGACTCCTGGCAGGTACTGCCTGAGCTCCCAACCCAGCGAAATCACTTGGCCGTTGGCGCTCTCAACGGTCAGGTGATCGTTGCCGGGGGCCGCTTTGGCGGTGGATTTAACAGTGAGCGAACGGCCACGCTGGAGATATTTGATCCTGCCACTGGCGCCTGGTCAGCCGGCCCCGCGCTCCCCAGTCCACGTGGCGGAGTGGCCGGAGTTAGTGCGAATGGATGCCTGTTTGTCATTGGCGGGGAAGGGAACTATGCCGATCCGCGCGGCCTTAACGATGAAACTGAAGCGTTTGATCCTCGTTCGCAAACCTGGCATTCGTTTGCACCCATGCCTACACCCACCCATGGCCTGGTAGGCGCGGCCTTTGTGAATGGCCAGATCCACATTCCCGGCGGCTCCGTGACGATTGGCGGCGGTACCGGCTCGGTGATCCACCAGGTATATCGACCACGTGGCGCCTGCAGTGAACCGTAGTTTGGCAGCCCCGCCCTCTCACTCAACCCATTGAGCAATGCCGGTAGTCGCCCTGCAACGTCATCACACGAGGCGCATCAAGGAGACTGCCGTCATGCTCGTGGAGGCCTTTCGAGCCCATTATCCAAAGGCCTGGCCAACCGTTGACTCCGCTATCCTGGAGGTTCAGGAATCGTTCAACGACAACCGAATAAGCCGGGCGGCCGTTGACGATCGCGGTCATGTACTGGGGTGGATTGGAGCAATTCGCGTATATGACGGCCATGTCTGGGAGCTTCACCCCCTGGTGGTGCGGCCAGACATGCAGCGCAAAGGAATTGGTCGCGCGCTGGTGCTCGATCTCGAGCAGGAAGTGCGTCAACGTGGAGGAATCACGCTGCTGGTGGGCACTGATGACGAGGATGACCAGACCTCGCTGGCCGGTGTAGATCTTTATCCGGATCCACTCTGCGCGCTCTCAGATATTCGGAATGTCAACCGCCATCCCTACGAGTTCTATCTGAAGCTTGGCTTCGCCATTGTGGGCGTTGTGCCAGATGCGAACGGTCTGGGAAAACCGGACATCTTGATGGCCAAGCGCATTCGACCTCTTGAAGAAGAACATCCGATCGGTCAGCAGTAATCTGGCAACCTTTATTTGGAAACAGCGGCCATTTGCTCCCAGAGTCGAATGCGGCACAATGCAGTGAATCGTCAGATCGAGGAGTCGCCCCTATGCCAAGCATTGCTCTGGGAATACCCGTTGGATCACCCGACGTGCGGCCTGACACGCCCCTGGCCTTTGGGCGCCGTGCCGATGAGGTGGGCGCGCACTCGGTTTGGATGATTGATCACATTCCTTTCCCCAGCCATGAAGCCCTGATCAGCCTGGCCGCCATTGCTGGCGCCACCAGCCATGTGCGGCTCGGCTTGAGCGTGCTGGTGGGTGCACTGCGCCCGCCCCTGCTGCTAGCCAAGATGCTGGCAACTATTGACAACATATCGAACGGTCGGGTGATCGCTGGACTCGGACTTGGGGGCCGAAAGGATGACTTCGATGCCGTCAGCGTCCCCTATGATCAGCGCGGCGCGCGGCTCTCTGAATTAATAGGGGTACTCCGCCTGGCATGGAAGGGAGAACCTGTCAAACATGATGGTCAGTTCTGGCAGTTTGATGTGCCGCCCATCGGCCCGCTGCCTATCCAGAAGCCGCTGCCGATCTATCTGGGTGGCAGTGCCGACGCCGCACTGAAACGCATTGCCGAATCCGCGGATGGCTACGTTGGGAGCAGTGGAGCCGGCTTACCGGGATTCACCCGGCGCGTTCAGCGCATCCGCCAGTATGCTGAGGAGATCGGCCGTGATCCGCGCGAGATTACTATGATTGGCGTGGTGTACGGTTGCGTGGACCCCAGTCGCCAGCGCGCCTACGATCTTGCCGCCCGCTACGCGGAGCATTACTACGGACCGGGTATCCGCGATCTGGACAACCATTACTTTCTGGGAGACGCGTCGGAGGGCGAACGGTTTGTCCAGGCTTATGTAGAAGCGGGCGCGGACATCGTCTGCCTTAGCTCCGTAACCGCAGATCCACGGAATCTCGATCTTCTCTCGGAGCAGCTCTTACCGCGCGTGATCGGCTAAGTGCGCCGGAATTTGAATTCCACCACGCTGACCTGGAAGTCATAGCATCAGCAGCGCAATCGACCGATTTCCGCAGGTGTGACTGCGATACGGCTCAGCGGCTTCCCCTGCCTTACTTCATCCACCCCTTCACTATGTAATTGTTGCACGTCATCGGAGGTTCCCTTGCTCCCCACACCCGCACTCTCGGCGTCCGTTACCGAATTCTTGCGTGAGCGCCCCAAGAAGCTGCTGATTGACGGCCAATGGGTCGCCTCAGCTTCCGGCGCCACGTTTACAACCATCAATCCGGCCAGTGGCGAGGTCATCGCGGAGGTCGCTGAAGCCGATGATGTGGATGTGGATCGAGCAGTTCACGCCGCTCGCGTAGCCTTCGAAGGCCCCTGGGCAAAGGTGCGGCCCAACGAGCGAGCCAAATTGCTCTGGCGACTGGCCGACTTGCTCGAGCAGAACATCGAAGAGCTTGCCCAGATCGAGACCATCGATGGCGGCAAGCCTGTGCGTGAGGGTCTGCGTGTAGATATCCCAATGTCCGCAGAGATCCTGCGCTACTATGCTGGCTGGCCCACCAAAATCTTCGGTGAGACCGTGCCGATCTCCGCACCAGGCAACTGGCACGCCTATACCCGGCGTGAGCCACTGGGCGTCTGCGGAGCCATTATCCCCTGGAACATGCCCATTTTTCTAACTATCTGGAAGCTCGGCCCGGCACTGGCCACGGGTAATACGGTAGTCCTGAAACCGGCTGAATGGACGCCGCTCACGGCCATCCGCATTGGGGAGCTGATCACCGAAGCTGGCTTTCCCGACGGAGTTGTCAACATCATTCAGGGTGAGGGTGCCACCACCGGGGCAGCGCTGGTGCGGCACCCCGGCGTGGATAAGATTGCCTTTACCGGTTCCACCGCCACCGGTCAGGCGATCATGCGCGAGTGCGCCAATGACATCAAGAAAGTCTCGCTGGAGCTAGGGGGCAAATCGCCCAACATTATCTTTGCCGATGCGGATCTGGACCAGGCCGTCAAGGGCGCGGCCAATGGCATCTTTTTTAACAATGGGCAAACGTGCATCGCCGGCTCGCGCATCTTCGTGGAGGAACCAGTCTACGAAGAAGTTCTGGAACGGCTGGGAGCCTGGGCGAAGCAGATCCGACTCGGCCAGCCGCTGGATGCCCAAACCCAGATGGGCCCCATTATCTCCGAGCGGCAACTTAATCGTGTCCTTGGCTATGTGGAATCCGGCGTGCGTGAAGGCGCCCGGGTGGTTGCCGGCGCGGAAAGGGCTGCTGGCGACCTAGCGGACGGCTTCTTCATCCGGCCCACCGTCTTCGCCGACGTGCAAGATGAAATGACCATTGCTCGCGAGGAGATCTTCGGCCCGGTGGCCGCCAGCCTATCGTTCAGAGACCTGGATGAGGTGATCGCCCGGGGCAATCGCACCGGCTATGGCCTGGGAGCTGGCATCTGGACGCGCGATATCAGCAAGGCCCACCGTGCTGCCAACGCCATGCAAGCCGGCAGCGTCTGGGTGAACTGCTACGGTCTCACCGATGCCGCCATGCCCTTTGGTGGCTACAAGCAGTCTGGCATCGGCCGAGAGCTTGGGAAGCAATCGCTGGACCTGTATACGCAGCAAAAATCAGTGTTCGTGAACCTGGGACACTGATTTGCCGCGTGATCCAGTTGCTTGGGAATCGGCAACCCCAGAAAACCTAAACGACGGCGAGCCCGGCCGCCCTTGCCGCGGCATCCGGAAGTGGCACATCCAACGTCGTCACCCGGCGCAGCTCACGCCGGTACCGGGTGTCGTCATACCGCAGACCCTTGTGCATGGTGGCCAGGTTGTCCCAGATCACCAGATCCCCCACCTGCCAGTGGTGCACGTATCGGAATTGGGGCTCGATCGCGTGATCCATGAGATCGCGGAGCAGCAACCGACCTTCGGGCAGCGGCCAATCGATGACGCGTGAAGCGTGCGAGGCCAGGTAGAGCGATCGACGCCCAGAGCGCGGGTTGGTGCGCACCAGTGGATGGATGGCTCCCTTGAGCGCCTCTTGCTCCGCCGGACTGAACTCAAATCCGAGCGTCTGGCGAGAATGGGCAATGGAATGGTGCGCCTGGAGATCGGCGATGAGCGCCTTTGTCTCATCGTCCAACGCGTCATACGCCGCGCGCATATCGGCAAATCCCGTATCTGCTGGCACTGGCGGCACCACCCGCGCGTGCAGCATGGAATATCGACCAGGCGGATCCTGGAATGAGGCGTCAGTATGCCAGAGCCGATTACCCAGCGAGTACATGCGCCGTCGGTCGTCAGACTGCATGATTTCGCCGTTCTCGTCCACGTTGGAGATATCACTCAGCGCTTCGTTCCCAAAGCGATTCTTGCCCAGCACAGAACTGCCCGTCTTGGCATGCAGCTCGCCATCAAATCGCTGAGCCCACTCAAGCTGGTCCGAGTCAGTAAAGGGCTGATCATGAAACACCAACACACCATACCGGTCCATCCCGGCGCGGATCTCCGCAAGCGTGGCCTCATCATGCACCGCGCGCAGGTCGATGGGCCCGACCTCAGCCATAAACAGTGGGTGGAGCTGGTGAAACGATACGACCACGACCGGCCTCCAGAATCTTCTCACACCACCTTAGGCCGATCATCAACAGCATGTCAATCACTCGACAGCATGTCAATCACTCGACAGCATGTCAATCACCCGACCACTCCGCGCCTGGGCGAATCCCGACGGAGTCATGCACACGAATTTGGCAAGCAAGGCCGAGCATGGCATCATAAATCGCGTTATGCTGCCAGAGCCGTGCGAACACCTGCGCCAACTTTGCCTGGGCTTGCCAGATGTCACGGAGCGCCTCAGCCATGGCGAGCCCACCTGGTTCATTCGCGGCAAGAAAACGTTCGTCAGTTGTTCCACCTACCATCATGACGATCGGCTTTCCTTTGTGTGCGCGGCGCCGGACGGGGCACAGGAGATGCTGGTAGCGGCGGAGCCGGGGCGATTCTATCGACCGCCATACGTGGGCGGGCGCGGGTGGCTGGGTGTTTACCTGGATGTACCGGTGGACTGGGACGAGATTGCCGAGCTCGTACTCGACGCGTACTGCCAGGTGGCGCCCAGGCGGTTGGCAGACGAGGCGCGGTCAGCCTCGGCCCTCGGTTCGCTGAACCCTGGCCGAGAATAAAGCGAGCGGCGATCAGGCGCAGCGAGTCTATTGAGTACCAACGCTGTGCCTGGCGCCAATTCTGCTAGGCTAGGTTCGCCATGCCAGGCCCCTTTGACACCACCACAAAATTACTTGTCCAGACCTATCCGGATGATTGGTTGAGCTATCTGGGCTTATCGTCTCAGGTTCCCGCGCAGGTGATCGACGCGGATCTCTCAACCGTTGCCGCGGAGGCGGATAAAGTCCTCCACATACCTGAACCGATCCCGTACCTGGTCCATCTCGAGTTTCAGGCAAGCCACGACCCTAAGATTGGCCAGCGTCTGGCCCGATATAATGTGCTCCTGAATTACCGACACAACGTGCCGGTTCTCAGCGTGCTCGTTCTCTTGAGACCAAGTGCCGATCACCCGTCCACATCTGGGCATTGGAGCGTATCAACGCCCAGTGGCGGTGGCCGTCACGACTTCCGCTACGCGGTGCGCCGGATCTGGACGGAACCTGCCCAGCAGTTGCTCCGCGCGCCTCTCGGACTCCTCCCATTTGCCCCGCTTGCAGATCTCGGAGCTTCGACGCTTTCTGAAGTCCTGCGGGAGGTGGACCGCCGATTTCACAATGAACTTGCGCCGGCCGATGCCCGGGCTCTCGAGGTGGTACTATTTACTCTACTGGGTCTCCGCTATCCGTCAGACATCGTTCAGCAACTGTTCCCTGGGAATCGATCAATGCGCGAATCAAGCACCTACCAGATGATTCTCGAAGAGGGCCGCGAAGAGGGCCGCGAAGTGGGCCGCAATGAAGGCCGCAGTGAAGGCCGCAATGAAGGTTTGACACTGGAAGCGCGCAAGCTTCTGATACTCCTGGCTAGCGACAAATTCGGGCGTCCAGACCCTGTCACAAGATCATTCCTGGATGGCCTCTCGGACATCACAGAATTGGAGCGCCTCACGCGCCGCGTTCTCGTCGCACAAAGCTGGGCGGACCTCATCTCCCCCGTCTGAGCTCGGCACCGGTGTCCCGCCTCTGAGCGTGCGGTACGAAGCCTCACCTAGGCGGCCTCGATGGGAAGCGGTCAGTGCTCCGGCTGATGCACCAGCGTGCGCCGACGCCCCAGCCGGGCAATCCAGGCCAGGCCAAAGCAGAACGTGCAGGTGAGCACAATAGCCCCGCCACTCGAAACCTTGAAATAGTACGAAGCGTAAAGTCCGATGAGTGCAGAGAACGCCGCAATCAGTGCGGCAATCAGCATCATCCTGGGCAATCGGTTGGTGAGCAGGCCTGCCGCGGCCGCCGGTGTAACCAGCAGAGCACTGGTCAGCAGCACGCCCACCGCCTGGATCGCCATGACAATGGTGAACGCCAGCAGAAAGAGCAAGCCATAGCGCACCGCGTCCGGATGCAGTCCGATGGATTCCGCATAGACTGGATCGAACGACGTGAGCTCCAACTCTTTGTGAAAGAGCGCCAGCACACCCAGCACTAGTATCGCCACACCGGCAATGAGCGCCACGTCACCCATAGACACGCCCAGGATATTGCCAAACAGAATCTGCGAAAGGTCCCGAAAGCTGCGCGCCGTACTCATTAGCATGACGCCGAGTGCAAACATGCCGGTAAACAGGATGCCTATGGCCGCATCCTCACGAACCGCGTCACGTTGCGAGAGCCAGCCAATTCCCAGCGCCGTGAGCCCGCCCGCGATCATCGCCCCGAGGGTCAGGTTCCAGCCATTGAGATAGGCAATGACCAAGCCGGGAAGCACCGTATGGGCCAGGGCATCACCAATAAACGCCATACGACGGAGGACCACATAAGCCCCCAATCCCGCGCACGAAACACCCACCAACACGGCCGCGATGAGCGCAGTCTGCATGAATGGGTATTGGAACGGCTCTGTCAGCCAGCCCACACTTCCTCCCGTAACTCCTGAAAGCTGCGCCCCTCCACCGGCACCGGAACGCCATCCTTCAAGCAGATCATGTCATCAAAGCCGGCCTCGAACTCACTCGGATCATGCGTCGAGACGACGATCGTCTTCCCCTGATTCCGGAGCTGATCCAACACCAGATTTACTTCATCAGACGTGGCTGCATCCACATGGTTGAGCGGCTCATCCAGGAGCAGAAGATCCGCGCCTTGCACCAGAGCGCGTGCCAACAACGCGCGCTGCTGCTGCCCGCCGGACAGCTCACCAATCTGGCGATCCCGCACCGGATATAGGCCAACCTCGTTCAAGACACGATCGACATGCGCATGATCGGCTGCCCCAGGCCGACGCATCCAGCCCAGGTGCACATAGCGCCCTGCCAGCACCAGCCGACGCACATTTACTGGAAAGCGCCAATCAATGGATGGTCGCTGCGGCAGATACGCCACCCGGTGGCGGCACGTGCCGGCCGGCCAGCCAAAGACGCCCAGCTCACCCTGTGCCACCGGCAGGAGCCCGGCTATCGCCTTTATCAACGTGGACTTGCCGGAACCGTTCGGCCCCACTAGCGCCACTCGCGCACCGACCTGAATGTCATGGGTCAGACTCGAAAGCGCGGCGGTCTCAGTACCCGAATAGCGCAAAGTCAAGTCACGCGCACGCACCGCCGGAGCGTTAGCGACTGGTTCCGGATGCTGATGGCAATAGGCGAGTACGGGCAGCTTCATTTAAACAGGAATCAATGTCCACAGGGTGAATGTGGGGTACCCGCCTGAGCAGCCTCACCCCGTCGCCTGATTATAAGTGAGACCGGATATCATCATGTCCACGACGATGCATCCGCACAGGGTCCTGGCATTGTCGCTCTGACCCCGGTCAGGCGACTGCCGGCCTGGGTACCGCCAAGTTCGCACTTCGTGCCTACGGGGAGCAATGTTCGGGCCGAATTTGAACTTTTCAGGCAGCTTCATGCGCATGATTTGTCCGTTACCGGCGACCGGCCACAGCAGGGGACCATGCTCAGTGCGAAAGATGCCTCAACCTGGCTGAGCGAGGAGTCAAGTCCCTGTAGAGCTCAAATTGGGGGTAGCAACGGACCGAACGGTCGTTCCTACGGCATTCGCACTATCAATGCCGTCTCCATCGGGGTGCCCAACCATCGTCCGCTGTCTCCGACCGCGTTTGCCGTCGGGGCGACTGGCCGGTCGCCCGCGGCGATATCCCGGTCGGCGATGAAAAAACCACTGAGCTCGCGCCTGATTCCATCGTTCTAGGTGAGGGCGCGGACGACCGGCCGGTCCTCCCTACGGCAGCCGCACCATTCACACCTCCGGCGTCGGGGTGATCCCAGCCAGTGTCCGCTCTGGAGAATTGCGGCATGCATCGGATCTTTGCGTCGACTCCATACCGCTCGCAATTGCCAGTCTAAGAGGATGATGGCACCCTAACCAACCGGACGGCTACAGCCCGGTCTCTAATCACCGATACATACGCCCAGGAGCCCCGGTGAATATAATGCCAGCCGTGTTTGCGATTGTGCTCATGCTTCAGCCTGCTCTCATGTTTCTGGTCATTTCCAGACTGGGATGGCTGCACGGGGCTCGAGAACGACTGCTCCTTACGAGCATTGTCTGGGGCGTGACCCTTACACTCAGTACCGAGACTCTCAATCTCTTCCGAGCCCTTACGCCAATCCACGTCACGATCGTGTGGGCATTAGCATGTGCGCTCACACTCGCGCTGCTCATGCGGGAGGGCATCCCTCCGCGGTTTGACTCGATCAAGTTCGGGATTCCGCCCGTATCTGATGTCCTGCTCATCGTGCCAACGGTGTGCCTCATAGTCCTTACGCTGGTCATCGCCGTCGCGGCTCCTCCAAACACTTACGATGCACTGAACTACCACATACCGCGGGTCATGCATTGGATCCAGGGGCAAAGCCTCGCCTTTTATCCCACCCCGATCCTGCCCCAGCTTCATCATCCGCCAATGGCCGAGTTTGCGATGCTGCACATTGCCTTGATCGCGGGCACAGACCAATTTTTGAACGTTGTCGCCTGGGTGAGCTATTGCGGATCAATCATCGGGGCCAGTGTCATTGCTCAGACACTCGGCGGGAGCAGGCGAGCCCAGATCCTGGCCGCATTGGCCGGCTCCACGATTCCGATCGCGGTGCTGCAGGCATCCGGGGCGAAGAATGACGTCGTTCTGGCGCACTGGACACTCTGCTTCGCCTGGCTGCTCCTTCGCACCTACCAGACGTGGAGTGTCCCTCGGGCACTCATGGCAGGCATGGCCCTGGGCTTAATGCTCCTGACCAAAGGTTCAGGTTTGCTCTTTGCCGCTCCGCTGCTTGCCATCTTCGGCATCGCATCGCTCGCCGTCCAACCACGAGGCTGGCCGCGAACCATCGCTGCGTTCACCATCATTGCCGTCGTGGGAGCCAGCTTATTGATGCCGCACGTATCGAGAAACTTCGCTCTCTACCGATCTCCGCTGGGCCCGCCGTACGATGGGCCCACGCCAGAATTCGCACACCAGACATCGGCGCATAGCCCCGCGCAACTCGCTACCGCCGTGCTTCGCAGTATCGCCGTGCAGCTCGGCACTAGCAATGGTGACGCCAACCGCGAGCTCACCCGGCTGGTCACCGCATGGCACGATTGGGTGGGCATTGCGCTGGACGATCGAGGGATCACCTGGGGGAATCGAACCTTCTACGTGGTTTCCGCGGAACCGGCGCAGGAGGAAGCTTCACCAAACCCAACCCACGTGGTACTCATTATTGGCGTGAGTCTGGCCGTGCTTGGGTCGTGGAGCAAGTTGTCCCCAACGACCCGCATTTATGTGGCTGCGCTCTCGTTGACATTCTTGCTGCTTGCAACACTGCTCAAGTGGCAGCCGGCAACGACGCGCTTCCACCTCCCGCTCCTATTCCTCTGGTGTCCGGTACTTGGTCTCCAGCTCGCCCGTGTCAGATTCGTCGTACTGTGTCCCATCACGGTTGTGCTCCTGGTCGGCGTCTATCCCGCGGCATTCAAGAACCGCTGGCGCCCGTTGCTGGATGCACCTAGCATTCTGCAGGCGAATCGAGTCAGTGCCTCCATCGCACCGCTCCAGGGCCGCGCACCCACGCACATCCTGGCTGCCGAGGTGGTCAATGCCCGAGCGTGTCAGCAGGTAGCCCTCGTCACTGGCTGGGCAGACATGGAGTACCCATGGTGGGTCCTGATGCCACAAGTGCGCCAGGCCTCAGGACGTCTCGAACATGTTGCGGTCCGAAACGTCTCAGCCGCCCTCCCGTACCCGCGCTCTGAGCCATTCATTCCCTGCGCACTCATTTCTACAGATAGCGCAGTGCCGGAAGAGTACGAAATGGACAGCCGGCGATTTCACCCCGTGTGGAGCGAGAACGATCTGACCGTCTACCTTCCCGCTGGCGAAGCGCCGGTTACCGCACTCCGCTACCTGGCTCGGTACGCGGGCGAGGTGCCCACAAGCTGGCTCCCAAACGAGACCAAGAGCTACGCAATTGCAGTCACGAACGCGGGCTCGGAAACCTGGACCACCGCCGTGCCGTATCTGCTGGGTGTGCATTTTGGCACAGAGAGCAACGAGCCACATGCGGGCTGGGAGATGGACCGCCGATTCCCACTCGGGCGTGATGTGCCACCGGGTGAAACCGTGACGCTGGACCTGGAGATTCGGAGCCCCGAACGCCAGGGGCCATACGTTCTACGCCATCGTATGTTCAAGGAAGGCTCCGCTTGGTTCAGTCAGATTCACAAGTCGGATGTTGTTGTTGTAAGCGCGCCATCGCGTCGACGTCGGTAAGCCTCACTTGCGGTCATCGGAGCGCCGATGACCGCAAGTCGAACGATTGGGGCTGACATCCTCATCATTATTGATGGGGCGCGGTCCGCAGGCTAAGCTCTTGCCAGCAACATTAGACTGAGGAAATCTGGCGGCCGAAGCATGCAGGAAGCTGAACTTCCAGAACACCTGACAGAGTGATGCGATGAGCAGCACCAATCCCAGTAGCTCATACTATGAGGTCCGTTAATGGCGAAAAGATCGCGCGCATCCAAGCAAGTTCCACGTCTCGGCAAGCAGCCGCCGCGCCATCGCTTCTTCCTGAACCCTTACACCGACGCTCGATTCACGACGTGTCCGAAATGTGGTGAAAAGACCCGGGTCCGCAAGCTTCCACTCGTCATCCACATTGATCCAAATCAGCTCATTGCCTTGAACAAGACGTGCAAATACTGTGAATGGTGTGATCTGTTGATCGCCCACCAGGACGAGGTGGAGGCGTTCTTGACGAACTTCTTCAGCCACCAGAAGCCAGAGCTGATAGGCAACCCCTACCTGGTCGTGGGTACGGAGGACCGGGCCGACTGGAAGCGTGGCGTAGATTCGCCCCTCCTGGTCCAGGATCTGCTCGAGTGTCTTCACGACTTCATCGACGTGGTCAAGTTCGAGCCCGCTCCCAGATGGACGCGTACTCAGGACCAGAAAGCTCGATAATTTCCCCAGGCGCGCGGATCCAACCAGGGCTGGTCACAAGGAGCCGTGGGGAGATAGACGCGCAGAGAGGATCGAGTGAGTCATGCTCGGCGTCTCTGTGATTCATTCGATTGTGTTCCCCGGAGTGTATCCCCAGCGAAATAGTTGGCAGGACAGCGCGAGTGCATCTGTGGCCGTCGACGTCTGCGAACTATCGATGAGGGACAGGCCACGGACCCGGTGGAGTTGAATCGCGGGGACGATCCGGTGTGGATCAGACGTCTGGAGTGTCCGCGGACGCGGGAGTATGGGAATTGTGCATGCCCGGCTGTTTCTCATGTCGGCGATTTGACACCCGATCTGTATCGGAGCGCACAGCGGCGCGTTCCCAACGGGCGCACAATGACGACAGAGCGAATCAGCAACGGAAACCCGCACGAACGGGACCCGCAAGAAGGAGACCGATCATGTTTCATGCCACATTCAGCCAGCTGTTCCGCACCGCCGCCGCCAGCGCCCTGGCCGCCACAGTCTTGATCACTCCACTCAGCGCGGCTGCCTCTGAATCGCCGATTCCGCAGCCTGTGATTGCGCTGGGCGAGGACCTGGGGACAGCCGTAGCGCTACCGTTCGAGCTGACCCAGGATTCTCTCGGCATCGCCGGTGCGGTCATCGAAACCGTCTCGGATGGCCTGCCCAACCCAGAGTAACATCATCATGGTCAAACGAATGAAGCGGCGGGCGCTCTGG
>JBJXFJ010000280.1:0-14587 GCA_046154735.1 Chloroflexota bacterium | reverse complement strand
AAGGCTGGCATGTCCGCGGATGGCCGGTGATGACGCTGCTACGCGGGCGCGTGGTGGCGGAGAATGGTCAACTGCAAGTGGGCCCAGAGTACGGTCGCCTCGTGCCGCGCAAGGTTGAGGCTGCCATTCTATCGGGACCCGCCGTCTAGTAAGGGGCGTCCAGTAAGGGAGCAGTTCCTCCTGAAGCTCAAGTCGCCGGTTGTGGCCATCACCGCCGGATGTGCGCCGCGACCGTCAGCGAGCGGTTCCCGAGGCAGTATCCTCCGTTCACGAGCGGGAGGATATCACGAGGGAACCGCTCGCTCACGGTCGCGGCTCGGAAACACTCGCTAGCCCTTACTCGGGCCGTGGCCAAAGGTGGCTTTTGACCGCACTACATCGAGCGGATCATCCGTTTGATGCTGGAGCACCATGTCCCCGGTGGGCGTATAGAACGCCTTGTGCTCCCGAGGGACAACAAGGAGCTGGTTCTTTTCCGCGTCACGCACGATACCCAACGGATCCTCGCCCCGAGCAACCCTTTCCATCTGTTCGAACATCACGCTACGGAAGAGAATCACACCCTTATCCGACCAGCCTAGTCGCTCGGTGGAGCGATCTGAGATGGTTCCCTGCGTCATCCAGGACAGCATGTCTTGGCCGAGCACATTGTCATTGACGAGCTTTCCATTCTCCTTGAGATAGGGGATCTCGTAGATCGGAATGTCCTCACGGGCAGGCTGTCCGGGCGCGCGCGGGATGCAGTAATACGAGTAGTGCATGGTCGATTCGTCATCCAGAGGAACGCGGATCTCGAATCGCGGGCATGAATCATCGCCGATGGCGAGCACGTTGGGGAAGATGATCGGGTGGCCCACATTCCAGTGATCCTCATCACCCGTATCGCCGTCCAGGAATCGCTTCTTTGAGATACCGTACTCGAAAACGTCCAAGGCGATGTTCAAGTGGTGGCGCGGCTTGGATACTGGCGGCTTGCCCTCACGGCCCATGACGTAGTTCATATATGCGGTATGGAGCCACTCAAGATGGACCGGGTCCATGGAGTTCTCCATCATTTGAACCCAGTTGCACGGCTGATACGTGAGACCGATCTCGCGGTCCCAATCTTCTCGTACGAAGATGTCCCAGCGTGGCAGGAATGGCGCCGGCGCTGGGCCCAGATAGGCCCAAATGAGCCCGCCCATCTCCTGAACCGGATACGCTGGAATTCGCACGCGATGCTTGAATGTACTGTCCTCGGGCTCCGCCGGCTGTTCCAGACAAACACCTTCGTTGGAGAACTTCCAGCCGTGATACGGACAGCGCAGTCCGCCATCCTCCGGGATTCCATAGACCATGCTTGCGCCACGATGTGGGCAGCGTTCTGCCACAAGGCCCAGGTCACCACTGGGGGAACGGTACAGCGCCAGGTTCTCCCCCAGCAGCTTCACGGAAAGCACCGGCTCGTCAATGATCTGCGAGCTCGTTGCCACCGGGTACCAGTAACGTCGCAGTAGATTACCTCCGGGCGTTCCAGGGCCAACCTGGGTCAATCGAACGTTGGCTTCTTTCGTGAGCATACACGTCTCCTCGGCTGGGCACAGTGCGCCGGCCTATAGGGTGAGTATACCGGCGATGTCGTCCGCGGACGCTACTGAGATTCAGGCCGCTTGAATAGCTTGAGGGGGGGTGAGGGCTTCTCTCCCGCGCCTTGGGGTGCATATCAGGCCTGTACGAATTGACGATCGTGTTGCTTTCGTGTCTTGACCGGAACATCGGGCGGACCTACTATGCGCTTCACAATGGAACAATTGGAGACGATCATGGCGTTGACGCTTGAGCAGGCAGTTACTTTGATCACGGCCGGACAGGCCAAGGCGCGGGAGATGGATCGCAGAGTGACCATCGCGGTGGTGGATCCCCGGGGAGATCTTATTGCGATGCACCGCATGGATGGCGCCCGTTGGACGACGGTTCAGATTGGACGCGGGAAGGCGTTTGCCTCAGTTGCGGCTGATGAATCGACCACGCTGCTCGCGGAGCGCGCTGCACGGCCGGTGTTTCAGGCGCAGATGATTCGTCACAATGGCGAGCTGATCTTTGCCCAGGGCGGCCTACCGATTCGCGAGAACGGTGAGCTTGTGGGTGCCATCGGTGTGAGTGGCGGCAAAACCGGACCAGAAGATGAGGAGATTGCAGCAGCGGCATTGTCTGCCTGGCACGGTGGACCGTAGTCGGCCAATGCCGAGCGGAACCAATTTGCTCAGAGATTGCTTGGAATCTCTGATTGTGTCGGGATGATGAACAAGGCCGCGATCGATTGCGCGAAAGCGGCCCCGCTGGCGATCTAGCCCATCAGTTCTCGCACGCGCTTGGTGAACGCGGGCAGAACTTGCTTGTAGTCCCCAACGACACCATAGCGAGCAACTTTGAAAATATTGGCATCAGCGTCCTTATTGATAGCGACGATGTTTCTTGAGCCTGAACAGCCGGCAATATGCTGAACCGCACCAGAGATGCCCACAGTGATGTATAGATCCGGCGCAATGGTCTGTCCGGTCAGGCCCACCTGGTGAGCCGGGGGCACCCATCCGGCATCGGTCACGGCGCGGCTCGCACCAACCGCGGCCCCAAGCAGCCCGGCAATCTCCTCGATGACCGGCCAGTTCTCCGCGCCGCCGAGGCCGCGACCACCTGACACCACCGTCTTGGCATCCTTGAGTCGAGGACCTGTTGCGGCTTCGGCCTGTACCGTCTCACCGTTTCGGATCCGCGAGGGTACGCTGGCGAGATCAGGCTGGATGTGCACAATGTCTGTTGGTCGGCCCGGCTGTGGCTCAGCCGGGACAAAGACACGCGGTCGAACTGTGGCAATTTGCGGGCGGGCGTCGGTGACGGTGTATTCAGCGAGCGCTGAGCCTCCGTAGACTGGTTTCGTCATCACCATCAACCGGCTCGCTGGATCGATGTGCAGGTCTGTGCAGTCTGTTACGAGGCCCGTTCCCAGGCGAAACGCAAGTCTCGGGGCGAGGTCGCGGCCGTTCACCGTTTGACCCAGCAAGAGTACCGCCGGATTGGCCGCTTGAATGGCAGCTAAAGCCGCGGCTCGCGCGAGATCCGGCTGGTACATGCCCAGTAGCTCATGGTCAGCAACGAGGACACGGTCCGCCCCTAGCTCGCCGAGCTGGGTGGCCAGTCCTGCCACGCTCTCGCCCATAAGAAGGGCGCAAAGTGGCTCGCCTAGCTCATCTGCGAGCCTGCGACCGATGGCTGAGAGCTCCGCGGAGACACTCGAAAGTGCCCCAGTCGCAGTCTCAGCAATGATCATTACTCCCTGTTCGTTTGCCATGTGTATCTACTCCATGCGTCAGCGCGGAATTGCCATGGCACCTCCAAATCGAGGTCAACCATTCCGGTCATTCGGGGCGCAGACGTGAGGGAACTAAATCAGCTTTGCTTCGCGGAGACGATTGGCCAGTTTCACGCCGGCTTCTTCAGGTGTGTCAGCCTCAATAAGCTCACAGTGCGCTTCACGTGTCTCCACATAGAGGCGTCGCAATGTGCGCCGTGCCAGCATTCCGACATCGTCCAGGCCGAGATCTTCAGCATTCCATACTGGAATCTGGGCCTTGCCGGCGGCCATGATCCCTCGAAGAGGAGGGTAGCGTGGCTCGCCAATCTCACTCGACACTGACGCCATTGCAGGTAGGGGAAGCTCCTGGACCTGGTAGCCGTCTTCCACGATACGCTGCACGCGAATTCCCGATTCAATTGGCTCAATCGCCTGGATAGGCGCCACAGAGGGTAGGTTCAGCAGTTCGGCGATGCCAATGGCAACCTGGCCGCCATCCGTATCGCTGGCCTGCCGTCCGCTCAAGATGAGATCGTATTCGCCTATTTTCTCAATAGCCTTGGCCAGCGCCTGGGCGGTAAGAAAGGCGTCGCCCTCGAGCAGCCGGGGATCATTGATATGAAATGCCCGGTCTGCGCCCATTGCAATCGCGCGCTTCAGGGCGTCCTTCGCCTCGGCAGCGCCAAGCGTCAACACCGTTACGGTTCCGCCGTGCGCCTCTTTTAGTCGCAATGCTGCTTCGAGTGCATTCGCATCGTACCCGTTCATCACCGGATTCACGCCGGATGGCGGGATCACCTTGCCGGCAGCCTCATCCACTTTGAAGTGGGTGGGCGGAATGTCCGGATCAGGTACTTGCTTGATCGTAACGATGATGTTCACCGCGAAGGTCTCCTACGAGGCGGATTGCCCGCCCGCACAAATCTCATGGCGTGTGTTTCGCTTTTTCGGGTGTTAATCGGGACGGAGATCTTGCGAGCGCCACGCCCGAACGATGATAGCACGGAGGCTCAGGCTGATCGGCAATCCGGCCTGATACGCGGTAGATGAGCTCCGAATCAATCGGCGATACGACTAGCTACGAGACATCCGTTTGGAGGTGTCGTCCTCCGCGCGGCTCGCGGGCTCTTCATCAGCCTGCAGCCCGGCGTCACGCAGAAGGGAGAATGCGCGCTGACTTACCTGACTATCAAGCACGTTGTCGTAAACCTGCTCATACCGTTCCGCCATGACACTTTGTGAGAAGCGGCGCTCGGCAGCTTCGCGACAATCCGAGCGTTTGATCTCCCCTAATCGATCGCAGAGAAGTGCCATCTCAGGCGCCGAATCACAGATGAATCCAGTACGCCCATCATCGATGATCTCTGGCACCGATCCTGCGCGCTTGGCGATCACCGGCGTGCCGCAGGCAAGCGCCTCTGCCATTACCAGACCGAACGGCTCGGGCCAGTTCACGGGATTAATGAGCGCTGCCGCATCTCGCAGGAGTGCTCGCTTCTGCTTCTCGTCAAGCTCGCCCACATACTCAATTAGCGGGTGTTCGAGCATGGGTTTGATCTTTTGTTCGTAGTATGCCCAGTCATCACCATCGTTGGGATTGAGTGCTTGAGGCAACGGCATGCGGGCGGCGATTTTGAGCGGCATATCGGCCTTAAGCGCAACCTCAATGGCTATATGGACATTCTTCTCGGGGGAGATGCGGCCCACAAAGGCCAGATAATCACCAGTCCGAGCCTCGTAGGGATAGTCTGAAACCGCGATCCCGTTATAGACGGTTGCAACCCAATGAGCGAAAGGGATGGGCCGGCGCTGATTCTTGCTAATGGAAATGACATTCGCATCGCTAAACGCGCGATAAAGCTGCTGATACTCTGGAAGATCCATTCGTCCGTGGAGTGTATGCACCCAGGGAGTGGATGATTGCCTTGCAAAGGGGAAAGCCAGGTAGTCCAAGTGTGAATGGATAATGTCGAACTCATCGGATCGCTCCAGCACCGTCTGGAGCTCGGTGAAGACGAAAGGGAGATGGTCCAGATACCGGGGGTGATGCCAGATTGCGCGATCGACAATCGGCACGAGTCTGGCAGACGTGGTGGAATCTCCGCTAGCAAATAACGTGACGTCATGCCCGCGGCGGACGAGCTCCTCCGTGAGGGCATAAATCACTCGCTCCGTCCCGCCATACTTCGGGGGTGGCACTTGCTCAAGCGGTGGAGCAACCTGGGCTATTCGCACAACACGCCTCCTTCTCGCGAGATCTTTGTCGCGGAGCCCTGTAGCGTTTTGCTCCCTGATTATACCTGCGTCTTCCCCGTGGTTATGGAAGCAGGTGATGAGGGAGCTGTTTACTCATGCTGGGATCGCGGCGCGTGGAGCCTATATCGCGCGCAAACGTGCGCGTAGTGATACGATCATCGGTATGAGCAATTCCGAGGGTCAGCGGCCCCAGAATGCAATTCCTGTGCCGGGCCAGCATGACCGGATCATCAGTTGGCGTGGAGTAAGTTGCGGGTTCCTGTTGGCCGCGGGGCTAGCATTGATCCTGGGTTTGGCTGGCGGATGGACGCATGCATCGGACAATCCTGGCTACGGCCCGGCCATGCAGTTTCTCTCGCTCGCTGCCGGAGCCTATCTGGCGGGGCAGATAGCTGGACGGGCTGGACTCATGCAGGGGGTGGCTGTTGCGGCCGTGTTCATCTTTGTTGGAGTTAGTTATACGGCGCTGGTTGAGATGAATCTCGTCTCAAAGTATGGCCATCAGGTGCTTCGGCCGATGGATTCCACATCAATGATCCTGACCGATCTGCTCCATCTCATTGCGGGCTCGCTGGGCGGATTGCTGGCTGACCGGACCTCGAGCCGCGATCCAGGCGCTTGACCCACGGATGTTCTACTGGAGATGTCGCCGAAAGAACCGAGTCACCCGAGCGCGATACTCGTCCGTGGCTCCTGCATAGGATTCTGCATGGGCCATCTCCGGAATGATCCACAGTTCACATGGATCCCCGGACGCAGCGTACAGCGCTTGCGCATCAGTCACGGGAATCATGGCATCGCCATCACAGTGAATAAGTAGCGTTGGACGTGGTGCAATGTGTGCGATCGCGGCGATCGGATCTGAGGCTGTACGCGCATGACGGAGCCGAGCTGCCACGGCGCTGCAGGCCGTGTATGCGGCCAGCTCGGCCATGAGTGACGGGTATCCCAGAAGGCGTGCATTGCCACGCACCGCATGTCGCAGCACAGCAAATGAACTGTCCGCTACAACCGCCCGGATTAACGGAGATTCCGCCGCCGCTAAGATCGAGATGGCTGCACCCATAGAGATTCCCAGGACACCGATGGGCCCGAACCCTCGAAGGCGTAGCTCCTGCGCGGCGGCAATGGCATCGTAGCGCTCATAGTGACCCACGGATGTCCAGGTTCCGCCGCTTTCTCCATGACCCCGCACGTCCAAGGCCAGCACGTTAAATCCAGGAGCAAGGGTCTGAACGATGTTCAGCATGGTCCCTTTGTTCCCACCGAATCCATGCAACACGATGATTGCGGCCGATGTGGCAGAGTTCGGAATCAGCCAGGCGCTTAGCTCGGTGCCATCGGCACTCTGTATACCAATTGGCTCCCAATTGAACCCAATGTGGTCGGGGGTGGCTTCAGGCAATGATCGTCTCGGGCGGGTGATTCTGCTTGATCCGGAAATTGCCATATAGGCGAGTCCGCCCAGGGTACTGGCACCAATTGCGGAAATGATTGATTTCGTGCTGTACATTAAGCCGTCCGCGTCATTCGTTGGGCGAATTCAATCACGCGGTCGGCCACGAGGTCAGCATCGAAATCAACGGTCATCACGTGATAACTGTTGTTGATCCAGACGACCTGGCGTTCGGTCGATCCCACGCGATCGAGCAGCCAGTGGGCATTGACCGGCATGACCGTGTGATCTTCACGACTCTGCATCACCAGGATCGGTTGACGCAGGTTGGGCAGGACGCCCCACGTATCGTGAACGAGTCGGATCATCTGGACGGTGGCGCGCGGTGGTGCTGTTCGATATCCAATATGCTCCGCCCAGCGTGAGCGATCTTTGATGTCCGGGCTTCCCCAATCACGCCAACGGTTCAACATGGCCAAGATTTCGGTGGGCCGATAGTGCAGATCAACCATGCGTACCGGCGCGCCCATAGCCACGATACCTCGAAGTCGATCATCAAATGTTGTGGCGACGAGGTTAAGTGCGAGCGTGCCGCCCATGGACAGACCACAAACAACGACCTGATCGCAGTGCTTCAGGAGCTCTTCAAGACCGTGCCGTGCGGCTCTGATCCAGCTCCGTCGACCGTGACGGACGAGATCGTCCTCGGTTGTGCCATGGCCTGGGAGTCTCACGCCCAGTGCATTGACACCCGCCTGTTGGAGCCGCTCTCCCAGGTATCTGAGCTCAGCGGGAGACCCGGTGAATCCGTGAATCAGCAAGCATCCCGTGGTCGTCGATGTCGGTAACCAGAACGGCTCAGCGCCGGGAATAATGGTCAGGCGAGTTGATGTTAATAGGGTCATGTGCTCACATTGATTGTTCCGGGAGCCCCGTCGGCAACGCGAGGCCGCGCTTCTGACAGCTTAAAATCCGAGGGCCGCTCCGTCACCTCTTGGGTCGGCTCCTCCGATGAAGCAACCCTGCTCTCGATCGACCGCGATACACGCGGCGGTGCCCATCATATCATCCACAGGTGCTACCTTCTGCACCTTGTAGCCGCGCTCCTCGAGGCCGCTCAACACATCCGGCGCAATGCGTGCTTCCAAATGGAGAATGTCCGCCGGTGTCTCGGGCGTGGTGCCGCCCATGCACCAGCGAGGAGCTTCTACGGCTTCCTGTGGATTCAGGCCGTGGTCCACAATATTGGACACGAGCTGGAACTGGGTCTGCGGTTGTCCATCGGCACCGCGTGTGCCAAATACAAAGGCCGTCTCACCCGCTCGTGTGGCCAGTCCAGGAATGAGCGTGTGCATGGGACGCTTGCCACCTTCCAGGCGATTAGCATGGTCCGGATCGAGCGTGAACGAGGCGCCGCGATTGTGCAACATGACACCAGTGCCAGGGGCCATGACCCGGCTGCCGAACGTGTAGTACAGGCTCTGGATGAGTGACACCGCCATGCCGTCTCGATCCATCGCGCAGAGATAAATCGTGTCACCCAGGGCGCCGCGATGCACCGAGCTCATTGGAGTGAGCGAGGTGCCAAGACTTGCGCGGCGCTCCTCAAGATAAGCGGGGTCTAGAAGTCGTTCCGTTGGCACGTCCACAAACACCGGATCAGTAATGTAGCGATCACGGTCTTCAAACGCGAGATTGCGAGCGCGGACCATGAGATCCACGGTATCGAGACTGTTGTGGCCGAGCGATTTGAGATCGGCCATTTCCACCAGCCCAAGCTCCTGTAACACCGTGAGCCCTTGGGTTGGTGGTGGCAGCTCATGGATAGTGGTTCCGCGATAGTCGCGAGAGATGGGTGACATGGTCTGAGAGTGATGTCGTGAGAAGTCCTCGACCTGCATTGGGCTTCCGAGGGTCTGAAGACCGCTCACAATTCTCTCACCGAGGAGACCGTCATACATGGCCGCGCGACCGTGCCTGGCCACTTCACCCAGGGACCAGGCGAGCTCGGATTGAATCAAGCGTTGGCCCGTTGCCAGCGGCTTGCCTCCCGGAAGGAAGACTGCCGCCGCGGCAGCGCTCCGGCCGAGATCGGTGGCGGTACTCTGGGTGGCCCGAGCAAGACGGGCGGAAACAGCGAAGCCGTCACGCGCGTAGCCGATGGCAGGCTGGAGTAACTGGTCGAGTCCACGTGTCCCCCAGCGCTCCAGGCCGGCAACCCAGCCGTCTACGGCCCCAGGGACAGTAACGGTGAGCACTCCCGTTCGCGGCATGCTCGTGACGCCTCGCTCGCAGTAGGTCTCAATGCTGGCCGCACTTGCTGCAGCACCGCAGCCGGAAAGTGCCTCCGTCGGAGTTCCGGGTCGCTTGACCAGGAGGAAGAGATCGCCTCCAATCCCGCACATGTGGGGCCAGACGACGTTCATCACGGCGTTGGCTGCAACCGCGGCATCGAATGCATTACCTCCGCTGCGGAGAACATCGACCCCCACAAGAGATGCTAGATAGTGTGGCGCTACAACCATCCCCTTGTCGCTCAGTGCCGGAGCACGGAGTGGGTATCTCTCCGTCATTACCATGATCCATGTCCTTCCGATGGTCGAATCGAAAATCGTCCTCGTTCACCCTGGGGTAGCTCCGGGCGCAGGTCCACGTCCTGTACGCGCGCAGACGGTGGCCCGTGGCGGCACCAGTCCACCATTTCTCCGATGTCTTCAGGTGGGCCCTCGATGACGAGCTCCACCCGGCCACTTGAGAGGTTCCGTATCCAACCTTGGACGCCCAGCCCCTCAGCCACTTCTACTGCTGCCTGGCGAAACATAACGCCCTGGACGTGCCCACTGATGATCATGTGGACTCGGGCGAGCGCTGGAAACTGTTGATTCACGCGGCCGAGTCGCGCTGGAGAATGTCGAGTAAGGCGAGCACGATGTTCCCCGCAGTATCGATCAAACGGGGATCGATGGCCTCGAATCGATCGGATGCCGTGTGATAGTTCGGATCGTCCGTGCGATGAACGAAGACGCTGGGTATGCCGGCCTCAATAAAGCTGGCATGGTCGCTCGACATGTTTCCGCCCATGCTCATCCGTCCGGCGGACTCTCCAAGGTTGGATACCGCCTCCATTGCCTGCGTGACCATACTGGGCGTACCACCGAGCCGCCATTGTGAGCCGACCCCAACCATATCAAGATTGATCATTCCGATCACGCGTTGTCGATCATCATCTGAAAGTGATTCGACATATCGACTACTGCCAATGAGCCCAACTTCCTCCGCTCCAAAGGCGATCAGTCGAATCTCGAACGGGTACGACCGTTGCTGTATCGCCCGTCCGAGCTCAGTAATAACCGCAACGCCTGATCCGTTGTCATTTGCCCCAGGGCCAATTGGAACGGTGTCGATATGGCCGCCAATAATCACGATGCCCGTGCCAGAGCCTGGCTTGCTCGCCCAGACGTTCGCGGCCGTGAGCTCACTTGTTCCTCCCTCAGCCTGGATTTGAGCCTGAACGGACCCAAACTGAAGTTGATCACGTAGCTCATGACCGTCCTCTTGCGAAATTCCAATTGACGGAATTGGCGACGGTCCGCTAAGAGTTCCTATGAAGCCGCCGGGCTCACTATTATCGATCACCGCGCCGATGGCGCCCGCAGCCACAACATTGGCGATCTTCTCGCTGAATCGGATTTCCCCCCGGCGGATGAGCGCAATGCGCCCCTGCAAATTGCGCTGGTCAACGTCCTGAGCTCGGCCGAGTCCCGCGTCGGTAAGCTCCCCGGAAACGTTGCCGCCTATGCCGCCGCGAAGGATTGATCCGTCAAACCGGTTGCCACTGTCTATCAGGGTGAGCGATACCTCACCCGCCTGGAATCCTCGGAACTGAAATGGGACGATCACGGGCTGTAGGCCGAGGCTCTGCCAAGCACCTGCGACATATTCGATCGCTTGGTCGTGAGCCGCCGATCCTGCAGGTCGGGAGCCAATGTCAACGGTGAGCACGCTCAGGTGTCCCAGAGCGCTTTCCGCGGAGAAAGCAGAGCGCTCCGCCAGTGCCACCGCGGGAGGAGCGGTGGCCGCCGATGTTGCCAGTAAGCCAGCGCCGGGATATGTGGCAAACGCAAGGGTGACCGAAACGGCAAGTGCTAGAAGGAACGGCCATCGACGAGCAAAATGATTTGGGGACATAATAATTATGCTACCACTATGTCCGGGCGATCCTGCTCATTTCGGACTGGCTGGGCGAGCACTCGCTTCCTCTGTTTACCCGCGGGCTTGCTTCATTCCACGGTGACGAATCGACGGGGTGTCGCGTCAATCTTGTTGACGTTCTGCCGCCGTCATGAGGCACCGACCGAGCGCCGCCGTGGTTACCGGGCCAGCGCCGCCGGGTACCGGGGTCAATGCTTCCGCGACATTCATCACTGATTCTGAGTCCACGTCACCCCGCAGCTTCTCGTCAACATAGGTTGTCCCAAAATCAATGACTACTGCCCCAGGCTTGACCATGTCAGCCGTGACGAATCCTGGCCGCCCTATCGCCGCGGCCAGGATATCGGCCTCGCGTGTGATCGATGCGAGGTTGGCCGTGCGCGAGTGGCACACAGTCACCGTGGCATCCTCGGCGAGCAGCAACCAGGACAGGGGCCGGCCGACAATCGCGCTTCGTCCCAGCACCACGGCGCGCTTACCCTGAAGCTCAATCCCGTAGTACTTCAGAATCTCCATGCCCCCGGCGGGCGTGGATGGCGTAACCGCGGGTTTTCCCAGTGCCAATGCGCCGCAATGCGTCGGGTGAATGCCCTCGATATCCTTCATTGGAGGAAGAGCATGTGCAATGGCATTTGCGCCATCGAGAGGCAACGGCATCGGCGCTTGTAGGAGCACCCCATCCACGGCTGGGTCAGCTCCGAGTTGAGCTAGCGTCTGCTCGAGATGCTCCTGGCTGAGCTCGCCAGTAAGATTCACACGGTTCACTCTGAGGCCATAGCGAGTGAAGCTCCGCTCGATTGATCCAGCGTAGGCGCCGAATTCTGGATCGTCATTTGCGGCCAGGAGGACGACTGAGGGCGGCCGCCCATGCCGAGCGCTGAAGGACGCCGCGCGAGTCGCTACGTCCTCCCAGATACCGGCGGCCACTGGCCGACCATCGAGTAATCGAGCAGTCAGGGTAATGCTCCTATCGTGCAGCCACGGCGGTGGCCGCGATGAGTGATTCGCGCAGCACCGAAACGATGGTGTCAATCTGCTCTTCGGAGGTGACGTATGGCGGAGCCATCATGATCACGTCGCCGCGGTTGCGCAGAATGACTCCACGCTGCTTACCCTCGCGTATCACTCGCCCGCCCATGTTGAGTCCGGGCTCAAACGGCTTCTTGGTTGCCCGATCGGCCGTGAGCTCCACGGCACACATGAGTCCGAGGCCCCGCACCTCGCCGACGCACGGGAGCTCTTCGAGCGTCCTGAGACCCGCCAGGAGTCGTGCGCCCAGCACTCCAGCTCGCTCCACGAGATTCTCACGCTCGATGATCTCAATATTCTTGAGACCCACGGCGCAACATGTGGCGTGCCCAGAATAGGTGTACGCATGCATGTATTTCTTGTCGATTGGTGCATTGAGCATCGTGTTATGGAGCTCATCGGAGATGATGATGCCGCCGAGCGGCAAATAACCGCTGGTCACAATCTTGGCAAATGAAACGATGTCCGGCTGAATACCCCAATGTTCCAGGCCGAACCACGTGCCCGTTCTTCCAAACCCAGTGATGACCTCATCAGCGATGAAGAGTACGCCGTACCGGTCACAAATTTCGCGAAGGCGTGGGAAGTAGTCAGCAGGTGGCGGGACCACACCGCCGGCGCCCATGACGGGTTCGGCAATAAACGCAGCAACCGTCTCAGGCCCCTCCTCAAGAATCTTCTTCTCGAGCTCTTCCGCACCATCCGTGTTGAACATCCATGAGTACGGGGGATTGATGTGGACGAATCCAGGAACACGGGGCTCAAAGGGCGGCCAGAACGCGGCCAGACCCGTGGCACTCATTGCGGCCAGCGTGACACCATGGTAGCCATACATCCGCGAGATGACCTTGTACTTTTCAGGCTTGCCATGCATCTTCCAGTACCAGCGGGCTGTCTTGAATGCAGACTCGTTCGATTCAGCGCCACCACTGGTAAAAAAGACCGCGTTGAGATCTGGATAGGTGAGCTCGGAGATCTTCGTGGCGAGCTGAATGGCTGGAATGTTGGAAAAGCCGGTGTAATTGTTGGCGTACTGGAGCTCACGCATCTGGGCGGCCGCGGCGTCGGCCATTTCCTCGCGCCCATGGCCAATGGCCACGTTCCAGAGACAGGACAGCCCATCGATGTACTCTTTGCCATCGATTCCCTTGAGCACCGCGCCCTTCCCCGATACGAAAATGATGGCGCCCTCATGGTCATCAGGATGGTATTGTGGATGAATAAGGTGGTTTCTGTCCTGCTGGACGAGCATGGCTGCCGAGGGCTCAGGCATTTGGGCCTCCATCCGAATTCAAGTGTCGCGTACTGAACGAATAATTGGTCTGACGAGCAGATTCTACCAGAGGCATCTCCCTGATACAGCTCTCGAACGACCGTTAGTACAGCCTGGTGCGAGCACATGGTTCAGGCACCGGATCCTCGATTGTTTACGGCTCAGAAGCATCACCGACTCTTCGAGATGGGTATCTTTGTGGGGCCTGATCAAGTCAGCGTGGATCGACTTCCCGCGGTCATGTTGCCTGTAGATATCATCCTGGATGAGCGGCCTATTCCCTCGAGTATCTAGCTGGCGGCCGAAGTAGCCCGCTGCGCCAGGCACGTCTTGTTGCTGGTCATCCCCTGTTATCATCGGAGCGTCGGCCCAGTGCAACGGCCGACATACCCGATGGCGGGAGGCGCTTCATGAGTGCTGGAGCAGCGCAAGCGACAGATGATTTAGCCGCGCGCAATGAGATAGTGTGGGAACCGGGGCCGGAGCATTTGGAGCGGAGCCGCTTGCTCAAGTTCATGCGCCGATTCGGAATTAAGGATCTGCCTGAGCTGCAAAAGCGCTCAGTAGAGAATCCGAGCTGGTTCTGGGAGGCGGTACTGCAGGATATAGGCTGGGAGTGGCGCCAACGCCCAACGGCGATGCTGGACACCTCGGCTGGTTTAGCGTGGTCTCGATGGTTCGTCAACGGGCGTGTGAACTACACGACGAACGCGCTCGACAAGCACGTACGCTCCTCGGACCGCAATAAGCTGGCACTCATCTGGGAGGGCGAGGATGGCAAAGTCCGCCGCTTGACCTATCGAGAGACGCTTGAGGAGGTCAATCGCTTGGCGAACGGCCTCCGTTCGCTCGGAGTTGGCAAAGGTGATCGAGTTGGCCTATTCATGCCCCTCACGCCGGAGGTTGGCATTGCCAGCCTGGCCTGTTCACGAATCGGCGCAATATATACACCGATCTTTTCCGGTTATGCTGCCTCGGCCGTGGCCTCACGCCTTCAGGATTGTGAGGCAAAGGTGCTCATTACGGCGGATGGGTTCTATCGCCGCGGGAACGTGGTCTCGATGAAAGAGACAGCGGATAGCGCGGTTGC
>JBJXFJ010000277.1:0-2870 GCA_046154735.1 Chloroflexota bacterium | reverse complement strand
GCCAGCCGGGCTAACTGCTTGATCACCGGCAACACGCGGCACTTCACGCCCGAGGTGGCAAGGCGGGCCAGGATCCGGATCGTGTCCGCCGCGGACTACCTGGCCGAGCTGCACACGTCGGCTTGACTACCTCTCAGAGCACGACCCACGCCTGAGGCGCGTGGTAGGTCCTGGCGCAGTTCCCCGTGGGAGCAGCTCGACCACCACCCGTTGCACCGTGCTTCACGGACATGCCTTCCTGACTCACTGTCAACGCTGAGGTGAGATTCCCCACTTTCGCCGATCTGAAATTCCCCAGTTAGGCGGACTCCGGTGTGCGGTCCGGTGTCGTCATGGTGGCGGGATTGAGCAGCCCCGCCAGGCGGTTCTCACGGAGTCGATCGCTTTCCCCTTGAATTGTGAGGGTCTCCGAATGATGGCGGAGCCGATCCCGTATCGCCGTCGAGAGCACGGCATCGCCGAGCAGCTCCCCCCTCTCGGCATACGACCGATTCCTGGTCAGCATCAAACTCCCGTTCTCATACCGGCGCGAGACCCATTGAAACAGAAGATTCACCTCGGCGAGGTCGAATTGCCCTTACCCCAGTTCATCATTGATCAGGTGCTTGGGTCTGGTGAAGACCTGCCATTGGCGCTCCACCCGCCGTTCCACCGCGGCCCGCCTCAGCCGCGCCAACAGTTCCGCCGCACCGATGAAATACGCACTGTGCCCGGTTTGAATCGCCGCGCTGGCCAACGCCACTGCCCGGTGGGTCTTCCCCACCCCCGGCGGTCCCAGGGGCAAGACGTTGTCGCCGTGGGCCAGAAAGCGAAGCGTGGCCAGCTCCCGCACTCGCCGCTCATCCACTCCGGTCTGGGCGGCGAAATCATACGTCTACAGGGTCTTCCGATAGGGTCGATGGGCCATGGTCGGGCGCGATTGGATCGTCCGCTCGCACCGCGCCTGCAGTTCCTCGGCTAGCAGGTGTCCCAGAAACGTCGTGAGCGCCCATTGCTCCGCACGGCCTGTTCGGCCAGCCCATAGAGCGCCACGGCCACAATCATCGGACTCAATGCGGTCAACTGGGACCGCATATCGAACGACTGAGATCCCGGGGGCGCGGTAACGCGGTGCACTGCAGTGGACCTTCATGAGTACGCACCTCTTACGGTGCCGACGAGGTGAACAGGACGACCGCAGCGGACGGGCTGAGCAGGGAGATTGGCCATGTACCAGCACGCGGCTCTTGTGATACCGCAACTTAAGGAGTCTGCAATGGACGATCATGTCGATACGGGTGACGGTAAGCCGCGCCCCGTTAGTTTGCTGGACGATCTTGCCGCGGCCGTTCCGGTGGCGGCGACCGCGGAGATGCCGGCCGATCTCGCTGCCATGCTGAACCCTGAGAAGGGGGTCTACATCCGGGCCGAACACACGCCAGTTCTCGACGTCGCCGTGGAGCCGGTTCCCGGCGCGCGCGGCCTCTGGCGCGTGGTCAACCGGGCCGAGGGCCAGCCCCTGTTGACCGAGATCCCCGGCGTGGACGCGGAGGATCTCACGAAGGTCTCCGCCCCCGCCGTGCGGCGCGCGCGCGAGATGCTATCCACCGAGGGCTATCGCCCGCCGTGGTCTGTGGAGCAACTGATGCCTCGTCTCGTGCCGTTCCGTAGCGGCAAGCGCATCTATCTGGAGACTCGGGCCATCGAGGAAGGCCAGCGGCTCAACTACCCGTGGCGCACCGTCGGCATCATCTTCACTAGCCAGGGCATGCAGGGCAGTGGCGTGCTGGTGGGACCGAATCTCGTCCTGACCGCGGGCCATATCGCCCCCTGGGGGCAGAGCCCGTGGAGCATGGAATTCGTGCCTGCCTACCGGATGGGCGACCGGCCGTATGGCAGCTCCTTCATCCAGAGCTATCGCGGCTTCAACACCCGGCCGGAAGCGAGCGGCAAAGACTTCGTCATCTGCAAGCTCTATCAGCCGCTCGGCAACGCGATCGGTTGGATGGGCACCAAGTCCTTCGGCAGCGAGGCTGAATACTACGCTCGCAGTTATCTCGCGTCAGGCTATCCGGGCCATTACGGCCAGCGTCCCGCGGTGGAGCTGGATCTCGGCATCCGGGACATCGACAACGACAGCCCCGGCCTCGAGCTCGAGACGGTCAATCGCTCTGACTTGCAGGCGGGCTGGTCGGGCGGGCCGCTCTGGCTGCCGCAGGAGGGGCCCGCGGTCGTGGGGGTTTTGAGCGGTAACGAGAAGGATGAGTTTGATCCGCGCCGGGCGGTTTTCGCCGGCGGTGCAGGCATGGTTGACCTGGTGAAGTTCGGCCTCGCCAATTGGCGGCCATGACACGGAGCGATAGTGGGCGCGGGCCGTTGCGGTCCTGTGCCCGCAGACGCCCAATACGGTTAAGTGAAGAGTGAAGAGTGAAGAGTTAAAGGTGATGAGTGAAAGCAGCCAGTGCGGACGAGTGGAATGTGCATCCCGCCCCTGTCCCTCCTCACTCTTAACTCTTCACCCTTCATTCTTAACTAAATCGTATTGCCCGCAGACGCCCTCGGTCGATCATGGATGATTATCGCGCGGTCGCGTCTCTGATTGCTCGGGGGGCAGGATATCGATGAGACCCTGCCCCAACACATCTCGCCTCTGGGATGGAAGCCTATTAACATCACGGGCGAGGACTCCTGGCCTGACCGCCAGGAGTCATCGCGATGGGTACCGGCCACTTTGATCGGTGCACAGTGTGGCCACCTGACGCAATGAGCTCCGCGTGTGTTTTCCTCTAGTACAAATGAGCGCATGAGGCTTGGGAGTTTCCGGTGGTGTCGGGCTTCTAGCCCGACAGTGTCCAACTCGATGGCCCAGACTGTCGGGCTAGAAGCCCGAC
>JBJXFJ010000276.1:0-8712 GCA_046154735.1 Chloroflexota bacterium | reverse complement strand
GCGGGAGGATATCGCGAGGGAACCGCTCGCTGACGGTCGCGGCTCGGTGCCGGTGAGCGACTGATTGCGGGGCCCCCGGTGCGAGGAACCGCACCCTGACGGGATGCGGCTCTGTTGAGGCGGGATTAATCGCGGCGGACTCGGATTCGGTCACCCAGCTCCGCGAAAAGGCTTACCCACTCCTGCGCACTGGGTTCGCCATCGGCTGCCTGGCGGTAGAGGTCGGGAGCGGTCTGCTTGAGCACTCGATAGTAAACATTCTGGGTTTTCCAGGTGTCCACCTCAAAGGGCAGAAGCTCGCCCAGGCTGACCAGAGTGTTTAGCCGACTAAGCAGTTCACGATCATCCGCGCGGTCAGCGAATGCCCCAGCCAGATTGTCAAGGGCGCGCTTGATCGCAAACGAGAGTGACACCGTGTCCAGAGTAAGTTGCCATTCTCGTGCGCGCGCGGTCAGTGAGCGCACCGTCTCGGGATTCACCTGCTCCTGCTCGAGACACCGGCGGAGATCCGTGTTGACAATGAGCTCCACGGCCGCTCGGAGCTGGGCGGGGATGGGCGCGCCCAGCCCCACCAGGAACCGAATAAGCGGCTCGTTGTGCTCCGCAATTCGATGGTACTCGGATTCGGTATCGGCCAGAGTCGTGTCCAAAATCCGATCGAGAATCCGTCGTTGCTCATCACGGAAGAGTGACCGAAGCGAGTACGAGCTTGCGCCGAAATGTCGATCAAACACGCGGATCACTTCTGGCACATCAGCCCGAGCAAACGGTTCCTCTACCTCAGCAATTAGCCGCTGATATGCCTCATTGCCCGGGAACTCCACGACCCCGCCATTCAGATTGTGGTCACCCATATGAAGAGCGCCGAATGCGAAGAGCTCTGACTCCAGGGTGATGCGCGAGGTGATGCGGGCAGAGCCGACGCCCAGCGAAACCCGGCCAGCTTCCTGCCGCTGGAAATCGACTTGCTCGGCAGTGTATCCGTAGACGGTGGCCTGCTCGGGATATTGCTCAAATAATGAGCGCACGGCGTAGTGGGCCGCAACTTGTTTGAGATCGACCATGGTGGGACGCACGAATCGGTCAAAGATCCGGCGTCCATCGCCCATCTCGGGAATGTTGCTCTTGGCGCGTTCAAGCATGCCCACAAACCGGTCGGTGAGTCCACTGGGGGATTGGCCCTTTCGCGATGTGACGAAGGGAGGCTCCAGGAGCTCGGCGAACCGACTGTCGCCAGTGTGATCAAGAATATCGTCCGCAAGCTGGATAGCTCGCCCCGCGTACTGAATGACCTGCACTGGCTCGATGCCTGAGAGCTCATCAAAGAACCAGCCGCAGCTCGTGTACATCAGCATCGCGTTTCGCTGTAGCTCCATGAGCTTCAAGACCAGAGTGGTCTCCGCGTCCTTGAGCTTGCGCACGGCATGTTGCTCGAGAAACGCATCGATGGACTCCGTGGAACGATTTAGGATTACATGGACATAATCATCACGTGCTTTCCACGGGTCAGTGAGAAAGGCGCTGGTATGCTCTTCAAAGCGGGGAGCAAGTGTGTCTCTGAGCCAGTCCAGTGACTCACGCAAGGGTGAACGCCATTCCTGGGTCCAGCCGGGTTGACCGCCTGTGTGGCAGCCGCAATTGCTGCGCCAGCGCTCCACGCCGTGAGCGCAGCTCCAGGACGTGTTATCAATGACCTCGGCTTCATAGGTGGGCGGGAAGCGCTCCAGATACTCACCGTAATTCGTAATCGTGGCAATGCCATTCGATTCAATGAAATCCAGGGCGTACGCCAGGGCCATGTCGCCGTGCGGATGGTGGTGCCCATAAGTCTCGCCGTCGGTAGCAATGTGTACGAGCTGTGGCCAGTCCCGGTGGTCGCTGAAGCCAGTGCGCAGCCGCTGGGCAAAGTACTCTCCACTACTCAGGAGCTTCTCAAACGCGACGGCACGCGAGATTGGACCGTCATAGAAGAACACGGCAATGCTCTTGCCTCCGCGGAGGGAGACGCGATAACCTCGCGTGGGGTCTACACCCCCCGGGCCATGGTCTTCCCAATCATCGGACCCAATCTCGCGCACACGGCCCGCCTGATAGGGTGAGAGCACGGTGTACTTGATGCCGTGCTCAGCCATGATGGAGAGCGACTCGCGATCCACGGCGGTCTCGGCCAGCCACATACCCTCGGGCTTGCGCTGGAAGCGGTACTCAAAATCGGCAATGCCCCAGATAATTTGCGTTTCCTTGTCGCGGCGATTTGCCAACGGCAGGATCATATGATTGTATGCCTGGGCAATTGCCGAGCCATGGCCCGAGAAGTGTGCTTGGCTCTCCACGTCTGCTTCCAGAATCGCCTGGTAGACGTCGGGCGTTTTCTCCGCCATCCAGCCGAGCAAGGTCGGACCGATGTTGAAGCTTATGCGCGAGTAGTTGTTGACGATACGAGCGATCCGCCCGTCCCCGTCCATGATGCGCGAGGTGGCATTCGGTCCATAGCACTCCGCAGTGATGCGTTCATTCCAATCATGGTACGGATATGCGGAATCTTGAAGCTCCACTGTCTCCAGCCAGGGGTTTTCCCGAGGCGGCTGATAAAAGTGGCCGTGAATGCAGATGAATCGGTCCATAGTCTTGAGGAGGGCTCCTGTTTACGTTGACAAGTTTGGGCGATGGCGTGTCAGCACGCGGGCGCAATCCAGGGTCATTTCAAAGTCGAGGTGTCGACGGAACGGCGTAGCACGGCGCCCTGTGCCTGGGAAGCAGGTGCCGCTGATCGCGATCACGAGTTCGGACGCTCCAAGCACAGGGCGCAAGGCCTCGTGCTACGTTTCCGACTACTTCGAGTCGGAAAATGAAAAGACCCTGGGGGGCCCTATCAGATCTAGACACGTCTCGCTCGATGTGCATCGCGGAGACCCTAAGCCGCGGAGATGCTTCTTTCTTCTCTCCGCGGCTCAGGACCTCCGAGGTGAACCTCCGCCCCCTGGAATCTGACCAATTTCCATCCTGCGTGCGTCATAGACTCACTGGCTCATGTTCGTCAATGCTTGTCGACCGGGTCCTACAGCAGCGAGGTCCGCTGAAGGACCCGGGCTAATGTCCAGCGGGCTTCAAGAAGACCGCTGAAAGTGGTGGTAACGTCAAGCGAATCGAGCATGGACGACCATGGCGCGGATCCGATGATGCAAAGAGTGTGCCTCCATTGCTCAGTCCGCTACCGCCGTAGTGCTCCAGGTCGCTGTTGAGGGCTTCCATCCAAGCTCCGCCGAACGGAACGCCAATTTCATAGCCATAGCGCGGTACTGGGGTGAAGTTGAACACGGCGGCCATCACCTCATTTGCATTGGTGCCAACGCGCAGCCAGCTCAATACGCTGTTCTGGGTATCGCCGCCATCGATCCACGAGAAGCCCTCGGGCTCAAAATCATGGGCGTGCAGTGCGGAGTGGTCACGGTACACCCTATTGAGGTCGGATACCCACTGCTGAACTCCTCGGTGCGGAGCGTATTCGAGGGCGTGCCAATCAATACTGCCGTCATGCTTCCATTCGCTCCACTGGGCAATTTCATTGCCCATGAAGAGCAGTTTCTTGCCAGGCTGGCCAAACATGTAGCCGTAGAGCAGGCGAAGGTTGGCGTACTTCTGCCAATCGTCACCGGGCATCTTCGAGAAGAGCGAGCCCTTCCCGTGCACCACTTCATCATGTGACAGCGGCAACACGAAGTTCTCATGAAAGGCGTAGACCATTCGAAAGGTCATTTCGTCATGGTGGTACTTGCGGAATACAGGAGGGCGGGCCATATATTCCAGCGTATCGTGCATCCAGCCCATGTCCCACTTCATGCCAAATCCGAGGCCGCCGGCATAAGTCGGTCGGGAGACCATGGCCCAGGATGTGGATTCCTCTGCTACCGTCTGCACGTCCGGAAACGCGGCGTAGATTTCCTCATTCAGGCGCCGGATGAATGAAATGGCTTCGAGGTTCTCTCGTCCGCCACCCTCATTGGGAATCCACTCGCCTTCCGCGCGCGAGTAATCTAGATAGAGCATGGAGGCCACTGCATCCACGCGTAGGCCATCGGCGTGATACTTATCGAGCCAGTAGATGGCGCTGCTGAGTAGAAACGACCGAACCTCGTTCCGGCCGTAGTTGAAGATAAGGCTCTTCCAATCGGGGTGAAAGCCCTTGCGCGGATCCGCGTGCTCATAGAGGTGCGTGCCATCAAAGTAGCCCAGCCCGTGCTCGTCCGCGGGGAAGTGCGAGGGGACCCAATCCAGAATGACTCCGATACCGCGTTGATGCAAGTGATCCACGAGCGTCATGAAGTCCTGAGGCGACCCATAGCGGCTGGACGGTGCGAAGTAGCCAGTGGTCTGATAGCCCCATGATCCGAAAAATGGATGTTCCATGACGGGCAGGAGCTCCACATGGCTGAAGCCGAGTTTCTCCACATAATCGGCGAGCTTGGGAGCGATCTCCGCATAGCTGAGCGAACGGTTGCCGTCTTCAGGAACGCGCATCCATGAGCCAAGATGCACTTCGTACGCACTCACTGGAGCCTGGCTGGCGTTGCGCTGGCCTCGTTCGGCCATCCATTCGGCATCTCCCCAGGCGTAGTTGAGATCCCAGACCACGGAGCCGGTGCGCGGCGGTACTTCGTGTCGGACGCCAAATGGATCAGCTTTGTCCACAGCATAGCCGCCGTGACGCGACACGACATGGTACTTGTACACTGTGCCCTTGCTGATGCCCGGAATAAACTGTTCCCAGATGCCAGAGCTTCCACTCGGGTGAAGTGGGTGGCTGAGCTTATTCCAGCCATTGAAATCTCCGATTACGCTCACGGATGCCGCGTTGGGTGCCCAGACTGCAAAGTTGACTCCCGCCGCTCCATCCACTGTGACGAGGTGCGCTCCAAGCCGATCATAGAGTCGAACATGGCTACCCTCATTGAAGAGATGGAGATCCATGTCACCGAGAAAGCTGGGTTGTCCTGAGCGCGGGGGTCCCTTTGGGCGACGTGTTGTTTTAGTCACGATGCGTGTGTTCCCGTCTGGCGCAAACGATCTATCTCGCGTAGTGTTTCGAGCACGTCCGGATTGGTGCGAAATTCCTGAATGGAGAACGCCGCCTTACGGCGCCAGTTTTCCCAGTCGTCACCCGTTCCGGGTACGTTCTGCGGCTCACGCTCCAGCCAGAGATCCTCCAGTGTGACCATGAGTACCTGGGCCGGTCCCGCTGCCAGGTGACGTAAAATGCCTCCTAGAGCCGAGCTCGCCAATGGAGCAGACTCCTGGTCCTTTAGAAGGTAGGCACATAACGACTGCAGGAGCTCCTCACGCTCCGCGTGACGGCCTTCACGATCCGCGTCGTCAATGAGCTCGAGCGTGCGCATCACGTCGATATCAAGTCCCTCCCAGAACCCGCCAAAGAGCACCGTATCGTGGGTGTTCAGACTGGCCATGGCTGCCGTGGGAACGGGGTTCAGCGCGTTCTCCGGGTCTGGGGTCATCTCAAATTGCGCCACGTACATGCGCAAGAAGTCGTGCTCACTCATCGCTGAGCGCACCACATCAGGCACCGTGCCCAGATCTTCGCCAACGATGAGGCAGTTTGCCCGACGTGATTCCAGTGCGAGAATCGCAAACAACTCATCAGCTTGGTAACGTACGTAGACGCCGTTCTGTGCGCCCATTCCGTGCGGAATCCAGTACAGTCGCAGCAAGCCCATCACGTGATCGATGCGTAGCGCCCCGGCGAAGCGCATGTGATTGCGGATGGCTTCAATGATGTAACCGTAACCGCGTGTGCGAATCGCCTCCGGGTGCATGGGCGGAAAGCCCCAGTTCTGGCCCGCGGTGAAGAACATATCCGGCGGTGCTCCCACGGCGATGCCGCGAGCGAACGATGCCTGCTCACGCCAGGTGTCATACGAGTCAGCATGAACGCCGAGCGGGAAATCCAGATAGAGCTGTGCGCCGGCGTCCTTAGCGCGTACGGCCAGCGTACTGAGCTGTTGATCAAGCTGCCACTGCACAAACGCGTGGTAGCGCGCTCGCCGCGGATCAATGTCGCTCTCGTTGATGACGCCATCGCGCTGCTCATCCGGCCAAACAATCCAGCCACTCTTGTGCTGTTCCTGAGCGGCCCTGAACCGTGCGTAGTCGCCAACCCGTGGTTGTTGATTGAGAAACGCCTGAAAATTGGGGTCGCGCTCGCCGGGTTGAGCGAAGAACGCATCGGACAACGCTTCCAGCACGCCGCGCTGGTGTCCAGCCCAGGACCGATAGTCCACCCTGTTCGATGTTGAGGGTGATACGGCCGCGATTGCCGCTCGGAGCTCCTGAGCGGCTACCGATCTCGCCATGCCCTGAACCTGATCCAGGTCGAGAAAGAGCTCATTCCAGAAGAGCCGTGATGCGGGTGAGTATGGACTGGGATCAAATGGTACGTCCAGGAAGGAGGCCAAGAGCGGGAGCGTGCCAACGAGCGACCCGCCCAGATCCGCGGTCCAGGACATCAGTTCCCCAAGGTCGCTCAGGTTTCCGCCCCAGCGGCTTGCCCTGGAGCGGAGCGCATGGAGCGGCATGAAGACGCCCCAAACGCGCTCCTTCTGAGCATCAGCGGCGAACGTCCAGGCTCGTGTTGGCGCGCTGATGATGAGCGCTTCCTCGCGCTGCGCGCCGATCTCGATCGAAAAACGGTGATAGCCCAGGGGCAGACGGTCAATGCCGACTAGCTCCTTGGTGAGAAACGCAACGCCCTCAACGTCGGCGGACTGCTTGGTATTCAACTCGTCAAGCCGGACGGTCCAGGTACGGACTTCTCCGGACTCGGTCTGGAGCGTACACTCACACGCAGAATGCTCTAGACCACCTGGGATGCGGATGATGATCGGCTTGAGTGCGCCATCCCAGGCTACCAGGACGGGCTCAATTCGCCGACTCCACAGGGTGAGGGTACGGACACGGTGGGCATCAGAGACATCATCGCCCCGCTCGATCGATGCCCCTAAAGATCTGAGCGCACCCACGAGTGCGTCGTTAGAAGCGGTTTTTGATGCGCCCCAGATGTCGAAATAAGTTGTCTCAACACCGTACTGATCTGCGAGCGCGAGAAGTGCGTCATTGGATTCGGTGATTGCCATGGCGTTTGTTCAACGTTTCTACCATGCGGCGCGGACTGGGTGCTTTGGATGCAGCGTCCAAGGCGTGTATTCACAGCGGTCTCGCCTTGGAGCTCGATGGGCTAGTCGTGCGACGCGAGGTGCAGGATATGTCCTGGAAGCTGAGTAGGATTAAGCTCAACATAATTGCGAGCGCCCTGCCAGGAATAGGTCTCGCCGGAAAGGAGGTCATGCACGGTGAATGTCTGGTCCGCGGCTAAACCGAGTGCGGAGAGATCGAGATCGAGCCAGCCGGCCTGGGTGTAACGTGGATCCAGGTTTACAACAATCAGGAGCACATCGCCGCCATTCTGGCTTGATCGAGAATATGCCAGGAGGTGCTCATTGTCGGTCGGGTGGAAGTGCAGGTTACCGGCGTGCCGGATGGCAGGATGATCAGCTCGTATCCGATTGACCTTTGTGATCAGCGGAGCAAGACTCTTGGGACTGGTCCAGTCCCAATGACGAATTTCGTACTTCTCAGAGCTCAAGTATTCCTCGCGGCCCACTTCCAACGGCCGGTGCTCCTGGAGCTCAAACGCGGGACCGTAAATTCCATAACTGGTCCCCAGCGTCGCGGCCAGCACAAATCGAGCTGCAAAATTTCCGGGTCCCCCGGTCTGGAGTGGCTCGGTCAGTATGTCTGGTGTGTTCGGCCACAGATTCGGGCGTAAGTAATCCACCACCTCAGTCTGGGTGAGCTCGTTCAAGTACTCCGTCAGCTCTGCCTTTGAATTGCGCCAGGCGAAATACGTGTATGACTGGGTGAATCCCAGCTTGGCCAGTTGATACATCACTTTTGGACGGGTGAATGCCTCAGAAAGAAACAGTGCCTCTGGACAGCCTCGTTTGATCTCGCTGATCAGCCATTCCCAGAATTCGAAAGGCTTCGTATGTGGATTGTCTACTCGGAAGATGCGCACGCCCTGGTCAACCCAGAACTGCACGACGTTTCTGAGCTCCGTCCACAGTCCGTACCAGTTCTCTGATTCAAAATCGAACGGATAGATATCCTGGTACTTCTTGGGCGGGTTCTCGGCATACTGGATGGTGCCGTCCGGGCGACGTCGAAACCACTCCGGATGCTCGCGCACATAGGGGTGGTCCGGTGAGCACTGGAAGGCCATGTCCAGAGCGACCTCCAGCCCCTCTTCACGCGCTCGATTGACAAGCCGACGGAAGTCTTCCAGCGTGCCCAGGTCCGGATGGATGGTGGTGTGCCCACCTTCATGCGAGCCGATGCCCCAGGGGCTGCCCGGATCTGTGGCCGAAGCGGAGGTGCTGTTGTCCTTGCCCTTCCGGTGTGTCAAACCAATGGGATGGATGGGCGGGAGATACAGGACGTCGAATCCCAGAGAGGCAACATACGGCAATCGAGCTTCAACATCTGAAAACGTGCCGTGTTGGCCGTCAATCACGGAGGTGGAACGAGGGAAGAGCTCATACCAGGCACTGAATCCGGCGCGCTCGCGGTCAACCGTGACGCGCAGCTCACGGGGATAGGTCGCAATGAGCTCAGTGTTGGCAGGTCGGCTGGCCAGCACAAGCA
>JBJXFJ010000270.1:0-3078 GCA_046154735.1 Chloroflexota bacterium | reverse complement strand
TGCAATCGTAACTTCACTGGATGGCTCTGGGCTCAGAGTCTCAGAGTCTTCTAGTGCAGGTTTCTTGCGCCAGTTCAGTAGCATTTGAACCCTCGAAAGTCTACTTGTCTGATGGCTTCAACAAGGTATGGTGAGCCTCGTGATTTCGCTCGATTGCGCACAAACTGATGACTCCAAAAGGCTACTGGACAGGAGCCATGCTCATGTGTCGGACGCACTGAAGATAACGACAGTGGACAGGCTCCTGGGATGGTGCAACGAATCGACGCCCTATATTCAACGGTCCGTTGCAACCAAACCAACTGGTCCCCTCCCACTGACACCATTCCTGAGGGCCGCTCTTCATGGAAACAGCCAAGCCTTCGGTATACATAGCAGTGGATCAACGCTTGACACGTTCGGTTCCGCGGACCATAGTTGCAGAGGAAAGACTCTGGCAGGTGCTCGCGCGCGCGACATGCTCGAAAGCAGGAACGTCTCGCAGGAGGAGGTGGCCATGGCAACTTCGGATCAGTGCTCGCTCTACATTGGTACCAATGATGGACTCTACGTTGGATCACCGTATGGCGGTGGGTATTCGGCGGCGCCCCTGGGATTTCAGGGCGCGGGCCCGATGCGCGCAAATGTTGTCATTGATGTTGACAATCCCAGTCGGCTCTATGCCGGAACTACCCGAGCGGGCTTTTTTCGCAGCGATGATCGGGGTGCCACCTGGACCGAGTTAAATCTGGGACTGGTCTACAAGGACATATGGAGCATTGCCCAGCATCCGGTTACCCGGACACTTTATGTGGGCACCAGTCCGGCCGCGATCTTTGCCAGTGACAATGGCGGAGAGACCTGGAGCCAGTTCCGGAAGTTGGATCTGCTGCCCAGCACCATGCAATGGAGCGGGCCTATTCCACCGCACATCAGCCGCATGAAGTCCATTGGCTTGCACGCGGCCAATCCAAATCTCATTTACGGCGCAATTGAAGAGGGCTGGGCGGTACGCAGTCTGGACGGCGGCGAAACCTGGGAGCAGATCGCGGATGGTTTTGACCACGATGGCCATGCCGTGGCCATTATGCCGGACAACGAGTCCACGATCATTGCCACCGGTGGAAAAGGCATGTATCGGTCCGAAGACCGTGGAGACAGTTGGACACTCTCAAACTCAGGGATTGAGGAGTGTAAGTACACCCCCGCTCATCTCGTCGTTCACCCGTCGCGTCCCAATGTGCTGGTAACCGCGGTTTCACGCTCCGGCCCGCCTGGCTGGAGGCGTCCCGTGGATCCTGGCGTATTTTTCGTTCGGAGCGAGGATCAAGGCCTGAGTTGGACAATGATGCGAGAAGGCCTGCCAGAAGGCTACTTTGGCGTGCCAAGGGCACTGACCGGCGACCCTCGGAACCTGGATACGTACTACGCCGGCATGATTGATGGCGCGGTGTGGCGAAGCGATGACGGTGCTGAGTCTTTCCACCAGTTGTTGGCTGGCCTGCCGAGCGTACTCAGCATTACCGTCGCGGCGGCCTAGATCCTCGTCTTCAAGGTTTCGTAGATTGAGAGCACCGTTCAATTGAAGAATTGCGGACAGTGGGTCGCTGGCCTCCTGATGGGCGTCAACCCAGCGTTCGCTTACTGCAAGTCCGCGGTGTTCTCGTACCTGTACATGTCTCGAGGGATAGTCACCGCAGAGACTCACGGTCGCAATGTTACTTCTTTGTTCTCTCTGCGTCTCCGAGTCTCTGCGGTGAACATCCGTCCCGTGGAATCTGAACACTTACGTGTTCTCACGCTCAATTGACGGATTGACGGGTTTCACCTACACTCCGACTCCGATTCAGTCTCTCGTATTACCTGGAGGAAGCACTTAATGGCACTCTCGTTGAAAACCGCCATTGCCACCTATGGTCACACCGCCGCTCTGAAAGATGGCTCGGTGAAGCTCAGTGGCATCGATCTGGATTTCGTTGAGGTTGCACCGATCATTGCGGCGTTCCGCCGCATGGTTCGCGCGCTTGAGTTTGATGTCTGTGAAATGGCAATCACCACCTATCTCTGCGCCCGAGCAAATGGGAAGGAGTTCACGGCCATCCCCGTCTTTCCCGTGCGCGCCTGGCATCATGGCGCTACGTCCTACAACACGAATGCGGGCATTTCCAAACCATCAGACATTACCGGCAAAAAGGTCGGTGTACGCGCCTACACAGTGACCACGGGTGTTTGGGCACGCGGCATTCTTGCGAGCGAGTATGGCGTGGACTGGGATAAGACAACGCTGGTCATTGCGGATGAGGAGCATGTTGCGGAGTACAAAGCGCCGAGCAACGTGGTGAAGGCCCCGGAGGGCGCCAACCTGGCCGACATGGTGGTCAGCGGTGAGCTTGCCGCGGGAATTGGTCTGGGCAAGATTGATTCGCCAGACGTGAAGCCTCTGATTCCCAATGCTCAAGATGCCGCGGCGGAATGGAATAAGAAGACTGGGATCTATCCCATCAACCATATGATTGTGATCAAGAACTCGGTGTTGCGGGACAATCCCGGGGTGGCCGATGAGCTTTACAATGCGTTTAAGGCGGCCAAGGAATCGTTCATCAGCAAGCTCAACTCCGGGGCTGAGCTCAGCCCTGAGGAACAGACTCTAGCCAACTCACGTGCGATTGTTGGCGCTGACCCTGTGCCCTACGGTGTTGAAGCGAACCGTAAGGCGCTCGAGGCGATCATCAAGTTCGCGGCCGACCAGAAGATCATCTCCGGATCCGTGAGTCCTGAGGAGATCTTTGTTCCGAGTACTGTTAAGAACTAGCTCACACATCAGGCGAACCTAATGCCCCGAGCCTGAAAATGGCTGGGGGCATTACATTTGCTCGAATACTGGCGACAACTCGGCCGGCGGAGCCAAATGTTCGGAATCGTTGACGGTCTAGAAGATTCGGAACACAACGAGCATGGAGACGCCGAGATAGGTCATGCCGGTGATCGCGGCGACGCTAGCATTGCGGTCATCACGTAACTCTCGTGTGACCTGAGCTGGGGTGAGACCGAAGAGGATGAGATTCACCAGATAGCAAATGATGAATGAGATGATCTGAC
>JBJXFJ010000263.1:0-25545 GCA_046154735.1 Chloroflexota bacterium | reverse complement strand
ACCGACCTGCTTGCGCAGTATGTGGCCGGGCCGGCTGAGTTGCGCGCCTATGCGGGCGAGGGACTTATCCTCACTGACGACCGGCCGGCAGTCGAGTATTTCCTGTCGCTACCCGATGATGGTCCAGGGACACTGGATCGAGTCCGCGGAGACGTGCGACGGCATGTAGTGCGGTAGACACGCGAATCTGAGACGGTTTGTCGATGGGCTAGAGCGGTCGCCGGTGCCTTGACTGAACAAGCTGCCAGGTGAGAGTCAGGGGGCCGGCAATGCCTCCGGCGGCCAGGATCGCGAGCAGTGGATCAACGGGATACCGGTAGCGATAGACCGGTCCATCGAGCGCGGCGCTGGCCAGGATCATCGCGAGCGCCACAGTGAACGGGAGCAATGCCAGCCGCCAACGGGGAACAAGTAACGCCAGCACTGCTCCGATTGCAATCGCGTAGGACAGGTTTCGCCGGTGCCTGAATGGCTGGGCAAAGTTGGCCGCCGCGTCTACCTGACGATAGGCTTGTCCCTCAGCGGGAAGCTCATCGTCCACCAGCGGGGCAATGCGCGGATCCCACTTGTTGTCCCAGTTGCGGGTAGTTCTCTGACGCCAGTGCCCGAGGAGCCGTTCGATTTTTCCGTCCCAGAGCTCCCAGGCGAAGGTCCACGTGGATTGAGCGTAATGGCCACGGTGATCCCATATCGACTGCAGCGCTAAGCCACGGAGGAGCGTGCTGGTCTGGGATTGACTCAGTCCCAGCTCCTCGCGAATGCGCGCGGTGATCCGCCCGCCGGATGGCTCTCCGGTAGCCGCGTCTTCAGTGATGATTCGGCGAGCTGCTTCCCGAATGGGGTCGGGGTCTGGCCTCGCAGGATCATGGTAGACAAATCCGCGATCATGGCGGATGGTTCGCCCGATTAATGCCTGGCCGAGCGCGCCCTCCGCGGCAAATGTCTGGTGCGTGGCGAGATTGCGCACCATCCATGGTGCCAGCACCAGGCCAATCCCCAGGGCTACGTAGGCGAGGCGCTGTAACCCCAGTTGAATCGATCGTCCCCCGCTCAATAGCACGAACAACAGGGCAATGGGCAAGGCGAGCTGACCGATTGGCCGACACAACGCCCCCAGGGCGAGCAATATGCCGCTCAGAAACAGAATCCGTCCACTGCCACGAGAGAGTCCCAGCATCACCGTGCCAAGGGCAGCGGTCAACAGAAACGTGAACAGGGCCTCGCTGAGCAGATAGTGCTCATAAATAAGGAGCGGGCCGGATGTCGCGACCGCGAGCCCAGCGATCCCCCCGGCGAGCGAGCCAAATACCGTACGGGCGCAGGCAAACGATACCAGTGCAGTCAACACACCTACGCCGTGCTGGACCGCGGCCAGACGTTCCAGATTGTCTCCCAGCAATAGGAGTACCCCGGCAATGAATACCGAATACATCGGCGTGCGGCGCAGCTCCGGGTTGAAGCCCTGACCATGGGCTAGCTCCCAGCCCGGGAGTAGATAACTCTCACTATCGGGCGTGACGAACATCGGCGCGCCACTGGCAATGAACGGCCAACGAAGGACCGCCCCGGTGACAACAATTGCGATGACGAGCAGCACGTCCAAAAGGACTGGACTGGACCACCGTGTTACAATCCGAGCTTTCGAGGCAGTGCCGTGACTCGCGGCGGTCTCGGCACTAGGCATCTGCAAGGCGGGCGCTCCCGGTTGGAGAGATCGCGGAAAGCATGAAATGCGTGTTGAGCGTGGTCCGCGAATGGACCATCACTGGAGGGCCTTTGCGGGATGGGGCTGATGCCGCTCGCCGGAGCGTGCCCCCGAGGCCCGAGCGAGGAAGCGTGGTACAGACCTGCAAAAGATGGTGATTCCGGAGATGGCGAGGACGATCATGATGGGGTCCACAGGATAGCGGTACCGTGGAACATTGCCCACGAGCGCGGCGCTGATGACAAGCAATGTCAGCGCGGAGCCGGCCAGGAGGCACGCCGCGCCTCGCTGCTTCATCAAGAAGGCAGCGATGGCGCCCAGGATTGCCAGAGTGGGGAGCGCCGCGCCGACCCGACCCGGTTGGAAGCTGGTGAGCCATTCAGCGGACGCGGCCTCACGATCGTGAGTCATGTTCACCTGAGTGATGAGCGGCCTCGTCGGCTCATCCTCCCAACGCTGACGCGCAACGTCGTTCGTATTTCGAGCATCGCGGAACCGCTCGGTAATCGGTTGGGCCAGGCGGACGAAGCGTTGCACGGTGCCTTGGATGTAGTAGTCCATTTGATCCTGAATGGTGCCTAGCGCCAGGTCGCGCATGAGCGCGTCCGCCTCAGCAGACGAAAGGCCGGTCTCTTTCCGAATTCGCGTGTGCACGGCCCGGCCCGATGAGCCTCGATCCACGGCTTCTTGCAGGATGCGACGGACCTGCTGGCGTAGCGGTGCTTCAGTGCCGTGACGTGCCGGATCCCAGTAGGTGAAGCCGCCTCGGTCATGCCTGGCAGTCCGTCCGATGAGCGTCTGCCCGATGCCCCCAACCGCGGCGTCATCAGTGCGACCCGGCCGTAGAGTCCAGGCGCCGAACACCAGCCCCACGGCCAGCATGCTCAAAGCCCCGGCGAACACGGCTCGCCGTTGCCATCCATGCTGCAGGATTGGTGCAATGAACAGGAGAGGCGCAAGGGACAGTGCCACAGGGCGAATGAGTATTGCAATGCCTAGAAGCAGGCCCGAGCAGAGACTCAGCCGGAAGCTGCCCCGTTGGGTAGCTGCCACACCGCATGCGAGTGCGAGGGTAAGCGCGGGCAAGAACAGCGCCTCTGTCATTAATGAGTGCTCAGCCATCAGGAGTGTGCCCGAGATGCCCGTGATGAGCCCGGCGGAGACGCCCGTGATGACGCCGCCAAGACTTCGACCCAGCCAGAAGGTGGCAGCAACGGTGACAAGCCCAAGAAGATGTTGCAACAGAGCGAGACTCTGCAAGTCATCCCCCTGCAGTAACAGTGACAGGGCGACGAAGGCAGGGTAGGCAGGTGTGCGTTTTAGAGATAGATCGAGCTCCAGCCCGTGCGCTAGGGCAAACGCGGGGATGAGATAGCCCTCGGAATCGCCAGTGACCAGCAGAGGCGCGCGGAAGGCGAGGCTCAGGCGAGCAACTAATGCCACCATGAGCACGATGGCGAGCCCCACCGACGGGGGTATCTGGCGCAGTTGGTTAAGCTGCCCTCGAAGCGCACTCATCGAGATGCCGCCACATCTGGTTGCCGTGTGGGATGTGCCCGCACTCGAGACACAACTCTGCCGATGGCCAGCGTGAGCCAGCCTACCGTTGCCAGTCCGCCCGCGGCGAGCACGGAGATCAGCGGGTCCACGGTGTAGCGATAGCGCTCCTGAGGACCGTCCAGTGCTGCGCTCAACAGTATGTGGGTCAGTGCCGCCAGGGCGATCGGCAGGGCTACCCGCCAGGATCGCCGTACCATGGCGCCGAGTGTTGCCAGGGCACACAGCACGGCCAGCATGGTGGTGTGCCGGGCGGGTTGATAAAGATTTAGTAGCTGTTGGGCATCGCGCTGCTCACGCTCTTGAGCCGGCGTGAGCTTGCCAGGTAGAAGGTGCGCGGTGCGTGCTTCCCAAACAACGTCTTTAACCTCATCGGCATGGTTACGGATACGCTCGTCCTGGCCGTCGAAGATTTCCCAGGCAAATCGGAGTGAGCCGGTGATGAAGTAGTCAGGCCTGCGCAGGATTGCCTCGGTGGCCACCTGGCGCATCACCGAGTTGACTTCAATGGGCCCCAAACTCAGCTCCTGGCGCAGACGACCGGCGATCGTTCCGTCGGATTGGCGTCGATTTGCGCCATCCTGAATGATGCGGCGAGCGGCCACAAGCTGGGAGTCGCCGGCGTCACCCCAGCCGGGTGCGTAAAACGCGAAGCCGCGGTCATAGTAGGCGGTGCGTGCAATCAGGGTGCGGCCAAATGTGGTTGTGCCCCCCAGCTCACTGACGAGCCGATTACGAATTGCCCAGGGGGTGAGCGCGGCTGCCAGCCCCAGTCCGCAGATCACGGCGGCTATGGCTGCCTTGCGCCAGTGGGGGAGCCGGGCGGCGGCAACCCCCGCGATGACAATCGGCGCAAGGATCTGGCCCACTGGGCGAACCATTGCTGCAACGCCGAGCGCCAGGCCGGCTGCAAAGGTGGCTCGCCTGGCCTGAGACCGCATCGCCATCACAAAGACCAACATGGCGCCCGTTAAGGCAAACGTGAACAGCGACTCGGTCAGTACATAGTGCTCGTAGATGATGAGCGGAGCTGAGAGAGCGACCAGGAGACCCGCGACGAGCCCGGCGAGCGATCCGAAGATGGATCGTCCCAGAAGACAAGTGAGGGCCGCGGTGGCAACACCCAAGAGGTGTTGAGCAATCACGACACTCTGGAGCTCCGGCCCAAGCATACGCTGAACCAGGGCGAGGAAAAGCGGATAGCCCGGTGTGCGTCGTAAGCCAAGAACAAACGCATCGCCATGCACCAGATCCCAGGCCGGGAGGAAGTAACTCTGGCTATCCTTAGAGACGAAGACTGGGATGCGAGTCATGAGATCCAGGCGCACTGAGAGTGCCACCGCGATCACCGTGATCAGGATCAGGGCATCGAGATAGCGGCCGAGGAAGTCCCGGATACGACCGAGTAGGTGCGGCATCACTACCGTTTGCCCCGTGAAATGACCGGGGCCTGGTGGATGGACGTGCTCGCAGTACGGATAGCTGTCTGACGTTTCCCGGTGGTTCGTGGGCGATGGGCAGTAGGGCGGACAAATCCTCTGGACTGGTGCATTTTAGCCGGCGGCCTGCCGCTCAGCGTGCCGAATTCTTCCAGGGCGACGCATTCGAGCGACTGCTGTGGCCAGGACTGGCACAAGGCTGGCAACACACACGGCGATGAGCGGGTCCACCGGATAGCGGTAGCGCGGCACAGGGCCATCAAGGGCGGCAGCGAGGGAAACAAAGGTGAGCGTTACGGCCGCGGGGAGTAGGACCACCCGGGTCCGCGGATTGCGGACTGCCAGGACGGCGCCAAGTAAGCCTAGGGCCGGAAAGGCGAATCCCAGACGTGCCGGTTGAAAAGCACTTACCAGTACTTCCGCCACGGGGTAGCCCATCTGTTGGATCGGAGTCACCGGAGTCACTAGGGACTCAATGCGTGTTTCCCATTGTTCCTCCCAATCCTTATCAGCACGCTGGCGCCAATGTCCTGCTAGCCGCTCATCACGTCCCATGAAGATCTGCCCGATCATCCCGGCCGTGCCTTGAAGATAGTAGTTAGGGCGATCGGCAATCGCCTCGAGAGCTATCTGGCGCATGAGCGTGTCTGCCTGCCCAGGAGTCAGTTGGAGCTCCTCGATGATCGCGTCCGTGACCGGGCGCACGGATCGTCCCTTCCGCACATTGTTTCGCTTGCGGTAAACGATCTGTCGAGCGGCAGGTTTGAGCTCCCCCTGAACTTCGCCATCACGGACCACCCGCTCACTGTTGAAGAAGCCCTCATCGTACTTCACGGTGCGGGCTATGAGGCTGCGCCCAAGCCCGCCGGCGGAGGACATGGTGCCGTGACTTCCGAGATTGCGGAGCGCCCAGGGGGCCAGGACGGCCAGCATCACTCCGCAGCTCACCGCTGAGGCAATAAGTGTTCGCCGGTTCAGCCCCATGATCAGCACGATCGTGAGAGGCGCCAGCCCCAGCATTACCTGGGACACCGGTCGGCAGAGCGCCGTCAAGCCCATGAGTGCGCCACCCAGCGCAAACCAGCGGAGATCGTTCTTCTGGATCGCAACCACGAGTGCCAGAATCGTCGCCGTGAGCAATGTGCCAAACAGCGTTTCACTCATGACGTAGCGCTCATAGATGATGATGGGGCCGGAGACAGCCACGAGTCCCGCGGCAAACGCGCTGGGCAACGCGCTGAGCCAGCGTCGCGCCAGCAGATAGGTCAGTCCGACGGTGATGATGCCCAGAAGGTGCTGAAAAGCTGCTAGCGTCTCCAGTTGAGCGCCCGCAAATGCAAAGGTGCTGGCAATGAACACTGGATAGACCGGGGCGCGGCGAATCTCGGGTGCGAATCCCGCCCCATGTAGGAGATCCCAGGCAGGCAGTAAGTAACTCTGACTATCCCCCTCCAGAAAGACTGGCGCTCGAAAGTGAAATGCCCCGCGTAGTAGCACGGCCACACCAATCACAATCGCAATGGCCACGAGGTCACTTCGACTCGGCATGACTCCCGCGCGGGGCGTGTCGTCTGGCGATGTGGCGTTTGTCACGCTCATTCGGTGCAACATTCGTGGAGCTCAGCGACTTTCAGCAACGGGATACGCTCGGCCAGGAGCTGTGTCTGACGCCGAGGCTGTTCTCACCCTGAGCCATACGGACCGCACCATGGCCGCTAGCATCAGCAGACATCCTGTAGTCAAGGTTGTCAGTATCGGATCCACCGGGTAGCGGTAGCGAGGAACTGGCCCGTCGAGAGTGGCCGGCGCGGCAATCAGGATGAGCGCCACCAGAGCTGGAATAGTCCCCGTGAGTCCGATTCGTCGAGTCGCCGCAAGAGCTCCCAGTATCCCCAGGATTGGAGCCAGCGCCCCCAAATGCGATGGTTGCACGAAGTCAACGAGCGCCTCCGAGATCGGGAACTCGGCTTCCTGGCGCGGACTCGCTTTGCGGAGTAGGTGTTCCACGCGATCCTCCCATTCATCACGCGAGAGGCGGGCGTTCTGGGTTTTCCAATCAGTCCGTAGTCGCTCCACATCGCCTACCAAAAGCTCCCAGGTGAACTCCGCGGAACGCTGCAGGAAATAGACAGGGCGCTCAGCGATGACGCGTGTGGTGAGGTCGCGCAGGAGTCGATCGACTTCCGTGTCTGTGAGACGCAGTCGCTCCCCGAGCCGGTCGTAGATTTCGCCATCCGAAAGTCTCTGATTGATCGCTGACTGGATGATCTGGCGAGCCTGCGCCTCGCGTCGATCAGTGTACTGGTCCGCCTGTGCCTGGCTGAAGAAAGTGAAGCCGCGATCGTGCTTCGCGGTGCGCGCAAGGAGTGACTTGGGTAAGGTGGTGGACATACTTGCCTGCCCATGGACCTGGAAGTTGCGGACCATCCACGGAACCACCAGGATCGCCGCGCCCAGACCGAGGATTCCCAGTGCGGCGACGCGTCGACGCCAGGTGACCGGGGCGGAGATGAGCGCAAAGCCGGCAATTGGCAGTAGTGCCAACCCGACGGGACGGATGAGCGCGGCAACCCCAATGCACGCACCCAGTGCAAGTATCCGCACCACTGTCGGCTCATCGCGCGCGCGCATGGTTAGCCAGGTCGAGAGCAGCACGAAGACGGTGAAGAGCGTTTCGGGCATGACATAATGTTCGGCCACCAGAAGCGTGCCTTCGAGCGACACGATCAGTGCGCTCGCAAATGCCAGTGGCGAGCCGAAAAGTCGTCGAGCAATGAGATAGGTGAGCAGCGCCACGACCAGACCAAGGAGATGCTGGACCAATGCAATGGCATAGAGATCTTCCCCTCCGAGCTTGATGACGCCCGCAAGAAAGAGGGGATACCCGGGCGTACGTCGGGCTGAGAGATCAAAGCCCAGGCCCTGAGCCAGGTCCCAGGCAGGCAGGTGGTAGCCGCCACTGTCACGGAGTAGGAACACGGGCACCCGCGTCAAGAATGCGAGTCGCAGCGCGAGGCCTAGTCCAAGGATGATTGCCAGGTGGGCGCCCGTGCTCGAGAGCAAGTTTCGCCTGATCTGAGCAGTGCCGCGCGCAACCTGCACAGGCATTTAGCCGGCTCCTTCCGTGAGAGGATTTACCGCGCTGGCGTGATTTGCCTGGGATTTCCCTCGTCGCAGTAGCCCCACTGCCCATTGGGTGAGTGCCACAAAGCCACCCGCGGATACGATCGCATACAGGGGTTCAATCGGCCAGCGATAGCGCGGTAGTGGCGCCACAAGTGCCACCGCCGCGCCGATGGCCGCGAGCACGCAGAGCGCGGGGACTATTCCGCCAGAAGCGGCTGGCTTCAAGATGGCTGCCAGCACGCCCGCTATGAAGCCCACGAGCAGAGCTCCTCCCCACCGCGCCGGCAGGTAGAACCCGGCAATAGCCTCCGCGGTTCGCTGTTCACGGTCATGGATTGCAGTGGGCGGTCCCATGAGATGACGAATGTCGGGTAGTGACTCCCACTCTTCACGATTGCGGGCCTCACGGCGGGTGCTCCAGGCGTCTCGCGGGCGCTCAGGCACGCCCCACATGAGCCGTCCGAAATTGCTCAATGTGCTCACCACATAGTAGCCAGGCTGGCGCAGTAGGGCATCGGTTGCCACTTGCTGCATCAATCGACTTGCCTCGGCCTCTGAAACATTGAGGTCATCACGTACACGACGACGAACCGGAGTCAGAAACGTTGTACGGCCAACCCCATCTTGCATGATTTTGCGGGTTCGCTCAATCGCGGGATCTTGTGAGGGCGGCCAGGATGGGTCATTAAAGGAAAATCCACTATCGTGACGCAGGGTTCGGCCTACGAGAGTCTGTCCTGCCGAGCCATCAGTGCTGAAGCTCCCGTGTGTTAAGTAGTTTCGAGCCATCCACGGGAGTATGACGATGGCAAGCGTTACGAGCGTGATCACGCTCATCTGAACGGTGGATCGAACGGAGCGTGTGGTGAATGCGAGCGCTACCGGCAACGCGGCCACCCAGGTCAATCCAACCGGTCGTGCCAGCGCCGCGAAGCCTAGGATGATCGCTGCCAGCGCTATCAGCGGCAGTGAACGGCGTCGAATGCCCAGGAGCAGCAACGCTATGTGCCCCAACAGCAAGGGAGTGAAAAGAACTTCGGCCATGATCGTGTGCTCACCAATCAGGGCTGTGCCGGACAACGCGCTGAACGTTGCCGCGATGAGTCCCACGGACTGGCCGAAAGCGAGCCGCCCAACCGCGAAGGTCAAGATACAGGTGACGACGCCCAGCAAGTGCTGCAGAACGACAACTCCCTGGAGGTCCTCGCCGGCAACGAGGATTGCCCCTGCCAGGAACAGGGGATAGAGCGGCGTACGACGCAGCTCGAGGTCGAATCCCGTTCCCCAGGCAAGTTGAAACCCGGGCAGGAAGTAGTTCTCGCTATCACCAATGAGGAACGCGGGTGCGCGGCCGGTGAAGGCAAGTCGTATCGTCAGGCTCAGGAGCGTGACATAACCCACGGCCGCCAGCACCTGGTGCGTCCGCAGTGCTGTGAGTACGTACTTCATCCGGGTCATCTGAGTTGGGCTGGTTCTGCGATCAAAGCGGAGTCTCGTCGTCCTGGTCTGTGAACGTGGCCCGCACGACCTTCCGAATGATTCGGATCTCTATTTCCGATCGGAGCCTGCTCTGACCAAATGGAGCACTGTACAATCGAGCCGGACCATTCCGAGTCGGTGATGCTCGATTGCGTTGATTCTAAACGTGTTCTCGTGCCCGCGTCCCGTTCGACCCCATGCCCAAGGTGCCAACTCATGAACCTGCCGATTGACCTGCGCTCAGATACCGTGACGCTGCCCACTGAAGCGATGCGCGAGGCAATGCGCAATGCGCCGCTTGGGGATGACGTGTTCGGAGAGGATCCAACGGTGAATCGTCTCCAGGAGCTTGCGGCAGAGATGACCGGTAAAGAGGCCGCGCTGTTTGTGAGCAGCGGCACGCAGGGGAATCTCGTCGCCCTGATGAGTCACTGCCAGCGCGGCGATGAAGTCATTATGGAGTCTCAGTCGCATACGTATTGGAGTGAGCAGGGCGGCATGGCTTCGCTGGCGGGCCTCTTCCCTCGCCTGGTGGAAAGTGAACGGGGCTGTCCGTCGCCGGGGGCGCTCGAGGCGGCGGTGCGCTCCGATGATCAACACAATCCCCGAACGGGGCTTATCTGCATCGAGAATACTCATAACCGGCATGGTGGCACGGTGTCTCATCCGGACGAGTTGGCCGCGGTGAAAGTAGTGGCTGATCAACTGGGGCTTCCGGTGCACCTGGACGGGGCGCGCATGTTCAACGCCGCTGTTGCGCTTGGGGTCGATGCGCGGGAGATTGCCCGGCATGTGGATTCGCTCACGTTCTGCCTTTCAAAAGGACTGGCCTGCCCCGTGGGATCGGTTGTTTGCGGAACTCGAGAATTCATAGGTCGGGCTCATCGCGCTCGGAAGGTGCTCGGTAGTGGAATGCGGCAAGTGGGGGTCATCGCCGCCGCGGGTATCGTGGCCCTGGAGTCCATGATCGATCGGCTCGCTGACGACCATGCCAATGCTCGCCGACTCGCACTCGGGCTGCATGAGCTCCCGGGAGTCAAGATTGACCTAGATCGAGTTGAAACGAACATGGTCTACGTTGATTTTTCCGGCACCGGAATTCCCGGCGATCAACTGGAGGCGGCCTTGCGTGATCGATCCATCCTTACCCGCCCCACCTATGCTCGTGCTCGTCTGGTGCTCCATCATGGCATCGAAACCGAGGATGTTGAGCGCGTCATCGAGTCGATTGCACAGGTAATCACCGCCCGGACCAGATTGGCGGCAGTGCCGGGTGCTTGACTCTGCCAGATGCATCTGGCAGAATGCCGCGACTGCTGATCGGAGCATCGCGGGTTGATTTGCGCCGCCTTTGAGCGGTGGCGTCGGATCGCGGAATGTTGACGTGTCACCGCGAGACTGTGCTCCGCTACTGGACCGTTGATGGTTCGTTGTTCCATCAGCATCCCGTGATATTTGAGCTGAGAATGATTCGTCCACCCAACCGGTAGACGGTTACACGGTGAGCGGAGGTCACACTGCATGATGCTGCAGCAAGAGTCGCAGAAAGATGCGCTCGAGCGAAAAATTGCCGCTCGCCAGGCGCGTGTGGGCATTATGGGGCTGGGTTACGCCGGCTTGCCCATGGCGGTTGAGATTGCGAACGCTGGATTCCACGTCACGGGCTTTGATGTCAGTCTGGACCGCGTCACGGCGATTCAACAGGGCACCAGTCCGGTATCGGACGTCTCGTCAGAAACCATCGCCTGGCTTGTCAATGAGGAAATGCTGAGCGCGACAGTTGATTTTGATGCGCTAGCTGACGTGGACTGTGTCGTTATCTGCGTGCCCACCCCACTTCAGAACGGGCGTGATCCGGATCTGACGTATGTGCGCAACGCCGCCGCGGCTATTCGCGATCGACTCCATCCGGGAATGTTGATTGCACTGCAGAGTACCTGTTCTCCAGGAACCACGCGAAACGTGCTGCTCCCAATACTGGCCGAGAGCGGTCTTGATGTCGGGCGCGAGTACTTCGTTGTGTTCGCGCCCGAGCGCATTGATCCAGGGAACGAGAAGTTCAACGTCAAGAACACACCTAAACTGATTGGCGGCGTTACGCCTGATTGCACGGCCCTGGCTTCCCGGCTCTATCGGTACATTGTCGATACAATCGAACCAGTCTCGTCACCCGAGGTGGCTGAGCTGAGCAAGCTCGTTGAGAACACGTTCCGCTTCATCAACATTAGCTTTGTAAATGAACTGGCCATGCTGTGCGATCGCATGGGCGTCAATGTCTGGGAAGTAGTGGACGCCGCGGCGACCAAGCCGTTTGCGTTCATGAAGCACACGCCGGGCCCCGGCGTGGGTGGTCATTGCATTCCCATAGTCCCCTTCTACCTACAAGCCGTGGCACGTGAATTTGGCCTTGATGATGGCTTGATCAAGGCTGCCGGCGATATCAATGATCGGATGCCGGGCTTTGTGGTTCAGAAGCTGGCGAGACTCCTTTCTGACCGCGGACGACCTCTTGCGGAAGCCCGTGTGCTCTGCCTGGGCGTCACCTATAAGGCTGATGTCGCGGACCTGCGTGAGTCCGCGGCGCTCAATGTAATCGGTGAGCTTGCCGCGCAGGCCGTCGATGTGTGTTACCACGATCCACTCATTGAGTCGGTGGCGGTAGCCGGGACTCGCTATGAATCAATTTCGCTCAACTCAGATGTGCTGCAATCCATGGACGCGGTCATATTGCTGACGGCCCATCGAGAGGTGAATTACGAGCTTGTGCTTGCGAATTCGTCACTGTTGCTCGATACGCAAAACAAGTTCAAGCTCCTGGCGTCCGAAAACATTGTGCCGCTCTAAGCGGCGGGAGGCCCGGCCAGTGCACTGTCCAACTTGGTCTGTGGGGTTCTCCCGACACCACCGATGACCTCCACCCAACAATCCATGACTGACAGAGCACTAGAGTGCCTTCGAGACGGAGCGGTTCATATTCCCCGGAGCCTGGCGATCAGGCTGAAGTGTGGCAGGCGACGCGCACGAGCAGGCGGCACATGAAATTCGCCATTCGAGACGATGACACAAGCTACTTCACGATGCCTGAGCAGCTTGAATCCGTCTATGGAGATATCTGGGACGAGGTTCCGGTCTCGCTGGCTGTCGTTCCGTTTCACGCCAGCACGCGCTCTGGCGGTGTACCGCCGGAGCACTGGGAAGGGGATCGCGAGTTTCCCACCGCTGACAACGTCCAGCTTGTGAACTTCATCAATGGGCAGCTTGGCAAGGGCCGAGTCTCAATCCTTCTGCACGGTTACAACCATAAGAATTACCCGGGCGGATTTGAATTTCAGGTGGGCGACGGACTGCGGAATCGTTTGGAGAAAGGACGCGCGGAGATTAAGCGTGTGTTTGGTGTGAATGTGACCACGTTTGTACCACCGCACAACGCACTATCTCGACGCGGCCTTTCTGCAGTCGATCATGCCGGGCTCAACGTACTCGGTTCGTTCCTTTCATTCTCACCGTGGCAGCGTCCCTGGGACATCACGACGCCTCGTAACTATTTCAAGGTGTGGCGCTACCGTCGCCGCACGGGACGTGGTCGACATGATCGTATGGTCTACCCGGTGCCGTTACGTTATCGAAACCATGCTGAGCTCGGTTGTCATGGACTAATTCCGAGTACATCTCTGGACGCGCTAATCCGAGGATTTGAGGAAGCCCGTGCGCTGGGTGGCGATTTCTGCCTGGCCACCCACTACTGGGAATTTGACAGTGCGATGAGTGACACGTTGCGCCGCTTGCTCGAGCACGCGCGGGAGGCCAGAGTCACATTCGTGCCTGCGGACTCCCTGTTTGAACGCCGGTCATTCTGAATGGAGCAGTTTCGAGTCCTCGGTATCATTCCCGCGCGCGGTGGCTCCAAGGGAGTCCCGCGCAAGAACCTGCGGGAGCTGGGCGGAAGACCGCTCATTCGCTGGAGTATCGATTCGGCGAATGCCTCCAGGTTACTGGATCGCTGCATTGTTTCCACGGATGATCCGGAGATTGCCGAAGCCGCGCGATCGTTCGGCGCGGAGGTCCCGTTTCTTCGCCCAGCAGAGTTTGCCCAGGATGACACTCCCGACCTTCCGGTGTTTCTGCATGCACTGCGCTGGTTTGACGAGTACGAGGAATACCGTCCGGACGCCATCGTTCATCTGCGTCCTACGCTGCCGTTCCGTCCGGTCGGTCTCATCGATGCGGTGATCGAGCGACTGTTATCTACTGGTGCAGACTGCGTAAAATCCGTTGTGCCGGTGGAGCAGCATCCACATAAGATGTGGCGGCTTGCTGACGGCCTGCTGCACCCATTCCAGGACACCCCGCTCTGGAGACAAGTGGGGCCCGACTATCCGCGGCAGAAGCTTGAGACTGTGTACTGGTCGGCGGGACTCGTCGATGCGATCCGCCGAGAAACAGTACTAGATCGCGAATCGACGGTGGGTGACCGCGTAGTGGCATTTCCTGTGGACCCGGAATTTCTTATCGATCTCGATACCGAACGCGATTTTCTGATCGCTGAGGCGTTGCTGCAGATAGCAGGCGATCGGCTGGCAAACGAGGTGACTCGCTCATGAGTGTGATCAATATTGGAGCTCGCGCAATTGGCGAGGACTACCCCTGCTATATCATCGCTGAGGCAGGCGTGAACCATAATGGCTCGCTGGACCTAGCTAAGAAGCTGGTTGACATTGCACAGGAAGCCGGCGCCGATGCCGTGAAGTTTCAGAAGCGTACGGTTGGCGATATCCTGATTGCGGAGGCGCTCAATCGGCCGTATACCGTGCCGACCGCGCTTGGGCCAACCTATGGTGAGCACCGCGAGAAGCTCGAGCTTTCCGCTGATGAGTGGGCCGAATTGTCGGAACATTGCCAGGTCAGTGGTATTGCAATGCTGGCCAGTGGTTGGGACAAAAAGAGCGTTGATTTCCTTGACGAGCTTGGCATTCCGGCGTTCAAGGTTGCTTCCGCGGATCTCACAAACCTGCCCCTGCTTGTGCATACCGCGAAGAAGAATAAGCCGGTCATCCTTTCAACGGGCATGAGTGATCTTGATGAGATTGATCTGGCCGTTGAAACCATTCGAAAGTTCAATGATCGGCTCATCCTTCTACAATGCACATCGACCTACCCGGCTGACAACGAGAAAATCCACTTGCGGGTCATGGCTACCTATCGCCAGCGCTACGGAATCCTGATCGGCTACTCAGGGCATGAGCGCGGGCTTGCCCCAACCGAAGCGGCTGTGGCCCTCGGCGCCAACGTGATCGAGCGCCACTTCACCATCGATCGGACGATGGTGGGGCCGGATCACGCGGCATCACTGGAGCCCGATGGATTGCGGCGACTGATCCGCAATGTGCGCAATATTGAGAAGGCTCTGGGATCACCGGAGAAGCAGATTGTGGAGGGTGAATGGGGGGTCCGTGAGCGACTCGCCAAGAGCGTCGTAGCAGCGGTGGAGATTCCGGCTGGCACCACTCTCACCATAGAAATGCTCACCTTAAAGGGCCCTGGAACGGGGATCAAGCCGGTAAGCGTTCCCGATCTGGTGGGGCGCGTCACCCAGCAAACGATTGGCGTCGACACCATCCTTCCGAAGGAGGCGCTGTCCTGGCCGACGGCGTAGTTGCCAGCATTTCGGAAGCGGATCTGCTGGGAGAAGTCACCCTTCGAGGGGCAGGTACGCTCCTGCAGCGACTCAAGAACATTCGTCTGCTGGCCATGGATGTAGACGGAGTGCTCACGGATGCTGGCATGTACTACACGGAACGTGGTGATGAGCTGAAGAAGTTCAATACCCGCGACGGACAGGGCATTGCCATCATTCGGGAGCTGGGCGTGAAGACGGCCATTCTGACCGGCGAGCGTACCGAGATCGTCGGTCGCCGAGCCGAGAAACTGCGGATCGATCACCTGCGTCAAGGTGTCACGGACAAGCGTGCCGTGCTGCTTGAGCTCCTCGCGGCTGAGGACATCGTACCGGAGCAGGTCTGCTACGTGGGTGACGACCTGAACGATGTCGGTGCGCTGGAGATAGTAGGTCTGGCGGTCGTCGTTCGTGATGCCATGCGGCGGCCACGCGCATGGGCACACTATGTGACCGCGGCCCGCGGCGGCGATGGCGCCGTGCGCGAGGTATGTGAAATGATTCTGGACGCTCAACAGGAGAGTTGTTGATGGCAAACGAGTTCTGGCGAGGTCGCTCGGTCCTGGTCACCGGTGCGAACGGCTTCATAGGTGCCTGGGTGATTCGCACCCTGGTGGATCTTGGAGCGACGGTAACGGGATACGATAAGTCTGAGGTCGGTGCAATTCTGCTCCATGAAGGCGTACGGGATCGCATTGAGCTTGTCCTGGGCGACCTGACGGACCAGGCCCTCCTGGAGCGCACGCTCGTGCACCGTGAGGTGAAGACCGTGATCCACCTGGGAGCGCAGTCCAATATCAGCTTTGCCAAGGGTGGGCCGGTGCCCGCCTTTGAATCGAACATTCGAGGAAGCTGGACGGTGCTGGAGGCGTGCCGCACCACGGCCTTGCCAGAGACCGTCGCCATCGCCTCCAGCAATACTGTGTATGGGGACCACGAAACGGCTCCGTTTGACGAGGATTACGCGCTGAATGGCAACAATCCTTACGCCGCGTCAAAGGCATGCACAGATATCCTGGCTCGCTGTTACGCGGCCACCTACTCCCTGCCTGTCGCCGTGGCGCGCGCCACGAACACGTATGGTGGCGCGGATCCAAACCTCACCCGGATTGTTCCGGATACACTGTTGCGAATCATCAAGGGTGAGCGCCCCGAAATTCGCAGTGATGGAAGCCCCGCGAAGGGCTACCTATACATTAAGGACACCGTCTCGGCCTACCTGACGTTGGGTGAGCGGGCCGCGGATGATGGCGTGCGTGGCAATGCATTTAACTTTCATCCTGATGAGCCCATCTCGGTGCTTGAGCTGGTGAGCACTATGGTAAAGGTGGCCGGACGGCCGGATCTGGAGCCAACGGTGCTGGGGGCGCCTGGAAAGTATGAGTACGAGTTCCTAACCAACAAGCGCGCCGCGGACGTGTTGAACTGGCGTCCCGCGTTCTCATTGGAGCAAGGGCTGGCTGAGACGTACGAATGGTACAAGGATCACGAGGGGTCGGAGCTGGAACGGGCCGCGCGTGTCTTTAGCCGCCCCAATTAGCTCCATTGAGGCTGATCGGGCCGTGAACGGGGCAAGGCCCGCGGCGCGGGGTCGCGGGCGCACGGTCTTTCTGTGCATTCCCAGTGGCACGCCCGCGGCTAACATCCTGCGCACGGGCGTCTTCTCAGCGATCCGAGACGATGAGTCCGTTGGAACTATCGTGATCCTTTCGCCGCTCGTGAGTGAGCCGCACTTCGTTGAGGAGCACGCCGGACCTAAGATTCGATTTGAGCCGCTTATCCAGCATGAGCCCGGTTGGCTGGAGCGCCGCTTCATCCGTGTCATGCAGGAACGCTATGTGAAGACGATGCCCACCTCAAGCATGCGTATTCGAGTTGCCAAGGCGGCTCGAGCCGAGCAGGAGGTGCGTTATCTCGATCGCACCCCTCTGTCAGCAAGATCCAAGGGGTTCCGGCGACTTGCCGTGAGCGGACTAAAATCACTGCCCATCCCCATCGACTACTGGTTCCGCGCCAGCGATTTGTGCACGCTGGGGGCACGCTATGCAGAGGTGTTTGCCACTTACCGTCCATCTCTCCTGGTAACACCGACGACCGGGCTCTACTTCGGTGAAGGTCCACTGATGGCTCGCGCGGATCGATTGGGAGTTCCTTCAGTTGCCATCGATCTAAGCTGGGATCATTTCACGACTAAGACCGCGCCACTCCGAAGAGTCCATGGACTAAGCGTCTGGAATGGACTGATGAAGCGGGAGGCCATGCACCTGCATGGCTATCGGGATCATCAAGTTACTGTGACCGGGGTTCCCCAGTTCGACATCTACGCAGAAAAGCGGCAGCTCGGTACACGCGAACAATTCTTAGAGCGCGTGGGCGCTCATCCGGGCCGAAAGCTCATTACTCTGACTACCATTCCCCCCGTCCTTTTTCGCAATCATCCTGACGTAATTGAGACGCTTGTCCGAGCGATCGAGAACGACGAGCTTGATGTGCCGGCTCAGCTTCTGGTGCGTGTGCACCCGCGCGACGATGTGAGTCAGTATGAGCGATTCATGCGCCACCCGCTCGTTGTGATTGAGAAGCCGTTCCGAGAGACCATTGTGGCGGAAGGAAGTAACGTTGATCCTTCGCTCGCGGATCGTCTTCATCTCGGAGCCACGCTGTACCACAGCGATGTGATTGTGAATGTGGCTTCGACTATTGCGATTGAAGCAGCGATCATGGATACGCCCATTGTGAACATCGCGTACGACGGAGCGGAGCAGCGTGACTATCTCGAATCGACTCGGCGGTACTATGACTACACGCACTTCCGTCCGCTCGTGAACGCCAGGGCAACGCGACTGGCACGGTCCCCGGAGAATCTCGTGAATGAAGTCAGATCGTATCTCCAGCAGCCGGCGCGCGATCGTGACGGTCGAGCACGGGCAATGGAACAGCTCTGCTATCGAGTGGATGGAAGCTCGGGTGAACGGGTGGCGGACTTTGTGCTGCGCACGCTTGCCTCGGTTCACTGATGTCTTCAAACGACGTCGTTATCATCGACAGCCAGGCGCGCTTCGCGCCGTTTGCTATCTTTCAACTGGCTCGATACCGGGAGCTCATTGCTGCACTCACGCAACGTGAGGTGAAGGCGCGGTATCGGCAGACGCTGCTCGGGTTCTCCTGGGCTATCGCCCAGCCCATTGCATTCATGATCGTGTTCAACCTGGTCTTTTCGCGATTCGCAAAGGTTCCGTCTGATGGGATTCCATACCCCATCTTTGCTTACGCCGCTCTCGTTCCCTGGACGTTTTTGACCAACGCTCTCAACTCCGCCACGATTAGCCTGGTGAGTCAACGCAGCATCGTCACCAAGACGTATTTTCCCCGAGAAGTGATTGTGGTCTCGCAGATTACCGCCCGGTTTATCGATTTCCTGGCCGCGGCTGTCGTGTTTGCGGGGCTGATGGTCTGGTACCAGATAGTGCCAACCGCCTGGATTCTATTCGTTCCGGTTTTGCTTCTCATCCAGGTGGTCTTCACCCTGGCCGCGTCGCTCATCACCTCAGCGCTCCATGTCTCGTACCGAGATCTGGCGCCTGTGGTGACCCTTGGACTCCAGGTCTGGCTCTATCTGACACCCGTGTCCTATCCACTCTCGATCGTGCCCTCGGAGCTGCGCCCTTGGTACCTCCTTAATCCGATGGCCGGGCTCATTGAGTCATATCGAGATGTGGTCATCCACGGCCGGGCACCGCAGATGGACGCTCTGGGGGCATCAATCATCATCTCGCTACTGCTTTTTGCGGTTGCTTACCCGTTCTTCAAGCGGGCCGAGCGGTCCTTTGCGGACGTGATCTAGCATGAGCGATTTCGCCATCCGATTCGAGAATGTCTCCAAGAGCTATCGCATTGGACGGCCGCGGGCGTTCACCACGGCGTTCACCAGTATGCTCGGCAAAATGCGGGGCCAGGATACCGGACGCGCTCAACACTTCGCGCTTTCTGATGTCTCGTTTGAAATCGAAAAAGGGGGCAGCGTGGGAATGGTGGGTGCCAACGGTGCGGGCAAGACCACCATTCTTAAGTTGCTCTCCCGCGTGACCTGGCCCACCTCAGGACGGGTGCTCGTGGCCGGGCGAGTCATCTCGCTCATTGAGCTTGGAGCGGGGTTTCATCCTGAGCTGACCGGCGAAGAGAATATCTACCTCCACGGCGCCATTCTGGGCATTCCCCGAAGCGACCTTGCGCGCTCATTCGATCAAGTTGTTGAGTTCGCCGGGATCGAGAAGTTTGTGGACACGCCAGTCAAGTGGTACTCCTCGGGAATGTACGCGCGGCTGGGATTCAGTGTCGCCGCGTTTAGTAACCCTGATGTCCTGCTGGTGGATGAGGTGCTGGCTGTGGGTGATACCGCCTTCCAGCGCCGCGCAATTGACAAAATGCGTGAGTTTGTCTCAACGGGTCGCACGGTTGTGCTGGTGTCACACGATCTGGGTAATGTTCGAGGACTCTGCCGCCAGGTGCTCTGGCTTGATAAAGGGCAGGTGAAGGCACAGGGCGAGACGGAGGGCGTGATCGCCCAATACCTTGACCATGTCAATGCTCAATCGGCGACGGACGTGAAGGCGCGAGATCGTACCGAGATGCGCGGTGGCTCGGGGGAGCTGCGTTATGCATCGGTGGCGTTGCTGGATGATCAGGGAAACCCAAGGAGCATATTCAGTCTGGGCGAGCCGCTCCGAATTCGCGCACGCTACGACGTATTCAAGCCCGTGGACCGGCCGCTCTTCCGAATTGCCATCACCTCACCTACGCATGGTGTGACCGTATGTATCGCGGATTCTCAGACCGCGGATGTGCCCGATCGAGTGGATGAGACCGGTGAGATCGAGTGCCGATTTGATGCTCTGCCGTTGAGGCCGGGGCAATACTCGGTCCAGCTTTTTATCACCGGTTCTGAACTTGCAGGACTTTACGATGCACTGACTCTGGGAGAGACGTTCATCGTCTCCGCGGCAAATGTCAGCGCGGAGCACGGCTTCGCCGCGGGCCAGAGCGATCTGGTGCACATACCGTTTGAAATCTCGCACCGCGCGGGAGCGGTGACGTCACTACCCGGGTAGCGGGCATGGCTGAGTCCGTGCTCTTCGTGGCCCGTGAACCAGACGAAACGCTCCGCACGTTTCTCCCGATCATTGATGAGCTCACACGCCGGGGCGTGACTTCCGAGGTCATCTTCCATCACTGGCCTGGCGATTGGGCGCAACGTGCGCTCGAGGCGCGTGGTACTGCCTGGTGGCATGTTGCTGTGTCCGTGAAGCGCCTTGCCGGATTGGTACAACGCCTGCCGATGCCGGCTGCAGCCCGTGGTCCACTCGGAGAATTGACACAGCTTCGTGAAACCCGTTCGCTCACGAAGCGGATCGTGGAGCAGCACCAGCCTCGCGCCGTCGTTGTCATCCAGGATACGCTCCTATTGGAGCGATTTCTGGTGCGTTGGGCGAACCGGAGTGGGATACCGACACTGGTGATTCAATGGGCCTTCAGCTTCCCTCAGGACTACTACGACCGGTTGCGCGCACTCAAGTCGGATGCATCGCTGACTTCGCCGCGGGCTGGCCGACGATCACGGAGATCCCTGGGATTGTATGGCCTGGTGCAACGGGCTCTGGACGTGCGCTTCGACATGCCCAACTCATATGGCGGCGGCGAGGCGCGTCAGTTCGCGGTCATGGGGAGTCACTTCCGGGATCAGTATCGGGCTCAGGGTGTGACGGGAAAGGTCATAAGTATCACCGGCCATCCGCTGCATGACGCAGCTTTCCAGCGTGCTCAGGTGATGGACGCGACCGAGCAGGCGCGCATACGGGCGAGCTACGGAATCCCGAGCGACGAGCGTCTCGTGCTTTATGCCACTCAGCCGTTTTTCTGGCGAGGCGTATTGACCGCGGATGAGCTTCAAGAAAACATACGTGCGATGAATACAAGCGTGTCATCGCTCGGCCCAGACTATCGCCTGGCTGTGAAGATCCACCCTCGTGAATCCATCGATGATTACGCGTTTTGTGCTGAGCTTGCCCCGCCGGTGCGGGTCATTGCCAGCGCAGAGATGACGGATCTCATTGCGCTCGCGGAGGTGTTCATCTCGTCTTCGTCGTCGACGGTGCTCCTGGCGATGATGCTGGATCGTCCAATTGTCACGGTGAACTTCAATCAGGTGTTGCATTTTGACCTCTTCGAATCAATTGGCGGCACGCTTCACACGCGTACCTTTGACGAGTTTGATCAGGCCTTAAAGCGAGTCACGCATGACGAGACGACACGGGCTCAACTGGCCGAGAGCCGGAGCGCGGCCTTGAATCGACTGGCGCGGTTTGATGGTCATGCAACTGAGCGAATTACGGATCTCCTTGCGCCGGGGCCAGCCCCCTCTCCCCCTGGGAGAGGGCCGGGGAGAGGGAGCGGCAGCTACTCGTGCGTAGACTAAGTCGGACTTCGGCTTTCCCTCACCCCAGCCCTCTCCCAGGGGGAGAGGGAGCTGTCTCGTGCGTGTTCCTGTTCGTTGGTGAAGTCAGAGGCTCCATGGCCCGTTATCTGGTTCAATCCCCATGACCCCCATCCGCGTCGCACTCATCTGTCAGCACCTCACTATGGGTGGGGCGGAGGAGCTCGTGCTTGGGATTGCGACTCATCTGCCGAGAGAGCGGTACGACGTGCGCGTGGTGTGCTTGACGGCGGAAGGGATGATTGCCAGAGAGCTCAGGGCGTCAGGTGTCCGGGTTGATGTGTTGCCCGGAGAGCCTGGTCCGCGCGATCCTGGTGCCTTCTTTCGACTGGTAGAGTACCTCCGTCGATGGAAGCCTGATATCGTTCACACGTTTTTGCTCAATGCCTGCATTTACGGACGACTGGCAGCCATCGTTGCGGGTGGCGCTCGGGTTGTGGCCGCGGAACAGAATGTCTATCGGAACAAGGCCCCCAGGCACGTGTTGATGGAACGGCTCCTGGCCCGGCGAACGTATCGTGTTGTTGCCTGCTGCCAGGCCGTGAGCGACTTCTACCAGCGTCAGGTTGGGCTCTCGCCAGCAGCCATGTCGGTGATTCTCAACGCGGTGCGCTATGACCAGTTTCTGCCGTTGCCAGACCGGGCGGCGTGCCGAGCCGGGCTTGGGATCGATCTTGATGCCCCGACCCTGGGCGTGATCGGCCGGTTGACGCGTCAGAAAGGGCATGATGTCCTGTTCCGCGCGGTTCATAAGCTTGTGCTTATGCATCCGCGGCTTCAGCTTGTTATTGCTGGACAGGGAGAGTCACTGGAGGAGCTGGAGCTGCTTGCACAGAGCCTGGGCATCGAGCGTAACGTCCACTTCCTCGGCGTCAGGCGTGATCGTGAGCTTGTGCTCGGTGCACTAGACGTTTTTGTGCTGCCTTCACGTTGGGAAGGCCGGTCATTGGCTCTTGCAGAAGCGGTCGGGGCGGGTATACCCACCATCGCAACCAACGTCGGCGGTAATGCAGAAGTCATAGAGTCTGGGCGAACGGGATTGCTGGTTCCGCCAGACGATCCTGATGCTCTTGCTGACGCGATTGATATGCTGCTGTCCGATGTGGGGCTGAGGCAACGATTCTCGGAATGTGGAATTACCGAGGTACGTCCGCGTTTTGGAATTGAACGACACGTGGAACAGCTTGACGCACTCTACGCTCAAGCACTTTCCGCTTGAATCTGAGTGATGATCCTTTGCCCATCCACGTAACGCTGGCGAACTACACGCTCACGATGATGCGCGGCGGCGGTGAAACGCGTGACCTGAATTTGGCCCGTGAGCTGCGTGCCCTTGGTGTGGAAGTCACGCTTGTTTCGATAGACCCGCTCGTTGGTGGCATTCGATTCCCAATTGTAGATCGTCCCTTCCGCCTGATTCGCTCCCCGTACTTTCGAGATTGGGTCTATCGTCTCATGGGCGTGCCGAAGGCTGGCCGGCTGGCATCGTTGCTCCTGCGGCTAGACGTGGAGCTGTTCAGTAGACGCCTCGTGGACCTGGTGTGCCAAGCGGATTATCCGATCGACATCCTGCAAGGTGCGGGGCTCTATCCGGCGGTGGCTGCGCGTGAGCAAGCCGGCATCCCGGTGGTGATTCGCGCACAGGGTGGATCGCCACCGTCTCCGTTTATTCCACTCGTGTCACAAGCAGATGCCATCATCGGCGACGGTTGGGATGCGGAGCACTTCGAGCAACGCACGGGGCATCCGCTGATCGAGGTCCCGGGCGGTGTTGATCTGGATGTATTCCGTCGAGTGTCGCCAACAATGCGTCCATCGCTCGGGCTGATGGATCGAGAAGTGGTGCTCTACGTCGGCCGGTTCGCCCCGCTCAAGAATGTTGCGCTGCTGATCGATGCCTTTGCCCGGCTTATTCGCATTCGGCCGAACGCCCGTCTATTACTGGTCGGCGAGGGCCCCCTGGAGCCCGCGCTGCGGAAGCAAGTGTGGGACTTAAGAGTGTCGGATCAAGTGGTGTTCGCGGGTTCCGTTCCCAATCGAGAGCTCGCACCCTACTACTCGGTCGCGGATGTCTTTGCACTCCCGTCCAAGTTTGACAACTCGCCGAACGCGGTACTGGAAGCGATGGCGTGCGAGGTACCCGTGGTGGCAACGAATGTTGGCGGCGTGCCACGCTACGTCCAAGATGGTGCGACCGGGCTCCTGGTTGATACGGATGCGGATGAACTGGCGGCGGCCCTCGCACGGGCTCTCTCGGATACGAGTCTTCGGGCGTCGTTGGTTCAAGTCGGACTTGAAATGGTCCGGTCCCGCTTCAGTTGGCGACGTTCAGCAGAGCGCCTCATAGCACTGTACGAGCAGCTCTTGAACCCGGCGGCCGCGCGATCATGAACAGAGCTCCGTTGAGATTCGCTATTGTTTACCATCGCGCATTCTGGGAGTCTGATGGCGGTCTTTGGGAAGGTGAAGGGGCGTTCAGCCGATTTGTAGAGGCATTGGCCTGCCACGTGGACGAGATAGATCTCCTCGTCCCTCGGTCCAGTACCTCGTTGTCAGAGCGCGGTCACCAGCTCGCCGCTGCCAACGTTCGGCTTCGAGGACTGCCGCACTGGCGCGACCTGATTGACTTCTACCGACATTTTCCGGGGATGCTTGGGCAACTCTGGCGCGAGTCAGGGCGGTGGGATGTACTGGTCGTGCGTTTGCCTACGCCCCTCGGATTCTGGGCCTGGCTGGTGGCGCGCTTGCGTCGTGTCCCCACACTTCTATTGGTGGTGGGCGATCTTGCCGAAGTCGCCGAAACTGTTCCAGGGACGTCCTGGAAGCGTCGCCTGTATCGCGGCTGGGCGCGGATGGAGGACGTGTTAATCCGGCACATGGTCGGCACCACGCTCACATTCGCAAACGGCAGCGCTCTGTGGTCTAAGTATGGGCACGGGCATGCGCATGTACATCAGACCACCAACTCGACAATCAGCACCGCCGAGATCGCGGCTGACGCGCCCCGAGGTCTTTCGCATCCGGCACGGCTGCTTTGCGTCAGCCGGATCGATCCACGAAAAGGGATTCGATATCTTCCGGAGATGCTGGCAGAGCTCTATCGCCGCGGACACCACGCCACACTCACGGTGGTTGGCGGGGACGTTGGCGAGCTGGGGCGCCAGGAGCGCATGATTGCCCAGGAGCGCGCGCGCGGCCTGGGTGTGGATGATGCGATCCAGTATCTTGGGGCACAGTCGATTGAGCGAGTGCATGATCTCGAGCGTGAGCATGATCTCCTTTTGATCCCAAGCTTGCCGGGTGAAGGCGTTCCGCGTGTCATCATTGAGGCGTTCGCGGCAGGTGTTCCCGTGGTCGCTACGAGTGTCGCGGGAATTCCTGGCGTGGTGGAGCATGAGCGCCGCGGTCTGTTGGTTCCACCGGCTGATCCCGTGTCCATGGCCGTGGCGGTGGAGCGATTGCTCATTGATGAGCCGCTGCGTCACCAGGTGATCCGAGCCAGCCTGGAGTTTGCCCGGTCCCACACCATTGAGGCCCAAACGAAGGAAATCATGGCTGCCGTGGGGACGTTTCTGGGGAACCAGCTCCCATCCCGGCGCCGGGGAACGGGCATTCCGGCGGGAGGCCGAGCTGGTCTTCGGATCAATATTCCTCTAGCCGGTATGAATCTCTCGGGTGGGGTCAAGTCGCTGCTGTTTCTGGCCAACGCGTTGGCGCGCCGGGGACATCGCGTGCGATGCATCGTTCCGGACTACGCGGCAAATCCACCGGTGCCATTGGAGCCTGGAGTTGAGCTGCGCGTCCTGACTAGTGGCAATGGCCCCTCAGCGCTACGCAAGCTGGTGTATTTCACACGGCTGGGAGTCGATGCCGCATCCGACTGTGAGCTCTGCCTTGCGAACTACTTTCTCACAACGTTCCCGAGTGTGACGTCAAATCTCATTCACGGTTGGCAAGCAGTGCTGGCGTATAACATTCGCGGCTATGAGCCGATCAGTCACGGGGCCCTGGCTGAGGCAGGAGGGTTCGGGCGGACGGTTCGGAGCGGTCTGGCCAAGCTCAGTTTCAGATTGCC
>JBJXFJ010000258.1:0-4454 GCA_046154735.1 Chloroflexota bacterium | reverse complement strand
CACTCCTTGAGAAGCATCATGACGGTCTGATTGCGCTCTCCGGCTGCCTTTCAGGCGAGGTTGCCGTGGCCATCCTGAACGACGATATGGCCAAGGCTCGCGAGGTGGCCGGCTGGTATCGCGATGTCATGGGGCCAGAGAACTATTACATCGAGATTCAGGAGCACGGCCTCCAAGAGGACGCCCGTGTCACCACGGGACTCACCACCCTGGCCCGCGAGATGGGTCTGCCGCTGGTCTGTACCAACGATAGTCATTACACCGCTAGGGCTCATGCTGAAGCCCAAGATCTGCTGCTGGCCATCCAGATGAACACCACGCTGGAAGACCCCAAACGGATGCGCATGCAGCCAAACGTCTTCTATCTCAAGAGTGCCCAGGAGATGGCCGAGCTCTTCAAGGAATTCCCGGACGCGGTGCACAACACGCTGGAGATCGCCTCACAGGTGGACCTCAATCTCCAGTTTGATCGCCTGCAGTTCCCTGAGCTGGGGCACGTGATTCCAGCGGGGGAAACGGCGGATAGCTACCTGGCGGCAGTGTGTCGCACGCGATTGCCCGACAAATATCCGAACAATCGCCAGCAGGCCGAGGAGCGGCTCGAATATGAGCTGAGCGTAATCCAGTCAACGGGCTTCAGCGCGTACATGCTCTTTGTCTGGGACTTCGTGCGTTGGGCCCGCGAGCAGGACATTGTCTGCGGCCCACGTGGCTCGGCGGCGGGCAGCATTGTGCTGTACCTGCTGAGCATCTCGGATGTGGAGCCGCTCGAGTTCAGCCTCACCTTTGAGCGATTCCTGAACCCTGAGCGCATCCAGATGCCCGATATTGACATGGACTTTGCCGACGATCGCCGTGAGGAAGTCATTCAATATGTGGTGGAGCGCTACGGCCGGGATCATGTCTCCCAGATCGTGACCTTTGGACGCCTGCTCGCGCGTGCCGCCATTCGTGACGCGGGCCGCGCCATGGGCTACCAACTCAGTGAGATCGACCGCGTTACCAAGATGATCCCCCAGATCCCCGTGGGTCTCAAGATCGATGACGCGCTGCGGATGAATCGCGAGTTCTCGCAGCTCTATGAATCGCAGCCGCACATCAAGCGGTTGGTGGATGCGGCCAAGTCCATTGAGGGCGTCACGCGTCACGCCTCCACACACGCGGCTGGAGTGGTGGTCTCCCGCGATCCGCTGACGGATCACGTGCCGCTGGCACGGGTGGCCAAGAACGAGCAGATGGTCATGACCCAGTACTCCCAGAAGGGGCTGGAGAAGATTGGCCTGCTCAAGATGGATTTCCTGGGCCTGGCCAACCTGACCATGCTGGAAAAGGCCATCCGCAACGTGGAGGAGACGCGCGGCATCAAGGTTGATCTGGCCACCATGCCACTGGATGACAAGCCGACCTATGACATGCTGGCGCGCGGCGAGACCAATAGCGTGTTCCAGCTTGAAGGCCGGGGGATGACGCGGTACATCCAGGAGCTCAAGCCGCAGAGTATCAAGCACCTTGCCGCCATGATCTCTCTCTATCGTCCGGGCCCGTTAGCGCACATTCCTTCTTACATCGCCAGGAAGGACGGGCGTGAGAAGATTCACTACCTGGATGACACGCTGATTCCGCTGCTCGAGGAGACCTACGGGATCATCGTCTATCAGGACCAGGTGCTTCAGCTTGTTCAAAAGGTGGCCGGCTACTCGCTGGGTCAAGCCGACATCCTGCGCCGCGCCATGGGCAAGAAGATCGCTGAGGAGATGCAGCGCGAGCGGGGCCACTTTGTGGAGGGCGCACAAACCCAGGGTTACAAGAAAGATGTGGCGGAGAAGCTCTGGGAGTACATTGAACCCTTCGCCGGGTACGCGTTCAATAAGGCCCACGCGGTGTGCTATGCCTATGTCGCATACCAGACTGCCTATTTCAAGGCCAATTATCCCGTGGAGTGGATGGCCGCTGTGCTCACCACTGAAGCGCTGGATACCGTCAAGGTAGTTTCGGTGATCGGCGAATGTCGCCGATTAGGAGTGCCTCTGCTCCCGCCCAGCGTGAACCGCAGCACCACCCGCTTCAGCGTGGAGCAGATTCCCGATGATGGTAGGGGTGGGGTATCCCCGCCCGATCAGGACGGGGAACCGCGGCTCGGCATCCGTTACGGACTCGCCGCGGTCAAGAATGTGGGCGAGGGCGCGGTGGAGCTCCTGATTGCGGAGCGCGCAACGAACGGCCCATTTCTGACATTTGAGGAGCTCTGCCGCCGGGTGGATCTCCGGACGGTGAACAAGCGTGTCATTGAAGCGCTCATCAAGTGCGGCGCAATGGACGAGTTTGGCGAGCGCGCTCAGCTATTAGCCGCGGTAGACCAGTGTATGGCCGCCGGGCAGCGCGATCAGAAGGCCATGGGCGCGGGGCAGACGAGCCTGTTTGATTTTGGCGATGCCGCCAGTACTCCGTCTGTCACCGTGAGTCTGCCATCAGTGACCCCCGCGGGTGCGGACCAACGGCTCATCTGGGAGAAAGAGTCTCTGGGGCTGTACTTCTCCGAGCACCCATTTGAGCAAGCTTCGCGCTGGCTCAGCTCGCGTGTGACCGCGGATACCAGTCAGGTCGGTCCCGAGATGAACGGTGAGATGGTCACCGTGGCCGGCATCATTACCGAGGCGCGCCGCATCATCACCAAGCGAAATGACACCATGGCGCGCGTGGTGCTGGAAGACTTGCACGGCTCGGTGGAGGTGATTGCCTTTCCCAAAACCTTTGAGCGGACCTCCGAGGCATGGCAGGAGGACGCCATCGTTATCGTTCAAGGCAAGGTTGAGCTACGCGAAGAGCAAGTCCAGATCATCTGCGAGAATGCCGAGCGCTGGACCATTCCGGAAGGTCAGGAGCCCCCGCCGCCGCTCTTCAGCCAGAGTCAACAAGCCGCTGATCATTCGTCAAACGGCAATGGTTACGGCTACCAAACCGCTCGCCCATCCACCAACGGAAATGGCAAAAACGGTTCACACGGGAAGTCTGGCGCCAATGGCACAGCTAAGCACACCACAAACGGAGCGTCCAGGTCGCCCGCCAGTGAGGGTGTGAGTGGTCAAACGGCGGGGCAGCGCCGGTCGGCTGATGACGGCCGTCCACCGATCTCCATGAAGCTCACGCTCCGTCGCACTGGCGATTCCCGGGCGGATATCCAGATCCTGGAGAAACTGCACACGCTGCTCCAGGCCGCGTCCGGACATGACCCGTATGAGCTGGAGCTGGTGTCTGACCAGAAGCGAGTACGGATCCAGGCATCTGACACCCACACCAGATTCAGCGACGATCTCGAGATTGCTCTCCGTCGTCTGCTGGGTCCCGAGAACGTGGTCGTGCAGGCCGCCATGCTGCCCATGCCGGAAGAAGACTCGGCTGCCCTGCTGGAGCCGCCGCCCTTTCCAGATCCCCTGATGGATTACGATCCGGATGACGCCGAGCCATACTTCCCCGCGCCACCATCCCCAGAACCCCGCATGCGTGAGCCAGCCCAGGTCGCCGATGGCGAGGACGCGCTGGTGGCAGCCCGCATCTCGGGCAGCCTCCTCCCTGGAGAGACGCCGCTGCCGGGCATTGAGGCACGCCGGTCGTGGTGGAGTAACGAGGACTGATTGCTTCATTGCCAGCGGTGGCGAGTAAACTGCTGTGGGGAGCAACGCATGAAGTCAGTTGGTGTACACGAGGCCAGGACACACTGGAGTCGCCTACTGGACGATGTTGCGCACGGAGAGTCTGTAGCCATCACCCGGCATGGTGTTGCTGCGGCTCTGCTCGTACCTCCGCAAGATCACATGCAGAGCACCGCCGCCGAGGCCGTTGATGCGTGGCGGCAATTCCGCGCGGCCCATCATCTCCAGCTCAATGATGTATCCATCCGGGAGATGATCGAGGAAGGACGTCGCTAAAGGCGTCTATCGTGGGGACGCGTTTCTCATGGAGATTGAACGCACTGGCTTGAGCTTTGAGCAACGCCCGTCACAGTGAGTGGCTACCACTGGCACAGCGCGATGACGGCCGATCCATGAACGCGATGACTGCGCGCGTCCACGGAATCCAAAGCGCCGTCACGGCCGGCGCACTCCAAGAGCACCTCGTCCGTCTTCCACCGAGTCAATGGCCATCAGCGTGCCAAGTGACCCACTCGCAGCTCGGCGAATGAAGCTCGAGAGTGATGCGGTGGTGTCGGGCATCTTGCCCGACAGTGTCCAGCTTGATGGCCAGACTATCGGGCAAGGTGCTTGACCACACCACGCTCTCCAATCGGCAGCATTCGCCCTGCCGGATTTGCACTATCCGGAAACCGATCCGCGCCCGTGACTCTATGGGAGTTTCGGAGCACGGAGGTTGATCCATCCTGAGTCACAACGGACGTCTATGGGAAGGTCAAAGAGTATTGAGATACGGAACAGATCAGCACGGGCCTACGGTTCACG
>JBJXFJ010000380.1:0-2539 GCA_046154735.1 Chloroflexota bacterium | reverse complement strand
CCCGGTCCAGCCTCCATCCGCGTCACCAGCGGCCTCACCCGCTGCCTCACCCGCCGCGGGCCAGAGTGGCGCCCAGACCGCGACCGCTGGCCCGCGCCAGCCGCTGCCGCCACCTCCGCCCAGCGTGCGCGGTGAGGTGCTGGTCAGCGCGAATCATGATGAACATAGCCTAACCGTGGTGGAACTGGTCACGGCCCGGGTGGTGGGCAGCATTCCAGTGGATGGGCCGGTACAGTCTGTGGCGCTCACATCGGATGGAGCCAAAGTTGTCGGCACCATTGCCGGCGAGAACGTGCGCACGGTGTTCATCGCGGACCTCACCACCCTGCGCATGACGAGTGAGATTGGCGTGGGGGCGCAGTCCTATGGGATCGTGGCAATTCCGGGCACGCAGCAATTCGCGGTGAGCAATCGCGGCGCAAACTCCGTTTCGATCATCGATCCCGACTCGGGCATGACTCGCGCGGTCATCCCGGTGGGCAACCAACCCAGTGGGATTGTTGCCAGCACACTAGACGGCACTATGCGTATCTTCGTGGCCAATGCCGGCGATGGTTCCGTCTCCGCAATCGACGTTGATACCCTCCGTGTGGTCAATACCACTCAAGTGGGCGGGCGTCCCACTGAGCTTGCGGCCACATCTGACGGGCATCGACTGTTTGTGCTGCGCCCCCGCGATGCCTCGGTTGTCGTTGTGGATACGCAAGCAGCACAACCACTCGGTGAATTCAGGGTGGGCTTCAATCCAACGGGCCTGGTCGTTAGCCCTACGGGCCGCCATCTCTACGTCTCTGCCAGTGATCAGAACCGCAATCTCTGGAAAGTAGATCTGGCCACCATGGCAACGGTGCAGAGCTACAGCCTCTCCGGCAGTGCGGGCGGCTCAGCAGTCTCGTTTGGGAACGACCCCAATCGCCTGTACCTGGCCACCATGGATGGCCGAGTGACGTACTTTGACACCACTCATGAGCGGCAGCTTCAGTCAGCCGATATCGGCCGCGGCCCCACCGACCTCGCCATCGGCGCCTTTCGTGGAGCTCGCCAATGACCTTCAGCACAGCCACCCTGCCTCCGTCCCCGGATTCCAATTGGGAGCAGCTCCAGACGTTGATTGAATCGGCTCCGGATCTCGCGCCCCTGGCGCGGCTGCAGCTCCGCGCCATCCGCACCGCGCTGGACGCAAGCTGGCTGGAGGGCGTGCCTGACCTGGCGGCCCATCCGCCATCCGCACCAGACACGCCGCTACTTCAGGCCAGGACGCTCATAGTGAGCACCAATCGCTTGCGGAAACTTTCGTCCGAGCTCGCGGCGGACCTCGTGGCACCGGCTGAGCCGTCCACGAGGCTGCTGGCCGCGGTGCGGACTGGCAGCAGTGATCCCATTGAGATGATCTACGCGGCCGTCACCTATGACCAAGAACGCATCACACGTATGGCCGCTCAGATCGACGTGGATCCGGAATCGTTGGGCGTGGTGGCGCAAGTAAGCGCCCTGCCCTTGCTTCTCGCCTCCGGTCAGCGGGCGGCGCCGCTTATTTCGGGGGCAAGCTGGAGCGACGGCTTCTGCCCCGTGTGCGGCGCCTGGCCCATGCTGGCGGAGCTACGCGGGCTTGATCGCGATCACTGGCTGCGCTGCGGGCGCTGCGCCACTCAGTGGCTCCACCCTCCCGCGCAGTGCATCTACTGCGGTGAGCAAGACCATGAGCAGCTCAGTTACCTGGCCCCGGAGGATGAGCGCGAATCACGTCGTGCCGTCACCTGTGAGCGCTGCCGCGGGTACCTGAAAACCTTTGCCACCCTCGGCCCGTTGAGCGCCGCGGAGCTTCTGGCACGCGACCTTAGCTCGATTGAGCTTGACCTGGCCGCACTGGAAGCGGGCTACAGCCGGCCGTCAACCACCGGCTATCGTCTCGATCTGCGCATTGAAGCGGCCCGAAGCGCGCCATCCTGGCTGAGGTGGCGATCATGATCGAACAACAGATGGAGATCCGCCCCGGCCAATTCTGTCAATTTCTGCTGCGCACGCTTGAATCAGCCGAAGCGCAAACGAAACGGCGCAAGCGTGATCAGACGCCGGATCGAATTGGCCTGGGTATCCGCCGCGAGCTACTGGAGCGGGCCATTGCCGAGAACCCGGAACCAGAATTATTTGAAACGTGGCTCATGACTCAAGTCCTCAGCTCACCTCAGCCGGGTCCAACACGCGCCATGGCCGTTCTCATTCTGAACGAATTCCGCTTCGCTCAGGCTCAGCCCGAGTTCCGCGACTGGCTCCTCGCCGGCGCCCCGAGCGCCGATGCTGACGAAGCCCCCAGCGTGGAATCCGACGCGGAAGTCACGGCCGGCGATCGCCGCCTCAGGCACGACTTCAATCCAGATGAACACTGGTGCCCCATCTGCACCAGCGACTTCGTGCGCGACGGGTAGTGCACCGTCCAACTTGGTTTGCTGGGCTCCCCTGCCCCCGGTGGTGTCTGGCATCTTGCCCGACAGTGAAGAACCGACCGCGCGGCAACGAACACGAACGCACCATACTCTCG
>JBJXFJ010000249.1:0-4564 GCA_046154735.1 Chloroflexota bacterium | reverse complement strand
TACCCGCCAGTGCCCGAGCCGTTGACTGGCGGGTACGGAGACCCGCCGCCACCGGTTCGAGCGACACCCCGCGCGACTCCATGACTTTGAAAGGACCCTGAGAATGAGTCCAGAACTGCTTCTGATGTACGGCGCGCATGGCATACTGACAGGAGGCGCCGAGCGTGCGCGGCGGTTGGGAATTGGGGAGCGGTGTTATGCCTGTGCGCTATCAGCGATTAACGTATCGGTACTGGCAGGGGCGGCATCAGCCGGCGCCGGTGAGCTTTGAGCGCGCGTGGCTGGCCGGTATCCAGGCAGTCACGGCGTCTGGACTGCGGCGACCTCCAGTGGATGTGTGGGAGACGCGCGAGGCACTCGTGGTGAAGACGGTGCTGCCGGGCGTGCCCGAAGACGAGATCAGGGTCCTGCTGTACGAGGATGTCCTCATTATTAGCGGACAGCGGCAAGACCCATCCGAAGAGGATGAGCGACGCTTTCACCGTGCCGAAATCCACTATGGTCCTCTCCAGGTGGAGGTGCCGCTGCCGGTCTCGGTTGAAGCGGAACAGGTTCAGGCCAGTTACGACCGCGGCATGCTCACCGTGCATCTGCCCAAGCGCCGGAACGAGGTGCGGCCGGCATGACGATGGAGCCAGAAACTCAGCCAGAAACTCAGCCAGAAACCCAGATGGTCGGCCCAGAGCTGCCGGAGTCGCTTCCCGTACTGCCCCTGCGGGGTATGGTGATCTATCCGTTCACGGTGATGCCGCTGACCGTGGGTCAGGAGCGATCGGTACGGCTTGTTGACGCGATCATGCGCGGGAACCGTCTGCTGACCGTGGTAGCGCAGCGAATTGCCGAGACGGAAAATCCAGGCCCCGCGGACCTCTACACCGTGGGCACCGTGGGCCGGGTGGCCCAGATGGCCCGCGGTCCGGAAGGCGAGCTTGTGGTGCTGGTGCAGGGAATCCGTCGGGTCCGCTTGACGGAATTCACCCAGATGGAGCCGTTCATGGCTGCGCGGATTGAGCCCGCGCCCGAGATTGTCCCGAGCTTGGAAGGGGCCGACGCCGCGTCACTTGAAGCAGCCGCCCTGCAGCGGAATCTGGTGGCGCAGTTCCAGCAGCTTGCCGGACTCACCAATTTGCCGCAGGAAATGGCGGCCATGGCTGGGCAGCTCACTGATCCGCTCCAGACCGTCTATCTGGCGGCCTCGGCCACGCGGCTGGAAGTGGACCTGCGCCAAGAGCTGCTTGAGATTGACGACGTCACCGAGAAGCTCCGCCGACTGTCCACGGCAATGCTCCGGGAGATTGAGATCCTCGAGATTGGCAAGCGCCTTCAGACGGAAGCGCAGGCAGAGATGTCCAAGGCGCAGCGCGAGTATTTCCTGCGTGAGCAGCTCAAGGCGATTCAGCGCGAGCTGGGTGAGGATGACCCGGCCCGAGCCGAAACGGCGGACTTGCGCCGCAAGCTGGAGGCGGCGAATCTGCCCGAGGTGCCACGTCGCGAGGCTGAGCGCGAGCTGGAACGCATGGAGTCCATTCCCGCCGTATCGCCTGAGCGCGGTATGATCCGCACCTACCTGGACTGGATGGCCAGTGTGCCCTGGAGTGCCAGCACCGGCGGGCGGATCGACGTACGTCGAGCGCGGGAGGTGCTGGATGAGGATCACCACGATCTGGAGAAAGTGAAGGATCGCATCCTCGAATACCTGGCCGTGCGCAAGCTCAAGCAGGAGCGGGGTATTGCCGGCGAGGCAACTGAGACAGGTGCCACAACGGGGCAGGTGGAGGCCCTGGCACCGCTGACGCCGGCTGATGAAGCCATGCGTGAGCCCATCCTCTGCCTGGTGGGACCGCCTGGCGTGGGTAAAACCAGCCTTGGCCAATCCATTGCCCGGTCCATGGGGCGCAAGTTTGTGCGGATCAGTCTGGGTGGTATTCGGGACGAGGCGGAGATTCGCGGTCACCGGCGCACGTACATTGGCGCGTTGCCCGGGCGCATCATCCAGGGGCTCCGGCGGGCCGAGGCGAATGATCCCGTGTTCATGCTGGATGAGCTGGATAAGCTGACGGTGGGCTTTCAGGGAGATCCAGCAGCCGCGTTGCTGGAGGTGCTGGATCCCTCGCAGAACAGCACCTTTGAGGATAACTACCTAGGTGTGCCGTTTGATCTCAGTAAGGTGCTCTTCGTATGCACAGCCAATGTGATCCAGAACATCCCGGGCCCGCTGCTGGATCGTATGGAGGTACTGGAGCTGCCGGGCTACACAGATGAAGAGAAAATTCTCATAGCCGAGCGCTATCTTGTGGAGCGGCAGCGGCGAGCCAACGGGCTTCGGGCCAATGAGATCACCTTTGAGCGGGATGCTCTGCGACGGATCATTCGTGACTACACACGCGAAGCCGGCGTGCGCGATCTGGAGCGGCAGATAGCAACGATCTGCCGTAAGGTGGCGCGCGATACCGCGCTATCCGATGATAACTCCGGATCTGAGCGTGCCGTCACACCTGCAATCGTGGCGGAGCTACTGGGGCGGCCGCGCTTTACGGATGAGACCACGGAGCGGGTGGATCGCCCGGGTGTTGTCACCGGCCTGGCCTGGACGCCAGTGGGGGGTGATATCCTCTTTGTGGAAGCGGCCATGTTACCCGGCCAGTCGGATCGCCTCATTGTCACCGGGCAACTTGGCGATGTCATGCGTGAGTCGGTGCAGGCCGCGCTCACCTATTTGCAGTCGAGCGCTGAGAGCTACGGCCTGGCCCCGGAAACGGTTCTGGGGCGCGGTGTGCATGTGCACGTGCCGGCCGGCGCCATTCCGAAGGACGGCCCGTCCGCCGGAGTGACCATGCTCACCGCGCTCGCATCGGTCATGACTGGTCGGCCCGTGCGGCATGACCTGGCTATGACCGGCGAGATCACTCTGCGTGGCAAGGTCCTGCCCGTGGGGGGTGTCAAAGAGAAGGTCTTAGCGGCACACCGGGCCGGCATAAAGACCGTGCTGCTGCCGCGCCAGAACGAGCGAGATCTGGATGGCGTGCCGGAAGAGCTGCGGCGAGAGCTGAAGGTCATACCCATCGACACCGCGGAGCAGGTTCTGCGGGAGGCGCTGGGACTGACAAAGGTGGCTGAGCAACCGATTGGTCGCGGTACGAGCGCTCCAGGAGAGGACGAAGAGAAGGCGCCACGTGCGAGAGCGGCGCGCTCCCGGAATCAATGACCACAAGCTCTGGAGGTCGGCGAGGGCCGCTGAATCTCAACACTTGCCGGTGGTTGACGCGTGGCTTAACTGGCGGGTAGCCTCACAGCATCATGGCAGGATTAACTCAGCAGCTTCTATACGTTGCCGATCCCTACGCATACATGCGCCGGCACACACGCGAGGTGATGGTTGGCCACGTGGGCGTGGGTGGCGCCAATCCGATCCGCGTGCAATCCATGACCACCACTCGCACTCAGGACGTGGAAGGCACGGCAGCGCAGGCCATCGCTTTAATTGAAGCGGGCTGTGAGATCGTGCGCATCACCGCGCCCACCGTGCAGGACTCAAAGGCAATTGGCGCAACCCGGAAAATCATTCGATCCGCGGGGTTTGACACGCCGCTGGTGGCGGATATCCACTTCTCACCGGAAGCCGCGATGGAAGCGGCGAATCATGTGGAGAAGGTGCGCATCAACCCCGGTAACTATGCCGATTCGCGCAAGTTCGCCATTCTCGAGTACACGGACGCCGAGTATGAGGCGGAGCTGGAGCGAATTCGCGATCGATTCTTGCCTCTGGTTCACCGCTGCCAGGAGCTAGGCGTGGCCATGCGTGTGGGCACCAATCACGGCTCGCTCTCAGATCGGATCATGAACCGGTTTGGCGATACGCCGCTGGGCATGGTGGAATCTGCCCTGGAGTTCCTCCAGATCGCCCGTGATGAGGGTTATTTGGACATCATCCTGTCGATGAAGGCGTCCAACCCCAAAGTCATGATTCAGGCGTATCGACTGCTGGTAGCACGGATGGATGCGCTGGGTTGGGACTATCCGCTGCATCTGGGCGTGACGGAGGCCGGCAATGGCGAAGATGGGCGCATCAAGTCCGCTGTGGGCATCGGCTCACTGCTGGATGATGGGTTGGGCGACACCATTCGCGTGTCGCTGACCGAGGATCCGGTGGCGGAGATCCCCGTGGCGCGGCGGTTGGCCGAGTGGTATTCGGGCCGACCGAATGACGCGCCAACCTCGATTCTGTCAGACACACGCGACTCGTACCAGTACGTTCGCAGGCTCTCAGATGCAGTTGCGGTGGATTCAGTGACCATCGGTGGTGGCGAGCCCCGTAACGTGATGCATTGGACCGACGCCGAACTCCCCCAGTCGAGTCGCGCCAATGGGCAGACTCCGCCCGCCGACGTTGTCCTGACCTCCGTTGGGGCGGGGTTTACCCGCCCGAGCGAAGTCGTTGACACAGGTCGAGCGGTGGAGAACGGATCGGGCGGGGAGACCTCGCCCCTACGATGGATCAGAGGCGATTCCGCGGCGCTCACGGAGTCGCAGTTAGCCACGCGGCCATTCTTACTCATATGTGAGC
>JBJXFJ010000241.1:0-5334 GCA_046154735.1 Chloroflexota bacterium | reverse complement strand
TCATGGCCGACGATGGTGACGATGACAAACGGCCGCTCATCCTCCCAGAGCGCGCTGAGCGAATCAGCCTCATCCGCATCGTAATCGAGGTAAATGCGGGCCTCGGCTGGACAGTAGGAGTGATTGGTACCCCGGCTTCGGCCGCATTTGCTGCGCACGCGCTCATCGTAGCCAATGCTCTGCACGTCTGGCGTGGTGTACTTGAACCCGAGGCGCTGGGCCTGAGCGCGCCAGTAGGCGTCGGCGGCGGTGACGACCTCTTCAACATAATCGTCGAAGTCTTCCTCGTCCTCGTCCTGAGCCCAGGCAAGCCCGAACGCCGGGGTCCAGAAGAGCATGAGGGTGAGCAGAACAAGGAATCGTGAGTGCAAGCGCATTGTGAAAGCGGCTCCTTGGAGAAACTGATGCACGCCGGTTAGGCGTGCGGCCATCTATGCAAGGGAGAACGGATGCATGCGGCGAAAGGTCCCGCGACCGCTCAGTTCGATTCATTGAACCGCAACTGTGCCGGTTGTGCGATGGACGAGTCGCGGAGGCCAGGATGATTTCAAGGTCGCAGGCGCGCGTGATGCTGCAGTCGCGGTCGGGAGCGTTCACGGAACGGAAAGCGGTGTCACGGCCACACGCGTTCCAGAGTGCCTGTCGGCAACAAACCGTTAGGGCGTGTGGGAGCTCTGCTTCGTGGTCATTTAGCGGAGCGCGCGCTCAAGACGGCGAAGAGCGGATCACTTTGGCCTGGCTGGTAGGCGCGCACTTGGGCCTCGTTCCAGCCGCCGGCGCGGGTGAAATAGTCCTGGACCAGCGCAATGTGATGCTCGTCTGAGCCGGCTTGCCAGATGGCTACAGCCTTCGTGGGGAAGCAGCGATTGGAGAACGAGACGATGAAGGGCGCGCCCGGGCGGAGCACGCGCGCCACCTCACGAAACACCTCTACCGGGCGTGTCAGGTATTGCACGCTGACCGCGCACATGGCGGCGTCAAACGAGGCGTCAGAGAACGGGAGCTCTGGTGCGCGGTTGAGATCATGCACCACGTGACGGGCGAGTTGTGGGTTGTCGGCCATCTCCTCCGCGTTCATGCCCAGACCCACCACGCTGATGTCCCCTGCACCGGTAAACCCCTCGGGCAGGTGACTGCGCCATGAGCTCATGAGGTCCAGCAGGGTGCCAGACTTAGGGAGTACCTCCATATAGAGGTTGCGAAGCGCGGTGATGGCGCCCTCATCTATATGCACCACCCTGCGCGGCCAATCGTAAAAGTGCCCGTCGTCCAGCGAGTCCTCGCGCGCGAAGTAGTTGGATGGGTACGGAGCGTCGATAGATTCGTCCGGCACATTGTCATTGTAGAGTACGAGACGCCGTGATCAAGTGTCTCATCTTCTCTGAACGGATCGCACGATTGTGCTCGATCACTTGCACTCAACCGTCTTGGCCGTACTCTGCCAACTCACAGGAATGCAGTTCGGTGCCGGCATGAACGTTGCTGGCATGCGGGATTATCACTTGGCATATTGAGCGGAGTGGCGGTGCTGGAATAGCGGAGGGGACGATGGCTCAAAACCCGTCGAATATTTCGGTTGAGATTCAGCCGAACGGGCATGCACGAAGAGGCGTCAGAGAGGACCTCATTCAGTGGCGACCTGCGGCCTCCCTACCGTTCTGGGACGTGCCGTCCGCCTGGTTCACGTCTCGCGGACGGGTAGGACGCCGAAGGATGAACCCGAGGTCGGTGGTGGTGGGCTCATGAGATGAGCCTGAAACATGCGTGCGATGGCGAAAATCGCATCCGATAGCTTTACGTTTCAAATCGAGCCAGTACTCACGAATAGTGACGAAGTGGATGCGTGTCCCTACGCTGAAAGTCCACTGCAAAGCGCTATGATGCTCTCGCTGCAGTACGTGGCGGGAGCATGCGATGGGTGATCTACTGAGAGGCAAAGTCGCCATTGTCACCGGTGCCGGCCGGGGCATTGGCCGGGCCGAGGCACTGGCGCTGGCGGCCGAGGGAGCCAGCGTGGTGGTGAATGACGTTGGCAGTGAGCGTGCTGGTGGCGGCGGCGATGGTGGTCCGGCGGATGAGACCGTGGCGGAGATCCACAAGCGCGGTGGTGAAGCCGTGGCCAGCTACGAATCCGTGGCTGACTATCAGGCCGCGGGTCGCATCATTCAGATGGCGCTGGATGTGTTTGGCCGCCTCGATGTGCTGGTCAACAACGCCGGGATTTTCCGCGACATTCTGTTTCACGAGATGACGGAGGATGATTGGGACACCATTGTTTCGGTCCATCTCAAGGGCACGTTCAATACCTGCCACCATGCCGTGCCGATCATGATGAAGCAGCGGTCCGGTCGGATTGTGAACACTGCCTCCAGTCAGTGGCGAAATCCTGAGGGCCGTTCCGCGTACGCGGCGGCTAAGGGCGGCATTGTGAGCCTTACCTATGATCTCGCCTGGGAGCTACGGCCGTACAACGTGACGGTGAATGCCATTGCGCCCATGGCGCTCACGCGGAGCTCAGCCAATACGCAGGATTACCACGATTATGTGACGGCCGCCGGGCTCCAGCGGAATAAGCCGGCGGATGAGGCCAATCGCCCCGAGCCGGAGTTCGTCCCACCCATGGTGGTGTACCTGGCCACCGACCTTGCACCGGAAGTCACCGGTTGCGTATTCCGCGTGGGCGCCGGGAAAATTGGCCTATACTCGCACCCGTCTGAGATCCGCTCAATCTATCGCGATCACAAGACTCAAGGCCCCTGGCCGTTAGAAGAGCTCCGGGCACTTCTGCCGTCCACAATTCTCCAGGGAAACCCAAAAGCGCCGCATATCTCATAACTGGTCCCGAGCCGTTCGAGTGTTGCATACCTGAGCATCGCTTTCGTGTGTACCCGGATGACGTCGAGGTCATCCGTCCTCGGTTCTGGCTCGCAGATCGAGCTCAATCGTCCATTGATGTGCTCCCACGGCCGCATCCACGGCAAGTGTCAGAGGTACGCCCCAGCTATCGATAGCATTGGCTGTAGACTGGGAGAACCCCTGTCCGCCCAGTGCGATCCAGGTATCCCATAGGGCGAGACGAGGGGCCAGGCGGCACACAGCTGTGTGCCGCCTGGAGTGCTGCTGGGAGCTGCGTGGCGGAGCTGACCACCACCGTGGGGAGAAGCGCCTGAGCGACGCGCTCAATTTCGCTCAAGGGTGTGTTCTGTCCTAGGAACTTGCTCTTGCCGGACATGCTGGGATGCAATGGACGGCGCCAGGCCTTCCGCCACAAGCTGCCGCGTACGAATGACCGTGGCGAGATCATCTCCCGAGTAGCGGCGCCGTCCGTTGAGTGTGCGGCCGGGCGCGGGTACGCCGTAGCGACGCTCCTGCGCTCGGAGAGTGGCCGCGGGGATACCCGACCGCCGAGTCAGCGCGCCGATGTTGAATCCGAATTCTCAGGCAACCCTTGATTGTAGAGATGTTGTCAAACAATTCGTGGAACGTATGCGGCGATCCGGAGTGCATTATGTAAGAACGAAGCTATCCTAGGTGGTTCAAACTATGTGGCGGAGTACGCACGACGCGCGACACGCATCAGAAAAGGATCTATCCAGGTCATCCGTTCGGCCGGGGGGTGGAACGGCAGAGAAGGCGAGGGACCGTGCTCCGGCTGGCCGCCGCGTGGCCATCGATCACCGGATGCGCGCCAGCTCCACGATTCTGAATCCCTGGTGGCTGCTGACCCAGACTCAGCATGTGCCGCGTCCAATCCATGAGGTCTTTGAGTTCTTCAGCAATGCGGAGAACTTGGAAGTCCTTACCCCTCCCTTCCTGGGTTTTGAAATTCTCAGTCATCAGCCAATCAATATGCAGGTGGGCACGCGTATTGCGTACAAGCTCCGCCTGATGGGGGTGACGATGCGCTGGCTGACGGGAATCGAGCAGTGGAGTCCCCCGTCATCGTTTGTGGACGTGCAGCTCCGCGGTCCATATCAACATTGGAGACATCTCCACCACTTTGAGCCGGCCCCCGGCGGTGGGACGATCATGACCGACCGCGTGGAACTGCAGCTTCCGCTTGGACCACTGGGTCTCATTGCTTACTACGGATTCGTTCAGCGATCGCTGAACGAAATCTTTACCTATCGCGCGTCGGTGCTCGATCGGCTGGCGCAGTTTCCCGGTTTCCGGGAACCGACCGGGCGAACCATGGATTAGTAGAAGGACGACCATGCGACCACATAACTGGACAGATTGGCTTTCCTCAGAACGCATGGTTGCGCTGAACGACCAGCAGATTCTGCAATCTGGCTCGGCCGTGGTTTATTGGTCCCAGAACGCTCATCGCGGCGTTGACAACGAAGCCTTGAACGCAGCGATCGCGCTGGGTGATGAACTGGGTGTTGGCGTTGTCGTCTACGCCTCCATTCATAGCGACGTGCCGCATTCAACTATGCGCAGCCACTCGTTCTTACTCGAAGGTTTGCGGGACATGGCTGGAACATTGCGCTATCGTGGCATTCCCCTGGTGGCTCGCTTAGAGTCGTCAGAGGAGGGGGTAGTGCGGTTCGCGGACGAGCTGCGGGCGGCCGCTGTGGTCACGGATCGATCAGCACTGAGGCTTGGGCGCAATCTCCGCAAGCGAGTTGCTCAGCGGTTGGAAATCGCCTGTCTGGAAGTGGATTCGGAGCACATCGTGCCTCTGCACTTGCTGGGCAGAGCGTTTTGCAATGCACGGTCGCTGAGGTCGGTCCTGAGTCAAAACTTGGATAGGTGGCTCTGGCCGCGTCACGACCCCGCACCCCGTATGTGTCATGACGGCGCGGACGGCGTGGATTTCGCTCGCCCAATAGGCCGGATCTTAGATGAGCTGGAAGTGGACCGGTCCGTCGCTCATGTGCGTGGCATGGTAGGCGGCACTTGCGAGGCCGTGCGTCGATTCGGCTTCTTTCTTACCGGCGTGCCCTTAGCACATGAGTGCCCCTGGAACGCGGGTCATTCCCGTCTCTCACCGTACATCCGCTTCGGGCACATCTCTCCGTCCGCGGTGGTGCGTGCGCTCAGGATCACTCCGTCAGACTTTGGGCAGCGGGCGCTCGACGAAGTCCTGACCCGGCGCGAGCTGGCTGCGAACTTTACGTGGTACACGGACAGTTACTCGTCCATTAGCTCCATTCCCGGCTGGGCGCAGTCCAGCCTTCAGCGCCACGCGGGCGAGCGGGCGGGTGCCTCATACTCCCGGGCGGAGCTGGCGGATGGGGAGACGGATGATCTCCTCTGGAATGCCTCGCAGCGGGAGCTTCGCCAAACCGGCCGCATTCAATCGTATGTGCGAATGTACTGGGGAAAGCG
>JBJXFJ010000238.1:0-3077 GCA_046154735.1 Chloroflexota bacterium | reverse complement strand
CAGCACAAGCATGGGCCAGGCCACCACAAGGGGGAAGGCCTTCGCTCTGGCTGGAAAGTTCTGAATTTGAACGACGGCGATGATGAACACGATCAGCACGAAGATGCTCAAAATTGCTGGGAGCCGTGCGACCCAGAAATCAGCCCGAGACAACATTGGCCTCCTTCGCGGCTAGGGCGCGGGCAGTTCGCTTTTTGAGATAGGTGGAGAGCAGTGGGCCGAAGAGTCCGGCAATGGCGATCACGGCTAGCACAATGACCAGCGGACGGGTGATCCATTCACCTCCGGGCCACAGTGATTGAGAGAGGAAGTAGTTCCGCTCCGCGAGATCACCAAGCACCAGGCCAAGCAACAGAGGCGGGATAGGCCAGCGCCAGATTGTCATGAGCATGCCCAGAACGCCGAAGACGAGCATAAGCATGATATCCAGCCAGGCGTTGTTCGCGGTGAATGCCCCGATCGCCACGAGGAAGATCAGGAAAGGCACCAGGATCGAGCCCTTGGCAAACGTGATCCAGGCGAGCTGTTTGACAAAGATCAAGCAGAAAACCACCGTGATGATGTTCGTCACCACCATCGTCCAGACCATGCTGAATGTCACATCCAGGTTTGTCGTCAGCATGGCCGGTCCAGGCGTGATGCCGACGATGAGCAAGGCTCCCAGGAGTAGCGCCATGGAGGCACCCGCCGGGATTCCAAAGGCCACCGTCGGAATCAAGTGACCGCCCTCGCGCGAGTTATTGACCGCGCCGGCTGCAATGAGCCCCTCAACAGATCCCTTGCCGAACTCTTCCTTCTTCTTTGATGTCTGATAGGCATGGGCGTAGGCGATGAACTGGGATGTCCCACCCCCAACGCCTGGAATCATGGCCAGCACAAGACCGATGAGGCTAGCGCGGACGGTGAGCCACCAGTTGTCAAAGGTGTCTCTGACGCCCTGCATGGCGCCATGGACCTCCGTGGGCTTCACGCGTGCAATGGCTGTCTTCTGCCACATCATCTCAACGATGGATGGGACGGCGAAGAGGCCCACGGCAACCGGGATGAGCGGCACGCCCTGGAAGAGGTACGGCTCCCCGAATGTGTAGCGGAGCCGCGCTGTTCCTGGATCCTGCCCCACTGTTGCCAGGATGAGTCCAAAGCCAGCCATCAGCAGGCCTTTGATCATGGATCCACCGCTCAGCGATGCCACGAAACTTAGGCCGAGTATGGCCATCATAAAGAACTCCGGCGGACCGAAGCTGAGAACGATGGGGCGGACAAATGGGATGACCGCGGCGAGTCCGATGGCCCCGATTACCGCTCCCACAAGAGAAGTGAAGAGCACAATGCCGAGCGCTCGCCCGGCTTCGCCGCGTTTGGCCATTGGAAAACCATCGAAGATGACCGCGGCCGAGCTTCCTTCACCCGGCACTCCGAAGAGTACTGATGTGATGTCACCCGTTGTGGCCGTCACTGAGTACATTCCAAGTAGGAAGGCAATGGCGGCGACCGGCGTCATGCTGAACACGAAGGGGAGCATGAGCGCCATGGTGGCAGCGCCACCGATGCCGGGGAGGATTCCGACCCAGAATCCAATGAATATTCCAATGAACATGTAGCCGACAGTCGGCCATTCCAGAATCTGGAATAGACTGCTGTAAAACGCGTGCCAGACGTCGACCTGTACCGCTTCAGCGGGCATCGGGGATGCACTCCTTTAAATCATCTGCGTTTTGCATGCTCACGCCCTCACCGCCGACTTTCCGGCGACATAGTCCTGAATCCACTCGCGCATCTTTGACTGGCTCCCGGCTTTCGCGCACTCCTTTTCGAATAGGTCAAGAATGCGCGGATCCTCATCCTCATACTCTATCTGTATACCGCCATCCTTCATCGACACGTCCATGCCCTCGTAGTTCTTCGCCCTCTTTTCAGAGACTCTGTATCGAATACCGCCAAAATCCAGGGCGAGATAGCGTGACGGCGCGGTTGCAGTGTTGAAATGCTGATGAATCGTGGGGCCGTCCGGTGGAGCGTACAGCGTCCCCGGCTTCCATTCCACGCGCACCTCGTCCACTGGGTTCTCGCCATCGTGCCAAAGCAGCGAGTAGCCCGATCCCGTGACGCAAAAGATGTGTGCGCCGGCATCATGCGCGTGGGCTTTTTTGTAGGTTCCCTGCCCAAACTCAGAAATGTGCGCGTGCATGGTGGAGTTGGCTAGCAGGAACTGGATGTTGTTGCCGCCCGCGCCTCGAGCGTGCCACTCGGGCAGCTCAAAGTTGACGAGGTCCGGGACAAAGTTGGTCTCCCAGTGATTCCGACCGCCCCGCACGGGGTGGTACTCCCCTTCACCCTGAAAGAATCGATCATCTCCCGCGCGATCGGCGAAGACAAATGGGTTGTCAAAGATGAAGTCATTGTTGTGATAGATATTCATGATGATGGCCAGGTTGGTGACCGCCGCGAAGCGGGCGGTTTCCGTGCCTGAGCCATTGAAGTGCTGGTGTTGCGCATTGAGCGGGATACCGAAGAGACTACCTGGGCCCCACTCAAAGGTGTGTTTCTTGCCGTTGCCCAGCTCAATGGTGGTGGCGCCACGCCCCTTCACCACGTAAATCAGCTTGTCGAACGCGTGACGCTCTGGCTTAAGATGGCCCCCCGCGGGGATCTCTGAGACATAGCAGCTCAGGTAGTCACTGCGTCCAGCGAGGTGGATATATGCGCCCAATCCGCCCACGCGCTCCCAGGGTTCCAACTCCACCGTGAGTGTGTCCACGGCGTACACATCGTAGATAGGAATGTCTTCGCTCTTCACGAAGTTCAAGTAGGAATCGACCTGATAGATCGTTCCAAGCGCGTTTATAACAGCCATCGGTGCGGTCTCCTGGGTCTGGCGCATTTGGCATATGTACAGAAGACGGGGTTTCAGCGCAATTCGCGCTGCATCCGGCCCCTATCCGTACCGGCTGGATGCAACCCCGTCTTGTTCGGCGGATTCCACTCCGCGACGAGTGATTAAAGGCGACAGCTTTCAGCTGTGTCAAGTGATTCACGATTGTGACGCAACATAGATTGACACCGACCCCTTCCGAGGA
>JBJXFJ010000233.1:0-2812 GCA_046154735.1 Chloroflexota bacterium | reverse complement strand
TCATTCTCAATGTCATCGTCCTGACCGGACTGGTTCTGGGCGTGGTCAAGCTTCCGGATGACATTGTATTTGGCAGAATCCTGCCAGCTCTGGCCATCGCACTACCGCTGGGGAATCTCTATTACGCTTATCTCGGGATCCAGTTGGCCAAGAGCGAGGGCCGCTCGGACGTGACGGCTATGCCGTACGGGCCCAGCGTGCCGCATATGTTCATTGTGGTCTTCTTGATCATGCTGCCCGTGGCGATCCGTACCGGTAGTCCAATCATCGCCTGGCAGGCTGGCTTAGCCTGGTGTTTCGTCATCGGGGTCATCATCCTGCTGGGCGCCTTCGTGGGACCCACGATTCGTAAATACACCCCACGGGCCGCGATGTTGGGCACGTTAGCTGGAATTTCCATCACCTTCATCTCCATGCGGCCGGCGTTTCAGAGCTGGGAAGTGCCGTGGATCGCGTTCATCACTCTGGGCATCATCATGGTGAGCTGGATGGCAGGGGCGAAGTTGCCCGGCAATGTACCTGGCGGACTGGCGGCGGTGATCATCGGAACGGCTGTCGGCTGGATCGCAACGCTGCTCGGCTGGAGCGGGGTGATGCAGCCCACGGCGGTGGGCCAGGCGTTTGCACAGTTTGGTCTGCGCATCCCCTTGATCTCCGCTGACGTCTTCATTGGTCTGTCGGATATTGGTCCGTTGCTGGTGACGGCAGTGCCACTGGGCATCTACAACTTCACCGAAGGCATGAACAATGTGGAGAGCGCGGCGGCGGCTGGTGACAATTACAGTCTCCGCAAGATTCTTCTGGCAGACGGTCTGGGTGCGGTTGTCGGCTCTCTCCTGGGAAGCCCATTCCCTCCGGCCGTCTACATCGGCCATCCTGGTTGGAAGTCTGTGGGCGGGCGGATCGGCTATTCGCTGGCCACGGGAGTCTGCATTGGCCTGGTCTGTTTGCTGGGCTTGATCGCATTGCTACTCGCGGTGATTCCGCTGGTGGCCATCGTGCCGATCTTGCTCTACATTGGTGTGGTCATTGGCGCGCAGGCGTTTCAGGCCTCGCCACGCGAGCATGCGCCGGCAGTCGTGCTGGCCCTCATTCCCAATATTGCCTCGTGGGCCCAGACTACCGTTGATGGCGCGCTCAACGCGGCGGGCACCTCGGCCGCCAAAGTGGGTCTTGATAAGCTCATGGACGCTGGTGTGGTCTATCGCGGCATGGAGGTGCTGGGCGGTGGCGCGATTCTCGCCGGGATGATTCTGGCCTCCGTGGCCGCGTTCATCATAGACAAGAACTTCAAGCTCGCCGCGATCTACGCCGTCGCCGGCTCGGTACTCTCGTTCTTTGGCTTCATCCATGGCGCCAAGCTGGGGATTGGAGAAGCCGCGGATGTGGCACTGGGGTACCTGCTGCTCGCGGGCATCTGCGCCGGCATGGCCTGGCAGCAACCGGCCGTGGTACCCGGCGAGGAGGCCCTGGCCGAAGCGGCGTAGGCGCGAACTGAGCTAGCGAAGTTCGGGCCATCAGGGTCGGGAGTCTTCGGTGAGGTCGGGCATCTTGCCCGACATCACCGGTAGCGGGGGAGAACCCCACAGTACAACTTGGACGGGGCACGAGGAGCCTGCAAGTGCACTGTCAATCATGGACTGTCGGGCGGAGGTCATCGGTGGTGCCGGGCATCTTGCCCGACAGTATGGGGCGTTCCTGCTCGTCGCCGCGCGGTCGGTACGTGACTGTCGGGCAAGATGCCCAACACCACCGGTGGCGGAAGAGCCCCACAGACCTTTCTTGACTGAGCGCTAGCGCACGATTCGGATGGTCTTGACGATCTCTTCAGACTCCATCTTGCGATTGTCGATCGCTCTGGCGTGAATCTTGATCCGGCCGGTGTCGCTGGGGGTGATCCGCCAGGTGCGACTGCAGTTTTTGTCGTTGCCACAGGCTTCCTCGTGATCGGCCTCCAGTGCCGCGTCGTTCGTATCAGTGGCAAACCACCACATGCGCGTGATGCCCTCATCGTCCTTACCAACGAGCTCGATCCGCACCTGTTCCCCAGCGGTGAACTCCTCCTTATTGAGGAGCAGCTCCACCGTTGGTTTTACATTCGCGCCGCGAACCACAAGCTCTTCTACTACCACGTCCGAGACTTTGCCCGTCTTGTCAGTGGCCTTGGCATTGATGGAGATGGCGCCAGTGGCGCTGGGGCGTACCCGCCATAAGCGCTTGCACACTCTGTCACCGTCGCAGGTTTCTTCATGGTTTGAAGTCAGTTCTGGATCCGTAGTGCCCGTGGCGGTCCAGGACATCTTGTCCAGGCCCTCATCGTCCTTGGCTATGAGCTCAAGGTTGACGCGCTGTCCAGCCTCTACTTCATCACCAGACATGACGACGACCACCGTGGGCCGGCCATCTCGGGTGCGAACACGCAGCTCCTTGGTGACCTCGGGGGAGCTCACACCAGCGGTGTCTACGGCTTTGGCGCGGAGCATCATTACGCCGCTATCAACGGTGCGGACACGCCAGACCTCTTTGCATTCTTTGTCGCCGTCGCAGGCGCGTTCGTTGACCTTGGACAGATCAGCATCATCGCTTCCGGTGATCCACCAGGAGACAGTGGCGATGCCCACACTGCTGGCGGCCTCAAGTTGAATCTTGAACCGGGAGTTTGGCTCAACACGATCGTCAGAGCCATCCAGTGAGAGCGTGGGTGGACCGGCCGGAACGGCCGTGGGGACCACCGTTGGAGTTGGTGCGGGCGGGAGTGCACTGCTTACCGGTGGGGGCTGAACGGCGGCGGGCGGCTCGGGCTGATTGGGAA
>JBJXFJ010000212.1:0-2573 GCA_046154735.1 Chloroflexota bacterium | reverse complement strand
AGTTACCAGAATCTGCAAAACACGCTCAAGGCCATTGCGCTCACGGTACCCGCGGCGCGGGCATTTGAGCTCACCGTGGAATTTGTGCTTGGTCAGGGACGTGACACGGCCACGGTGGGCCGGTTGGAGGACCATTTCCGAGAGCGACCCGCAATGACGGCCTGTATTGAGCGTATGCGCGCAGACCCGGTTACCCGGAAATGCATCGAAGATCGATATATGGGCCCGGAGCTCAACCTTGACGAACTGGTTGACTATCCCAGGGGCTCGCTGGGTTACACGTACGCGAGAGTGATGAAGCACCTCGGGTACGCCGCTCATTTTTATGGTGATCGGCACAACATCGACGAAGACACGGACTACGTCACTATGCGGGTGCGCAAGACGCACGATCTCCACCATATCGTGTCAGGATTCTCGATGACCGGCCCAGGAGAGCTGGGCGTCATTGCCATCACCGCCCTCCAATACGGTTATCCGGCATTCATGACCATCGATCTCGGCGCCATCGCCTTGAGCATGCTGCGAGGGGAGGGTTTGGGTGACCAGGTGCATTCAGTCCGAGCTGGCTGGGACATGGCGGAGCGCATCACGCCACTGATGGGTATCCGCTGGGAGGAAGGGCTCGACAAGCCGCTCGACGTCTGGCGCCGGGAGCTCAACATTGAGCCGGTTCGCTCGGGCAACAATAGCTGGTACGAGGTGCTTGCCGACCTCGAGCTCTAAGCTGTGTCGCTCCTGGTATTTCGATGGAATGGTCGGAGCTCTCACGTTAACGCGTGTCAGCGATTTGACACTCCATCTGTCTCGTACCTTACAGCCACTGGCTCCCGTTCGGCGCACAATGACCGCAGAACGAACGCCACCTGAGTCCCGCTGGTACGGGACAAGAAACAAAGGAGCCCGATCATGTTTCACGCCACGTTCAGCCACCTGTTCCGCGCCGCTACCGCCAGCGCCCTGGCCGCCACTGTGCTCATCACCCCCCTTGACCGCGGCCGCCTCAGACTCCCCATTCCCTCAGCCCGTGCAGGCGCTGGCCGAGGACCTTGGGACGGCCGTGGCTCTGCCCTTTGAGCTGACCCAGGACTCCCTCGGGATCGCCGCGGTGGTCATTGAGACAGTGTCAGACGGCTTGCCCAACCCGGAGTAACCTCAAGGCTCCACCGCTAGAAGTGCGGCCGAGAAGGCCATGTTGGTGACGGACCGAGAAGGCGGAGGGGGAGCGGGAGCCGTGGCGCGCCCCCGGGCCGCCTCATGGAGGCGAACACCGGGGAGAGCCTCCGGAAGCCGTCGCGGCGGCTCTGGAGGGCGATCAGGAGCCCAACTATGCTCAACGGGACGGGTGTGAGCAGCCCGGAGGACGGATCCGCGTCCGCGCGGTGCATCAGGAGGGTCAGATTGGCCACTGCCGCCGCCATCGCCACCTGGAACAGCGTCTTGGCCCGGCCCACGGAGCGGGCCGGGCGCAGTCCCAATTGGATCAGTCGCGCGATCCGGTGCTCGACCGCCTGGCGCCGGGTGCGATACTCGCGGAACGCCGGGTTGGCCTGGAAGGCGCGCGCGGCCTGGAGCAAGCGTTCTTGGGGGTGGACCGACACGCTCCGGCCCGCCTTCCCCCGCGCACATTTGTCGCGCAGCGGACAGGGTCCGCACACCGCGTCGGCGAATCGGAAGACGCCGCCCCCATCTTTGGCCGGACGGAAGGTCTCAGTCGTGTGGCCGGCCGGGCAGGTGCAGGTCAGCGTGTCCAGATCCAGCGTGAAGTCGGTCTTCTGGAAACAGCCCTGGTTGGTCTGGGTCGGGACTTTCGCCACTAGCGTCCGCTGCGCCTCATGAAACTCCTGGCGCGTGTCACCGTCGCCATAGGCACAGTCCCCGATGGTCTCCTCCACGGGACACCCGGTATTCGCCTCGGTGGCCTCGACCACCTCCAGTGCCTGCGCGGAGTCCGGCGCGTTACCGGGGATCACCGCCACCGCCGTGATCAACTGGCTGTCGGTATCCACCGCGAGCTGTGACTTGTGCCCGTTGAACGTCTTCGCCGAGCTCTTGCAGCCATGGCGGACCTCGGGATCATGCACCGCGGGCATGCGATCCTCGGCCACGCCCTGGTGCAGTGTCGGCCCGGCCTCGGTGCGCTCGATATCCTGCGCCAGCACCCGGGCCAGCAGTCCCGCCGCCTCGGCCAGCGCGCCATCGTCCGGGTTGCCCGCTTCGAGGAGCCCGCGCGCGGTCCGCACCCGCTCCAGGAGCCGGTCGGCATCGGCCACAATCGCCTGCAGGAGTCGCTCCCGCGCGCCCGCGTCGCTCCAATCGATCGCCGCTTGGCCCTTCACGCTCCCGGCCGTGACGTCGCGCCCCCAGCCTTCGCGCTCAGCCCCGACCGCGAGCTGCTCCCCGGCTTGCTTGGCCAAGACCCGGAGGACCAGGACGATCCCATCGGCCAGGAGGTTGGACGTGTCCTTGACTGCACCGCGACCCAGGATGTGCGTGGTATCCAAGGCCGCCTTCAGCTTGCGCTGGCCCGTGAAATGGCCCTGTCCTTTGGCCAGCTCCAGGCTCTTCCGGAA
>JBJXFJ010000206.1:0-16248 GCA_046154735.1 Chloroflexota bacterium | reverse complement strand
CCAGCCAGCCAGCAAATGTCACCGCGGCCAGCACCAGGACCACCGGCACAAAATAGGACGAGATCAAGTCCGCCAGGCGCTGGATGGGCGCTTTGGAACCCTGCGCTTCCTCTACCATGCGCATAATCTGGGCAAGCGCAGTCTCCCGCCCCACGCGCGTGGCCCGGAACACAAAGGCGCCGGACTCATTAAGGGTGGCGCCAATCACCGTGGCGCCAGCCGTCTTCTCCACCGGGAGGCTTTCCCCAGTGAGCATGCTCTCGTTTACCGTTGATCGACCATCGAGCACGACGCCATCCACCGGAACCTTCTCACCAGGCCGAACGCGGATTGAATCGCCAACCTGCACAGCATCAATCGGGATATCCTGCTCAATCCCATCACGGATGACGCGCGCCGTCCGCGCCTGAAGACCCATGAGCGCCGTAATCGCCGCGCTGGTCTGTCCTTTTGCTCGGGCCTCTAGCCAGCGCCCCATGAGAATCAGGGCGATGATAATGACCGACGTTTCAAAGTAGAGATGCGCCGGCAGTCCCCAGCGCTGGGCCAGTGACGGCCAGAGCGTGACAAAGGCACTGTAGCCGTATGCAACGCTGGTACCCACGGCTACCAGCGTGTTCATGTTTGTCCCGCCATGGCGGGCGGAAGCCCACGCTGCCGAATAGAAGCCTGCACCGGCCCAGGCCTGGACAATTGTGGCGGCGATGAGCAGGATGGGACCAACAATCTCCATATCCAGGTGGAGCGGCACATACATGAGTGCCATCATGCCCAACCCCACCGCCAGACTCACGGACCATTTCCGTTGCAGATCGGCAATGTCCCGCGCACGCTCATCGGCTAGTGGATCAACCGAGGGAGACAGAGCCGTGTCATCCGAAGGCGCAACTGGAGCCGTCATCCCGTAGCCCGCCTTCTCCACGGCGGCGGAGAGCGCCGAGACGTCCACAAGGCTGGGATCAAAGACCACGGTGGCCTTCTCGGTGGCCAGATTGACCGCCGCGTCATCCACGCCATCAACGCGCTTGAGTGCTTTTTCAACACGGCGCACGCACGATGCGCAAGTCATGCCGGTCACGTGAAACGAAAGATCTTTGCGCGAGGTCTCAGGAGCTGATTTCACTGCCATGCCCGATTACCTCCTGGCCAGCGTGTACAGTTCAGTGAGCTCACGAATCATTTCATCCGAGCGGCCGGCCTCAAATCCGTCCGGCACGCAGCTCTTGAGGTGCCCTTCAATGAGGGCCGCCTCGAGCTTGTGAATTGCCCGTTCCACCGCGTAGGTCTGCTTCAGCACGTCCACGCAGTATTGGTCGTCTTCAATCATCTTGCGGATACCGCGTATATGCCCCTCGATGGACGCCACGCGATTGAGTATGTCTTTTCTCGAAGTCTGAACCATGGTTTATCCCATCCCCCCTGGGAGGGGGTATAAGGAGAGTGTACCACACACCGCGGATTAACCTGGGCTGCAATGACACCGGTGCTGAAGGCGGTTTACAAAGGCTGGGAATAAACACGGAATTGGGAGTGTCGGTCAAGCCAGCTAGTGCCTGCCCCGGGTCATTTCATTGTCCTCCGGACCAATCACCGGAGTAGCGAAGGGGCTTGTCCCCTTCGCCTGGAAGGCTTGAGCCGGTGATCGCACTCGCAAGTCCGGGAGCTCCAGGCACACCGCGCCGTGCTACATCGTTTCGCCGAAAACTCGACTTTGAAATGACCCTACTGCCCGCCCCCGCTCAAGCTCTGTGTCTCTGTGCCTCCTATTCCTCGCACGGTGAGTCGTTGCATCGGCTGGTCCGACTCTCACTCCACTGAAGGTACGCGCTACGATGGAGGCGTGCGCACCTCGATCCAACCACTTCGAGCTCGCGCCTCGAAGCACGGCTGAGAGAAGACTGACGGACCGTCGATGACCTGACCGGTTCTGAGGCTGAACCTGGAGCCATGCCACGGACAGGTGACGATATCGTCAGACACGGATCCCTCAGAGAGCGGCCCGCCCAGATGAGCACAGGTTTCTGCAATGACTGAAACGCTCTCGCCACGGCGATACAGGAGCAGGCGAGATCCATCCAGCTCCACGCGCCGTGGCGTCCCATCGGGGAGATCGGCCTCCAGCATCACTCGGCGAAAGTCCGGTGGCGCGCTGACGCCACGGGCGTGATCCACCCCGATCCCTTCGCCGTACACCAGGGCCCCTCCAAGATAGGCAGAAGCGCTCGAGATCCCAAAACCGACCATGGACAGCGTGCGACCATGGCTGCGCGCACCCGTCATACGACCGATCAGGGAGCCGCTATACAAGAGCGTGGCCGCACCATTGAGCAGTCCATGCACCACACCCAGGCGTCTGGCCCGCCCGGAGGTGTGGCGCCAGTCATTCCAGCCAGTGAGGATCGCTCCAAACGCTCCGGCCAATCCGACAGCCAGGCTGATATCGCCCCCAAGCCGTGCGCGCGGCCCACTTGAAGGCTCCATCAGATCAAAAATAAACGTTGCCGACCACGCGCCCAACGGGACATCGGTGAGAACTGGATGTAACGGATGTCCCAACCAGGTACCGTGCAATGCATTGATCGCCGGACGACCGAGAGTTTCCGCAACCTTCGTCGCAATTGACTGCGCGCGATCCGCGAGGCCGTCGAGTCGGTCAAGCTCAGCAATGCGATCGAGCATCGTGACCGCTGTTCGTGTCTCATACCTGGATGTTGACATCAAGCTCCCCCATATCAAGCTGAATTTCAGGGGCGAGGCTGCAATCACCATGCCAAGGTCGCGGCAACGGTCACCCAATCCCCGCCAGTTCCTGACGTTTCTAGCCAGCATGTGGAGGGTGAGAATCCAGTTGTGGCACCGCAGGTGAGGGCTTCCCGCCTGCCTCCACTTCCATACGAGGCAGCGGAGCCTTAAGCCGCGCCGGCCAGCGCAACTCTCATCGAGATTGCATGCAGGAATGTCATCCAGTGCACAGCAATGTCTGGCTCGGCTGCTTACAATTGGGCAACGGGGGTAGTGCCATGACTATGGATGAGAACGATCTATTCATCGATCTGGCCATTGAGATCGGCCAGGATGACCCGCCGGCCGATGTGCAGCCGGTGGAGGGTGAGTGACGGGTATGAGAGAGAATGATGGCCCCGGCCTCCCTTCAGCACTCCAGAAGCGCCAAAGAGAGACCGGGGCCATCAAACACCGAGGCCCGTGGTCAAGCCTAGTCTACGGTCGCAACACCACCGCGAGGAACTTGTCCGGATCCAGATAGGTTCGAACGACACGCTGGACATCATCGGCCGTGACAGCACGAATTTTCGCCCGATGATCGTCTAGCGTCTGGCCGTTCCAGGCGAGTTGTGCCAGCGCCATGGCATCGTCGGAATATTGCTCGAGGCCAACGACGAACGTCCCCAGCAGATAGGTTTTGATAGCGTCAACGCTGGCCTGAGTGATGCGCTCATCACGCATGGAACGGACTTGATCCAGAGCAATATCCCGCAGCCGCTCCGCGTTGCCAGCCGCGGTGCCCGCCGAGATAGACCAATCGCCAGTCTCGCGGAAGGCCGTAATGCCGCTGCCCACGGAGTAGGCCAGTCCGTAGCGGTCGCGCACCTCGCCAAAGAGCGGTCCACTGGGCAGGCCCATGATGCGATCGTAGATGAGCAGCGGGTAATAATCGGGATGGAGCCGGCCCACGGCGGGAACGCTCAACACGACCTCGGCCTGGTCCGTGCCCGCCTTGATCTCTTTCCAGATCGGCTTGGCCTGGAGTGGAGGGAGAGGCACACGGCTCGGCCGAGCTCCCGCGGGCACCCCGCCGAGCGCTGCGCTCACCTGGCTGACGGCATCCTCATGCGAGATATTGCCAACCACGGCAACAATCATATTTCCGCCACGGAAATGCTCCGCGTGGAACCGCCTCAGGGCAGAAGGGGTGAGCGACTGCAGACTCTCTGGATCGCCAGCCGGTGTTCGGCGAGCCAGCTCTCGGCCATAGAGCTCTTCAACCTGAACATCACGAATCCAGCGTGCGGGCGCGTTCTTGCGGCGGGCCACATCGTCCAGGGATATCCGCCGACCACGCTCTACAAACTCGTCCGTCGTACCGGAATTGAGCAAGATATCGGATAGGACATTGAGCGCCTCGGGGAAATCTGGCCCACGCGCAATGGTACTCAGCCAGAAAGTCTCCCAGGTTGCGCGGGTGCCGATCATGCCACCGGTTATGCTGAAGTGGCGAAGCACCTCCCCGGGGGTTGGCCGCGTGGGAGTGCCCTGCGTCATGAGCTGCTCCCAGAGCTTTGAAGCGCCAGCCTGATCATCAGCTTCGTCACGCGCGCCACTGCCCACAAGGACCTGGAGCGCAATGACATCGGCGCCCTTCCGCTCTCGCGTCAGCACCACAATCCCATTGGCCAGCACCGTGGAAGCCGAGTCTGCCCCGCCAGGAGCTTCGCTCGGCATCGCGGCCATCGGGAGCGAGAGCGTTGCGAAGACGTACGGCACGGCCAGGAGCGCTGAAGACGTTCCAAACGCGGTCATGGCTTCACCACCACAACGGTGAGCATGTCCGGATCAAGATAGCGTTCCGCAACGGCTTGAATCGCTTGAGGTGTCACCCTTCGGATCCCTTCCAGATAGACATCAATGTCCGCGGCCGGACCCAATGTGTGCGGACCGGCAATTGTGCCGGCCTGGCGGATTGAGCCTTGCATCCCAAGCTCTGTTCGGCCCTCAATGTAGCGGATAGCATTGGTGACTTCTTCATCGGAAGGAGCAGCGCTACGAACCTGCTCGAGATGCTCACGGAGCGCTTGCAGGGCTGCTTCGGTGCCGCTCGGGGTCACGCTTGCATAGAGCTCAAAGAGGCCAACGTCTGTCAACTGATAGGAGCTACTGCCCGCGTCAGCCACGAGACCGCGCTGGTCACGCAGATCGTTCATCAACCGCCGGCCTGAGGAGCCCAGAATCTCAGCGAGCACATCGAGCGGATACTGCTCTTCGCTATTCAAACCGGGAACGGGTGCGCCAACGAGTACGCGCCCCTGGCTGGAGCCCGCTTGAATGTCGATGCGCTGCGGCTTCGCCGGGGGCGGTGCAACAACCGTCCGATCATAGAGCGAACCTGAACGCATTCCCGCAAACGCGGGCGTCACCTTGGCCAACACGGCCTCGTGGCTCACCGGGCCCACCACCGCGATGACCATATTGCCAGACACGAAATATCTGTCACGGAAATCCACCAGGACTTCACGCGTGGAGTTGTTCACCGTCTCCCGGCTTCCAATCGGCAGGCGCTCCGCGGGATGCCCGGTGAGCATCGCTTTGGTCAGCACCTCATCTGCATATCGCTCAGGGCTATTGCGGCCTCGATTCAGCTCTTCCAGCACCACCGCCCGCTCTTTGTCAACCTTGTCAGCGGGAAATGTGGAATTGACGAGGATATCTGACAGCACATCGAGCCCAATATCGAAATCCTCCGCCGCGACGACAACTTGAAAGGCGATCTGCTCAAAGCTGGTGAACGCATTGATCCATCCACCGCGTGAGGTGACGCTATCGAAGATGGATGCCTGATCAGCGTAGCGCTTGGCGCCCTGAAAGAACATGTGCTCCATAAAGTGTGCCGCGCCCACGGTGGCATCATCCTCATCGCGGGAGCCACCACGAAAACCGGCATGAAAGGCCACAACCTGCCCCTCGGGGCGCTCGCTGGTGAGCACGGTGATTCCATTTGCAAGCTGGGAACGGCGGACATCGCCGTCATTCGCGGACCCCGGGCTTGCGCCGGGAGTGACTGCTGCCAATAAGGCCAATATGACCCCCCAAGTTTTGAGCATGAGTGCTCCCAGCCAATCTGCAAGGAGATAGCATCCCAATTATACCGACCCGACTTGCATGGTCCCGGAACGTTGAGTAGACTCGGCCACAGCAGCGGCTGGCGAATCCGAGCGTCCTGCTCGTGAGACGAAGAACCTCACCGTCGTCCGCGTACCAATGTCCCAGCAGTGTCTCGAGAGCCTGGACGTTGCCCAGGATTCGCTCTCGGTCAATCATCGAAATTCCGGGAGCATGAATAATGTCCTTCTTCTGGACGAAAAACGCCGTGAAAGACGTGGTTCGCCGCCACTGGTCCGGCCGAGCAGCCACCTTTGATGAGGGCGTCACTCACGCACCGCAATCACCGGAACAGCGTGCTGCCTGGCGCGAGCGATTACAGGCCTGGGCAGGAGCAGACGCCATTGACGTTTTGGATGTTGGCTGTGGAACGGGGTTCCTGGCACTCCAGCTCGCCAGCCTCAGCCATCGAGCATCCGGGGCGGATTTCTCGGATGCCATGTTGGAGCGAGCCCGAGCCAAGGCGGAACAACAGTCACTGAATGTTCGGTTTGACACGGCTGACGCGGAGAATCTCCCGTATGCGGACGCGAGTTTCGACCTCGTCATTGAGCGGCACGTGGTCTGGACATTGCCAGATCCGACCGGCGCGTTGCTCGAGTGGCGTCGAGTGCTTCGTCCAGGCGGCAGGATCATCTTGATTGAAGGGCTGTGGTCCAGTCCGTTGCGTCCTCGGGAATCCATCAAGAGCGACTACCAGGCCATCCATGAGACGCTTCCACTCTTTGATGGCGCCACGGCAAGCGAGCTTATCTCTGTAGCAGAGACTGCTGGTTTCAGTGATGCTCATTCAGAGCTATTGATGGATGAACAGCTCTGGGGCGGCCCCGTGGATCGCGAGCGGTACGCGCTTCACGCCCGGAAGGCCTGATCGTTGCAAGGGCTCACGAGCCAAACAGTTAGGCGGTTGCGCTTCATGCCCATGGAATTTCAAGTTGATAGGGCTCCCCTTGCGCGGAGAATCGACTCACTCTCATCCCCAGGAGGCGCAGCGGGCGATTCTTATCCCATGCGCGGCGCATGAGTACGGCTGCTGCTTGAGCGAGTATTACCGCGCTCGTGGTGGGGGTTGGCAAGCTCGCCTGCCGTACGAGGTCCTCCCAGTCCGCGTAACGGAGCTTCACCGCGATCTCAGACGCCGATAACCCCCGGCGTTCCAGCCTCTCCGCCAGATTGCGGGCCTGATGCTGCATGGTTTCCCAGAGCTCCGCTCTATCCGTGACATCGCTTTGGAACGTGCGTTCGGCGGAAAAACTCTTCGGAGGTCTGATGGGAGCCAGCTCTGAATGGTCAATCCCCCGGCTGTGCTCAGCCAGAACGCGACCATGACGCGGGCCAAAGGCGGCCTGGAGTTGATTCAGCGCGGTGTCGGCCACAGCACCAATGGTCACCAGACCGAGACTCCGGAGCCGTCCGGCAGTCTTGGGGCCCACACCCCACAGAGATTCAACGGGCAGTGGACCGAGGAATGCGCTCACCTCCGCAGGTGCTATCACCAGCGCACCTTGCTGAGTTGCCTTGGCCGACTCCGTGGCCATTTTCGCTAGCAGCTTCGAGGGCGCAACGCCCACAGAAACGGACAGACCGGTGACCTCGCGAATGTGGCCGCGGAGATCGATGGCGGAGCCGAGGTCAAAGCCATGTTTGTCCCAGTTTATCCAGGCCTCGTCAACGGAAAGCTGCTCCAGTGTGTCGGTAGCACTGCGCAGAGCTACCATGAGTCGGCGCGAGTATTCACGGTAGATGTCCATGCGCGGCGCCACGAAGACCGCGTTTGGCGCTCGCCCTAGGGCCACGCGGCAGGACAGACCGCTGTCTATTCCAAGCGCCCTGGCCGGATCGTTGGCGGTGGTCACCACCGCGCGCGGCGCCTGACGTGGATCATGACCAATGATGACCGGTCTATCCAGCAGCGCAAGCTCGGGCCGCTCAATGGCCTCAACAGCAAAATAGAAACGGTCAGCATCGGCATGAAGGATGCAACGTCCAGGCAGATGAGACGACACGCAGTAGAGTGTAACGCGCCACTCCACGGCCAGGCGGTGACCTCATAATTCACGGCCAACCTGGGCCATATTCATCCAGTCATTCCGGCATAAGATGGCGTGGGAAGGCAGTATTATCCTATGCTCGCGCGGTGAGTAAGCATCTTCTCCGCACCGCGCTGCTTATCCCCGTGCCAGCCGCGGAACCGGTGATTGGTCAATGGCGAAGGTTGTTTGACCCAAGTGCAGGCCACGGTGTCCCGCCCCACATCACGCTCATCTTCCCGTACCTCTCGTCCGCGAGCTGCAATCCAGCTGTATCGAGCGAGCTTCGAGCGCTGTTTGACGACACGCCGGCATTCCAGTTCAGTCTGGTCTCCGAGGGCACATTTCCTGGGATTCAGTACCTGGCACCGGTACCGGATGAGCCATTTGTGAGCCTGATTCGGACGCTCGCTGAGCGCTTTCCGGAGGCACCGCCGTACGGTGGTGCGTTCCCATCCATCGTTCCCCATCTTACCGTTGCCCACACCTGCGACGATGCGATGCGTACGCGCATTGCGAAAAGCCTCCGCCCCGCTCTCCCCATTCTGTGTAGCGCCCGCGAGGTGCTGCTCATGCGTGAAAATGTGGACGGGCAGTGGCAGATTAGCGAGCGGTTCCCTCTCAAATCCCACTGCCCAAGATAAATGCGCCTGGACGCTTGTTCCGCTTAGAGTGATTGGCACCGATAGCAAAAGCGGCGGTCCTTGCTGGACCGCCGCTTTTGCTGATGAACCCGTGTTCCAAGCTCGGTGAAAAGACTACTCGAGATAGCCTACCAGGCAATCAACATCCGGTTCCTGACGGAGGCGGAAGATCGCCTGGCGCTCAAGTTGGCGCACGCGCTCTCGAGTGAGGCCCAGACTCCGCCCAATGTGTGCAAGCGTGTGCTCTCGGCCGTCAGCCAGTCCGTAACGCAGCTCCAGGATACGCCGCTCACGCATGGGCAATCGATCCAACAGATGCACCACGTCATCGCGCATCAGATCCTCAATGGCTTCTTCCACTGGGCCGGGATCGTCATCCTCAAGCGACGCGCCTAGCTCCTCGCCATCGTCCTCGTGACGAACCATCTCGAGGCGGGCAGGCTCTCTATCGGAAGCACGCAGCGCACGCAGCGACTCTGCCGAGATCCCCAGCTCCTTGGCGAGCTCCGCCTCCAGTGGGTCACGTCCCAGGCGCCGATTCATATCCTCTTCCAACCAGGCCAGCCGCTGCTTGGCTACGTGGAGGTGCACAGGCAGACGGATAATACGTGAGTGGTCTGCGAGTGCTCGGCCAACAGCTTGCATGATCCACCAGCACGCGTAGGTGGAAAACTTGAATCCGCGCCGCTCGTCAAATCGCTCAACGGCGCGCATGAGGCCGAAATTGCCTTCGCTGACGAGATCCTCGAGCGAGAGACCACGCCCTTGATACCGCGAGGCGATGCGAACGACCAAGCGCAGGTTGGACTCGATCAGTCGCGCCCGAGCCGCGTCGCCGCGGGCCACCGAGTCCTCCAGCTCTTCAATCTTTTCAAGTGGCAGGCCGCCGGCTTCCAGCTCGGCGAGTGCCTCCGTACCCCAGCGTATCGCCTCCGCCAATTCAACTTCGTCTGCCTGGGTAAGCAGGGAGATCTTGCCAACCTCCCCGAGGTAGCTCCCGAGGCTATCACGAACGGTCCCACGAGCCGGCGCCACGGCGCCTCGCGCGCCATCATCGGCCCACCGTCCTAGCGGACGCGCAGCCGGCTCGGACGATTCTCCAGCCAACGAGCGCGTGACAATCTGTCGCTGTCGTGTTCGCGGATTTACTGACATCTTCCAGTTGACCTTGGCGGCTGTGATATCGTTCGCGGTGCCGTTCAGTCACAAGATTGTGGCGGCTAGGCCACTGTGTAGGGTAGAGGGGAAAACCCTGATTTCCCCACATGCCGTGTCAGGAAAAACCTGACAGACCCAACCCGTCATTCTGGGCGGCGCGCGGTGCCAGCGCGATTCAGATAAGCCCCTGCTCCATGGCATAGCGGACCAGCGCGGCCCGTCCACGCACGCCCAGCTTCTCCATAACACGCGCCTTATATGTCTCCACGGTCTTCACACTGAGCACCAGGCGATCGGCAATTTGCTGATTGGTGTGCCCTAACGCCACGAGCTGCAGCACCTCGCGCTCGCGCTCACTCAGCGCGGGTACGCGCTCCGCGGGCGAGCCCTGATCGCCTCGACGAAAGAGGTCGTTCACAACGAGGCGAGTCAGCATGGGCTCCAAATACACCTCGCCGCGCGCCACGGCTCGAATAGCGGAAAGCAGCTCAATGTCAGCCGCGCGTTTCAGTACGTATCCTGAGGCGCCCGCTTCAAGCGCACGCCGGAGGTAACTTTCATCGTCATACTGGCTCAAAATCAACGCGCGCGCGGCTGGTGTGTCGCGCTTAATGATCCGTAGTGCGTCCAGGCCCCCCATCCCTGGCATTGCCAGATCAAGCAGCACCACGTCTGGCTCAAGCTCTGCAGCCAGCCGCGCGGCTTCCGCGCCATCAGCCGCGTCACCCACAACATGCATGTCCGGTTGCGCGCCTAGAAGCATCCGCAATCCTGAGCGCAGGATCGCATGATCGTCCACAATGAGCACCCGGATAACACGCACGGGGCTCAGGCTCATCCACTGCCCTCGGCGGGCGTGAGAATCGGAGTCTCCACAAAGACCGAGGCGCCGTTTCCAAGACTGGATTCGATCGTTAACGTTGCGCCCACGAGCGCCGCTCGCTCGTGCATGCCGTAGAGGCCAAGCGACCGATCACGCATGGACGAATCGAGAAGCTGATCCACATTGAATCCACGGCCGTTGTCCTCGACGATAGCCAGAATAGAATGTGCGCGTCGCTCCAGCACCACGCTCGCCTCGGTTGCTTCGGAATGGCGCACCACATTGGTCAGAGCTTCCTGGATGATCCGATAGACCGCGATCTCCGTCTCGGGAGCGAGCCGGGTGTCCTCCATTCCCGCAACATGGAAATCCACGTCCAGTCCACGTTGTTGGAGCGATCGACAGTATCGACCGACGGCTGCCACCAGTCCAAGATCATCAAGCACGCTCGGACGCAGCTCAAATGCGAGCGTGTGCACGGCGCGAATGGTACTGGCGGCAAGCTCTCGAAGCTCCGCCGCGTGCGCCCGCATGCGGTCCTGGTCTGGGGTGCCCTCCAGCAGCTTCAGCCCAACCGCCAGCGAGGTGAGCATTTGGCTCGTTTCATCGTGCAGCTCTCGAGCGATCCGCTTTCGCTCTTCTTCCTGGGCGCTGATAACTTTTTGAAGGAGCCCGGCACGCACCTGTTCCTTCTCCTGAAGCTGTTCCCAGAGCTGCGCCTTTTCAATGGACATGCCGATTTGACTGCCCACGGCCTGTAGCAATCGCTGGTCATCGTCCGACGGCGTCTCGCTCACCGGACCACCCAGGGCCAGCACACCCAGCACCCGATCACCAACGACAAGCGGTATCGTGATGAGCACACGTCGCGCGATTACCCGCATGCCGAAATGCCCCGTCTGAAACGTCTCAGAGGCACGCTCACCGAGAACCCAGGCCTCTGTATCCTGAATGCTGGGCGAAAGTGTGGTGCGCTGCGCAGTCACGCCCGTCAGACGATCGTTGGCCTCACGCACGTAGTATCGCCCATGATCAAGGCGCGTCACGTTAAGGACCGTTCGGAGCGATTCTTCAAGCACATCACGGAGCGAGGATGATCGACTGACGATCGCGGCAATGGTATTCAAAGTTGAAAGCTCCTGATTTCTGCGCACCACCTCTCCGTGAGAGCGCTGGAGCTCAATCTGTGACCGCTCAAGTGATTCGATCATTCCATTGAACGCGGCTGAGAGGCGGCCCACCTCATCCCGAGCGCGGATCCGCGCTCGCTGTGAAAGCTGGCCCTGACCAACGGCATCCACCACATCGACCAGTTCTAAAATGGGCCGCGTAAGGAGGTACGTGAGGATCGTGGCCGCGGCGATGCCTATCAAACCAGTGCTAATCGTGCTAACGATCACTCCTCTGAAGACGAGCTCAGCCACCTGTGCAGCCTGAGTCTCCGGAAGTGTCTCGAGCTCGGTCACCAGGGATGAGCGCATGCTCATCAACATGCCCAGTCCCAGCATGAGCACAATGCCCAATACCATGCCCATGATCTTGAGTCGAACGGGAACCGCACCCGCCACGCCCAGGACAGCATCAAGCAAGCCCTGGAGGGTCCCGCTTCCAGTGCGGCCCGGCCTCACCGTGATCTCCTCAGCAGCAGGCGCATCGCGCAGCATTCCGACACCCATGGCGAATCGTAGAAGTGTATCACGTGGAGGCCAGAGGGTCTCCAAAACCAGTCCTCTGGACGTGCGGTTCAAAGATTCCCGGCCCGCATGGGCAAAGCCGGCCCGTCCCCGCTGGGAGCGCTGCCATCCTTGGGGTCCCGGCCGTCGAGGCCGCTCTCCAGACTCCCGGTTGTTGATTGCGACCGCGCGGTGCGGCCCTCAGGGGCCGGGCCGCCAGGGATGGCGGCGCTCCCAGTGGAGCCCGGAAACTCCGACGCACACCCGTTCTCTGGAATGTGACCTGGGTATCGATCTTGCATGGTCAGAGATGGGCGCCTGGGCGCACCTCGCGGTAAGGATGGATGCGATGCACGATCTCGGCTTGTTAATCCTGCGGATGGGCCTGGGTAGTTTGATGGTGGGGCATGGCGCTCAGAAACTCTTCTCCTGGTGGGGCGGACGCGGCCCTCTGGGGACAGGCCAGTGGTTGGAATCTATTGGACTTCGTCCAGGAGTGCCCTGGGCCGTTGCGGCGGGCGCCACGGAGCTCTCCAGCGGAGTGCTCACGGCGCTCGGCCTGGCCTTCCCACTGGGTCCCGTGGGAATCCTTGGCTCCATGATCATGGCCACGCAGAAGGCGCATGCCGACAAGCCAATCTGGGCTTCGGAGGGCGGCGCTGAGCTCCCGCTCACAAACACAATCATTGCCCTCGCGCTCATGACCAGCGGACCAGGCAAACTCTCCCTTGATAGCATTTTGGGCTTACGCATGTCGCCGGTGTCCGCGACAGTGATCCTGCTAGCCGGCGCGGCGGCCTTTGGTGCGGGTCTCATGAGCAGCCCAAAAACGGAAACCGCTCAGCACTAAGCCCATCGCAACAACTGGATAGGCGTCAGCGATGTCGACATGAGGCGCAGAGCCGTACAATTCACGTGCGGCGCTGCGCTGGAGGCGAACTGATTTGGCACTGATTCTGTACGTGAGCACCTTCGGATCCGATGATCCAACGCGTGCAACGCTGGCCTTTGGCGATGCCCTGGGCGCCATTGAAGCTGGGCACCGAGCCATGATCGCCCTCGCCGGCGAGGCCACTTATCTTATGAAGGACAGCATCGCCGCGGCCGTACAGGGTGTAGGCTGGCCAACCGTGGGTGAACTGCTTCAGCGGGTCATTGAACATGAGATCCCAATTTATGTTTGAGGCACCTGTAGTGGCGCCCGTGGGGTGACCGAAGCGGATCTCGCAGGCAAGAACGCCCAGTTCATGAATCCAAAGCTCTTTGCCAATCTTGTGGTTGAGGCTGACCGAGTGGTGAGTCTGTAACCCCGTGCTCTGGTTGTCTATCGGGACGTATTTTCTCGGACTCGTTTTCGGGGTCTTCGCCAGCCAGGTGCTGGATGTGCAGATCCGGAGACCTGGCTTGAAAATCTCGATAGCGCTGGGGATGCTGGGTACACTGGTCATGATCTTCCTCGTAAACACGAATGCCACCATGCCAGACTGGCTGCTTATGAGCCTCTGGCTGGGCATTGGCCTCCTGGCCGGCATTGGCAGCCGCGAGTCACGGGCTGCCGGAATCTAGACCAACCCCGGATTCTGCGGTCCGACCAGCAAACCAGACGAGCACCGACGCCAGGAGCATGGCAATACCCGCACCCGCGTAGAGCCAATGCAATCCGATTCCCACCATCAACCCGGAGATATATGGGCTGGCCGCCCAGCCGAGCATCCCCACGCTTGTGGCCACGCCCACGGCCGTGGCTCGCTCACTTGAGCTCGCCTGGTTCGCCGCGGCGCTAAAGGCCAGGGTGGGCACACTGCCAGCCACCAGCGCAATCAGCACCCGTACGGTGACGAACTGCCACCAGGAATCCACCAGCAGCAAGCCGAACACCAGGAGCGCGGCCAGAGCTAACGCGGGTGCGATAAACGAGAACGCTGGGATGCGCCCATCCAATCGGCCGGCCACATTGGCCGCGCAGACAACCGCGATACCGGCAACGGACACGCCAGCTCCCGCGATGAGCGTGATGGACTCAGCCGGCGCTCCGAGCGGACCAATCACCACGGGCAGGAGCGACATGAAGCTGCCATCCACAAAGTTGGCCGTGAACAACGCCGCCAGCGGCGCCCAGAATCGCAACGTACGCGGTTTGGCACCAGATGACTCACCGGCCCGGCGAGGTGACGGCTCCACTTGGGGTGGATTGCGATACATCACCGAGGTCACCACACAAGCAGCTCCAAAGAGCGCCGCCGCGACGATGAAGCTGGAGCGAAAGCCAAAGAACGTGGCCAGTGCTCCGCCGAGCAACGGACCGATGGTGGGGCCAAACTGCTGGGCGGACTGCAGCATGGCAATAGCCCGCCCCAGCTCATGGCGACGCGCCGAAGCCGTGATCGCCGCCATGGAAGCAACCGGAATTCCCCCAAATAGTCCAATGATGACTCGGTCAAGCACCAGATGGATGGGATGCGTGGCAAAGGCCATGAACGCCGTGGCCAGGCCAATGGCCGCCACCGACCGGATCAGCATGGCTTTCTGCCCCACTCGCTGGCCCAGCCAGACCCAGAACGGTCCCGTGGATGCCGAAAGCATGGGCGAGATGCCAATTGCGAGGCCCGACCACGCCGCGGCCTCGGCGAGATCGCCATCAATCAGCGTCTGGATATACAGCGGAAATATCGGAATAACGAAGAGGAAGCCGATGGAGGCAATGGCCGCGGCAATGCAGGTGACCATCACATTGCGCCGGCGCGCGCTGTCTGGAAAGTCGTCATGCTCGATTGTGTCGCGCGAAGGTGTCCGGCCGGATTCTCTGGAATGGTCGATCATGAATTGAACATGCGTCTAGACACGACAAGTGTCGTGCAGGTGCCAGACTCGAGACGAACTGAGTTGAAGCCCATGAGGTGAGGTAAGCCGGAGCTCACACGTACAGTAACACGAGGGACCGGCGCGGAACGCAAGGCAAGCCGGTGCGGGTCGGAACCGAGACGGCGCAATGCATCGATTCTCGGCATTCGCTCACCCAAGAGGTATGAGCGTCGCGGATGCCGTGATCACCGCCTATCCCGGTCTCGCGCACGTTCACGTTCCTTATCTTCGTCCTTGTCCCTGTCCTGGCCCTCGCCGCCGCCACTCGATACATCTTCCGCCACGGCATTGAAGAGGGATGAGCCAAGGGGAAACTTACCGCTGAGCACCGTTCCATTAGGCGTGACCCAACGGCGCTCACCGGGTCCCAGCGCCTGACCCACCCCTGGGAATTCAACAGTGCCCTCCGCCACGGCCACCGACACATCTCCGGCAGGATCACGGCGATGTCCCAGCTCCGTTCCGCGCACTGCCGCCACCGTGGTGGGCGTCTCAATCAGGTAGGAGGAGGCCGGGTCAGTGAACTGGATCACACGGTGCACGGACGAGCCAACGATGCTCTCAATGCGAATATTGACGGCGGCGCCCTGGCGGGCCATCTCGCGGATGATCATCGCCGCGTCCGAGCCAAGCTCGATCTCTGATCCGTCGAAGAATGTCACCAGCGCTCCCGCCCCGGAGAGCGTTGAAACCTGGTCATTGATGCTCAGGGTCAACCCGTTCGGCGCCGGCGAAAGTGGGCTTCCGTCGGCCTTCAAGACCGCCGTTGTGCCACGGAGCACCGTGAGACTGGCGCCCGGCGCAACCTGGGCATGGCCGGCACTGGGCAGGACCACGCTTCCCGATAAACTAAGGACTGCCAGCGTCAGGGTAAGAAGGAGCCTCGTCCGATCCAACATCACGCGTCTCCCGCGCGGCCTTCGCCGCGGGAGTCAATCCTCCCACACATACCGTATCTCAGTCACACACCGGGACCTCGGCCAATGCCTTGTTGGTCAATCACCTGGGCCAGGAGCTCAAAAGGTCAGAATCTAGGGGACAAGTGTGTAGCGCGGCCGTGCGGGCAGGTAACAGCATGAATTGCGCGCCCGCGCTTTGGAGTGCGGCGTGCGGGAGCGCCGCTTTGCTCATCCCCCGGACTGGGCTTGGGAACACCCAAAGCG
>JBJXFJ010000201.1:0-5091 GCA_046154735.1 Chloroflexota bacterium | reverse complement strand
GATCACCCCGCATGCTGATCGGGACGGGCGAGACGCCCGCGCTCCGGACGGCCCAATGGCGATACTCGTGTCAACTGACCCACTAGGAATAACAGCAATCCAGTATTTTAGTGTCATTGTCGGATGTACCCGATCAAGGATGCAGTCCAGGCACCAAAGGCCGGAGGAACGGGCTACAGTGCTCAAATCGATTGTCGAGTAGCCTTACCTCCGCACATGCAGGTGAGTCGGGAAATGGTCGCACTGCGCGAACGTGTGCTTCCGCACTGACGGATGTGATCTCGAAGCGCGATGGCTCGTGCCGGCACACCGAGGTGGGGACGGAGTGGTGTTGTTGACCAACTCGTCCGCAATCACACCGCAAGACGCGCTGTTCTGGCTCCGTCGTCGTAACGATCTTCCCGCTGCTCAAGGAATGGGAACATCGTTGTCTGCTCGGCTATCGTGGAGCCGATGGTCGGATTCGAACCGACGGCCTGCTGTTTACGAAACAGCTGCTCTTCCTCTGAGCTACATCGGCGGACTGTACGGGGACTTCATTCTAATTCAAACATCGTCACATCAGCCATTGCCTGATTGGGCCACGGTGTGTTGAGTTGAGCTCCCGTGTCCGGAGCAGCGCTGGTTCAGGGTGCGGGAATGACTAGCTCTTCGCCCACGCGTAGGATTCGCCCCCGGTCAGTGAAGTTGTTTGCGCGCATGATGGCGTCTACCGTGGTGCCGTACTGCTGTGCAATTCTCGCCAGGGTGTCTCCCTGTGCTACTCGGTGGGTGCGGCGTGCTCCGGGCGGAGGCTCAGGGGTGGGCGCAGCGCCCTGGATGACAACGGTACCCGGTGTGCCAAGGACCACGCCCTGAGGGCTCGGCAGCGCGGCAGGGCTGGACACGGGTGCAGAAATTGGCGGGCTGACGGTGGGCGAAGCGACTGCGGGCGCCGGTGTGGGGCTGCCATTCCGACTCACCGCTCCCGCGTTCAACCATGAGCTCACGGCGTAGAGCAGGCCCAGTCCGAGGGCAACCACAATGATGATGATGACCAGGGTGGTAGCATTGTGGTCTCCTCCGCCTCGGCGAGCGGGGCGAGAATAATGGCCGAGCTGGCGGCGCTGTGACCACTGTTCCACGGGTGCGGGCCGATATTGCGCCGTGGGCATGGCCTGCACGTGCCGACGCCGTCCCGCGGCGCGCACGCGTCCCTGCTGTCCGCTCCACAGTTTCTGCACGCCAGCTTGGGCGCGCGCTAACCAGCCCCCATCTCGACCTGCCATCAGGCGTCGCGGTCGAGCTCAAATGCGCGATGTAACACTTCGAGCGCCTCTTTTACACGATCGCGCTCGATGATACAGGTTATTCGGATATCGGATGTCGTAATCATCTCAATGTTTATACCGCGATCTGAGAGGCAGCCGAACATGCGGGCCGCGAAACCCGGTGCGCTCTGCATGCCGGTGCCGACAATGGATACCTTGGCCAGGTTCTCGCTAGAGCTGACGCCGCCCGCATGCATCTCGGCCGCGCATTGTTCCACCAGCGGCAGCGCCAGGGCCACATCGCCTCGCGTCACGGTAAACGAGATATCAGTATGGCTATCAAGGCCGGCGTTCTGGACGATGGTGTCCACGCTGATGCCGGCTGTTGCCAGCGGCGCAAAAATGGCATGGGCAATGCCCGGTCGATCGGGAACACGCGTGACCGTGATCTTGCCGACGTCCGTGTCATGCGCGAGGCCGCGAACATTTTTCCGTACTTCCACGTGTTCTGCTCGTGTAATCAGGGTGCCGGGTGCGTCTACAAAACTGGATGCCACCAGAATGGGCATGTCATAGAGCTCACCCAGCTCAACCGCGCGAGGGTGCATTACTCGCGCGCCAAGTTGCGCCAATTCTAGCATCTCTTCATAAGAGACTTGCTCCAGCTTGCGGGCCTCCGGGACGAGGCGCGGATCGGCCGTGTAGATTCCTTCCACATCCGTGTAAATCTCGCATCGATCGGCCTGTACCGCGGCCGCGAGCGCCACCGCGCTCGTGTCAGATCCGCCGCGGCCAAGGGTGGTCACGTCCTCCGTGTCATTCACGCCCTGAAAGCCGGTGACAATGGGGATGGCGTCGCTTCCGAGCTCCTGGCGGAGTCGTTGCGGGTTGATGTCGGTAATTCGGGCGCGGCTATGGATGGTGTCGGTGCGGATCCCGGCCTGCCCGCCCGTGAGGGCAACCGAGCGCAGCCCGAGTGCCCCGAGGGCCATGGCCATGAGCGCGGCCGAGATGGTTTCCCCGGTGGAGAGAAGGAGATCCATTTCTCGTGCGGGGGGGTCAGCGGAAACCTCTCGGGCAAGGTTGAGTAGCTCGTCCGTGGTATCGCCCATGGCCGAGACCACAACGATGACCTGAGCGCCGCTTGCATGAGCGGCGGCGATGCGACGGGCGGCATTGCGAATTCGCTCCGCGGTGGCCAGGGATGAGCCGCCGTATTTCTGAACGATGATGGGCGATGACGCGCTAATTTGTTGGGTCATGTCTCCGTAACCGTTGCCCCCTGCTGATCCAGATCGAGAATCTCTGTGAATCCTCCAATGGAGCGATCAGCGGCAGCGCGTAGCATTGCGTCCGCTACCTTATCGTTGTTTTCGGTCCCGAGTGCGAGCACGGTTGATCCGGCGCCAGAAAGGAATGCGCCATGTGCTCCGGCACTAAGCGCGGCTTGAATGACGTGCGGAAATGCGGGGAAGATCCGACTTCTCGGAGGCTGATGGAGTGCGTCTTCGGTCGCCGTGGCAAGGAGGTCCAGCCGGCCTCGCTCAAGCGCCGCCACGAGCAGTGCCGCTCGGCTGATATTGAACACAGCTTGCTTCATCGTCACACTTCGCGGAAGTGCCGCGCGCGCCTCTTCTGTCCGCATGGGGATATCCGGAACAAAGACTATCGCCCGAAGCGCCGGTGGTGCTGTGATTGGACAGGTGAGCACTTCGCCTTGGGAGGTCACCGATACCTGAATTCCTCCCAGCAGGCATGGAACAATATTGTCCGGGTGCCCCTCCAGGCGTGTGCCCACGCGAATGAGCGACGCCATGCTCAAAGCTCCGTCCAGGAGGGCCCTGGCAATGACCAGTCCGGCAGCGATAGCTGAGCTGCTGCTGCCGAGACCACGCGCCACGGGAATGGTGTTCTCACACTCCAGGAGCAGCGGTGGTGGCGTTGCGGCGCGCTCCGCATAGGCGGCCGTGATGGCGCGGTAAATCAAGTTGCGCCCGTCACTCGCCAGGCGCCCGGCGCCTTCTCCACGCACAATCACCTGGGTGCGGTCAGATGGGCGCACGGTCAGGGTGTTGTAACGCCCCAGGGCCAATCCAAGGCAATCGAATCCGGAGCCCAGGTTGGCACTCGTCGCGGGGACCCGTACGCGGAACGAGCTCACCGCGGGACTCGTTCCGGTGCTGTGACATGCGTGCCCAGTGGCACGCGGGATCCCCTGTTCATCTGCGGGCAACTCTCGCCTTCAACTGTCCGAAAACTATCGTGGAATAAACTGGGAGCGCCAGGAGAATTGCTGGCCATCAATGAGGGTGACCATCTCAACCGGGACCGGAAAACCCGCCGTGGCATCGCCTATATTGAACGATACACGGGCAAGACCGCTACTGTCCGTCCGCACCGTGGCCGTCCCCTGCGGCCATCGCTCCTCGGTTGTACGGTATCGAGCAATGAGATACGCCAGAGCTCCTTCCACCGGTTGGCCGTCTCGCACCAGGCGAAGCGTCACCGTGAGGTCTGTTCGGCGCGGTGGGTTGGGATCTGAGATCTCTAGCTCCGTACCGGCGTAGCGCTCAACTCCGGCTGGGGGTGCAGTTGTGGGCGATGGCTGTGCAGTTGCCTGGCTGGCCAGGGCGATTTCTGGTGAAGCCTGCGGTTTTGGCCGAGTGTCCGTGGCCGAGGTACGCCGCCTGGGTGTGAGCCCCCAATTCTCTGTGAGGTCTAGCACGCCGCTCAAGCTAGGTGAAAACATGCTGACAATGACGCTGGCAGTGCCCAGGGCCAGTGCAACAACAAAGACTATGACCACAGCGTCTAGCAATCCCGTGCCACGGGCACGTGTGCGGCGACCGTGAAGCCCTGGGCGGCCGGGGCCAAATGGCTCCAGGTGGCCCATCTCAGCCTGACGTACATTGAGCGGCTCAATGAGCCGGAGTCCTAGGCCTTGCTGAGCGTCATACTCCGATCGACGAGAGGCGTGACTGAGAATCTCGTACGCTGAGTTGAGTCTGGCGAGTTGCCGCTCCGCACGTCCAGGTAGCCACCACCGATCAACGAGTGGCGCGGCCTGCTTGCGGTACGCCGCGCGAATTGCTTCCTGGCTGGCATGAGGAGGCACGCCCAGAATTGAGTAGAGATCCGGCCGTTCCGATCTGGGGGCGGCCTGTGAGCGTCCAGCCCCACTGCTTGTCGCGGCCGACTTCTGGGATGTGCGGGTGCGAGAGAAGAAAGGTAATCCCATAGGTGAAAACGTCGACCACATGGACTGTGAGATCGAGCGTCCATTCGTGCCATCCTATCATGGTGGGCAGGGTGGATGCGGGCACGTGGATTGATCGGCCAGCATTCCTTCAACGTCAACGACGCGCATGAGCGGAATAGGTCTCAGCCAGTGGAGGCAAGCTAAGAGCTGGCGCGAGCCGCGGTGCGCTGCTAGTGGAGGTGGACCTCCCTCTCAGCGCGCTCGGCAGGATACTGAGAACGAGCACCCCCATGGGCCGCGCAGGGCTTCGCAACGGCATATCGAGTCCGGCTCATCCCTCCAATTCTGAGTAGCTACCCCAGGACCGGGAAGATTTCGACGGCAGTCTCGCAGTCTCGAAAGCGCCCCGGGATCATGTTCTCATCTCGGAACGCCACCCTCCAGACAGATCTCGCTGAAGGACGAATGCCTCGCTCAGAGTGCCATGCCTCGTTGAATAGCGGCGTGAGCCTCGTCCGCGTCATTCCAGGGGATTTTTGCGTTGCCAACGAGCATGCGCTGCTCGTGGCCCTTTCCCGCCAGCAAGATGGTGTCCCCTGGCTGTGCCTGGGCAATTAGTCGCTGGATCGCCGCGCGGCGATC
>JBJXFJ010000196.1:0-3167 GCA_046154735.1 Chloroflexota bacterium | reverse complement strand
CGATCTGATCACTGCCTCGCTAGAGACTGACAATGCATACCACCACTTGTCTTTACCGGAATGGTAGCGAGCTTCGCGCAAACGAAGATAGTAAGTACCGGCGTGCTTAAAAGAATAAGAAAGCTCCGGATCCTCGGTGACGGAATCATCGGCCGCTGCCAACTCGGCTCCCTTCGCGTCGTGGAGGCTGATGACGATGTCGGAGAAGTCGTGCTCCAATTGGGGCACAGGACGCTGCAGCCGGGCGGCGTACACCAGAAACGCAATGCGGTCTCCCGCCTTCGCTTCGAGCCGGTACAGGTCCAAGTCAGCGTCGCCATCGAGGCGGCCGTTCACCGTTACTCCCGCCTTGACTGTCTGGGCTTCTTTCTCCGAGTTATTCGGCTCCACTTCGTTGACAGATTCTCCACCCACCACCAACAGGTGCGCGAGAGCCGACAGGCTCCCCCTGGTGAGAATGCGGAATCCATAAACTCCGGGCACCGTGTCCCCGGCGGCCTCAACTTTGATCCGCAGCCCTTCCTTCTCAAAAGGCTTTCGCTTGTCGGCCGGGAGCTTGGTATCGCCGAGGTCCTGCCACTCAACGACTGATCCGGCGATGCCGGGTCGGTCAAACAGCACTCGGGTGCTCTCGCGCAGGTTGTATCGGCCCGTCAACATCACTTCAGTGGAAGCGCCTCGCGTCACCGCGCCGGGAAACACCGTCTCGATGCGGGGGTAACCGCGCTGGCCCCAGAGCGAGCACATTGCCACGAGCAATAGCAGGCACCTAGCGAAGTTTCGCATTCTGCCCTCTTCTCTGACGAACTTTATCCCGCAAGCCGGGCGACGTTTCGAAGCGGCCTGCGGGGTCCACCGCCAACCATTCCACCGGAGCCGTGCGCCGCATGGACCGGTGAACGAATAGGCCCAGCAGTTTTCCTGAATGCACTTCCCATAGTCGCGTGATGCCGTCGCCGCCGCCAGCGGCGATCAACCGTGAATCGGGGCTGAAGGCCACCGAATAAAGTAAGTCGTCCGCGTCTACCAGCGCCCGGAGCTGCTGGCCCGACTTGCCATCCCAAAGCCGGACAGTGCGATCCCCACTGGCGGTAGCCAGTACCGAGCCGTCCGGGCTAAATCGCATGTGGTAGACAGCCCCGACGTGCCCCTGCAATTTCCGTGAGGGCGTCCAGCCCCGCTCAGTCACGCTCTCCCCGATGTCGGCGATTTCCCACCAGCGGAGTTCAGGAGATTCACCGGCGGTCAAGACGTATCGGCCATCGGGGCTGAAAGCGACAGCCAGTATTCCCTTGAGTTCCGGATTGATGGTGAGCAAGCCGCTTCCGGAAACGCCATCGGATATCTTCACCGTGCGATCCATGCTACCGGTTGCCAGCCTTTTGCCGGCAGGGTCAAAGGCCACGCACTGCACGGTGTCGGAGTGATCGCCGATCTGCGCGATTCGCTTCCGTGTGGCAACATCCCAGATCTCCACAGTGCGATCAAAGCTTACCGTGGCCAGGCGTGTTGAGTCAGGGCTGAATGCCTGATTCAGGATCACTTCTTTGTGCGCCGCAAACCGGGCAATCGGCTTCAGTCCCTGTGCGTCAAAAAGCCGGACGTCGCCAGGAGTAAAGGGTCTGCCACCGACAACGGACAGCAACTTCGCATCCGGGCTAAACTCAAGACTATTCACGCTGCCAGTAACTTCGCTGATTTCTTCAGCGACTACTCGCCGGTCAAGGTCCCAGACCACGACTCGCCCCGACGAACCAGTCAACAGCCTTTTGCCGTCGGGATGAAACGCCAGAGCCGTCACAGGCGCCAGCGGGCCGATGGTCGCGTCGATGCCGTTCTTGTAGGGAGAGGTCACGATCCGCTCGGCCGCAGCATCGTCTTCCACAATCAGCGCGGCGGGCACATCAATGGCGGACTTTGGGCGGGAGCCGCGGGTGGCCGCCGGTGACACCACGGGAGGGCGATGCCCAAAGGGTATGAACACTTCAGTGAAATTGCTGGGCGCTGGCGGCGCTGCTACGGTATCGGGCGGTGTCAGAGTCAAGATCGAGGAGCCGGGCTTGGCGCCGCCCTCAATCCAGCGCCGAACAAGTTCAATGGATGCGCGGTCGAGCGGGGGGCCGCCGAGCGGCATGCGCCGCGCAGGATCGCTGGACTCAAGTCGCCTCACCAACTCGCTTCCGCTGGCACTACCGGGAACAACTATCGCGCGGCCGGCGACACCTTTGACAATCGCATCGTAGGAGTCAAGCGCGAGGCCGCCACCTACCGCTTTCTTGTCAATGACGGCATGATTATGACAGCCGGCGCAACGTGCCTCAATGACCGGTCTCACGTGCTTGCCGTAGTCCAACTCCTGGCTCAAAGCCAGCGGGACCAGGGTCAAGTAGATCGCCCAAGGCCTCATGCGATGAGCTCAGAAATCGGCTCGCCGCTGGTGAGAACTTTCGTAGGGCGGTTTTCATTGGAAGGATAGACGAGATCGGGCGATATGCCGAGCGCGCGGTACACGGTGGCCGAGAAGTCCTGCACTGACAACGGCCGCTCAGTAGGGTACTCGGAGCGCTCGTTGGTGGCGCCCACCACAACGCCTTGTTTGACGCCCCCGCCGCCCAGGGCGAAAACCTGCGTGGCCGGCCAGTGATCCCGGCCCGCCTCAGCATTGATTTTCGGTGTCCGGCCAAACTCACCCATACAGATGATCAGCGTCGAGTCCGTCAGGCCGCGGTCATGTGTGTCCTGGAGCAGGGCCGAATATGCCATGTCCATCACCGGTAGCAGCTTGTCTTTCAGATCGCGGAAATTGTCGGTGTGCGTATCCCAGCCAGGCATCCCCACCGTGACGTAGCGCACTCCGGCCTCAACCAGACGGCGAGCCATCAGGCAGCTTTGGCCGAACATCGTGCGCCCATAGGAGTCACGCAGTTTTGGGGGCTCCTCCTCAATCTGAAACGCCTTCTTCACCCGAGGTGAACTCACCAGTGAATAGGCTTTCTGGTAGTAGGCGTCAACCTCATCCAGCTTGGCTAGCCGGGTCTCAGTACCGCGCTGCCACTTGTCTAGCATCTGGAGCATGGAGCGGCGGCTGCCCATCCGCTCAAGGTCCACTCCCGTGGGAGGAGTAACATCCTTCACGCGGAATCCGGCGTCATTGGCTTTGTCGCCGA
>JBJXFJ010000194.1:0-19397 GCA_046154735.1 Chloroflexota bacterium | reverse complement strand
TCCCGTGATCTACGTGCCCGATCGTCCCCACGTTGACGTGCGGTTTCGTTCGCTCAAACTTCTGCTTCGCCATTGCTTGCACCCCTTGCGAGTGTCAGTTTCAATTCCATCTCAAACGGCAACCTGCCGTACACAATAAGTGACCGCGACAAGGCGGTCACCCTCTTGGAGCCCACAACCGGACTTGAACCGGTGACCTCGATCTTACCAAGATCGCGCTCTACCAACTGAGCTATGTGGGCAGTCCGACCTATCTTGATCACTTACTGGTGGTGGGAGCAGGATTCGAACCTGCGTATCCCGTCAGGGAACCGATTTTACAGACCGGCGCCATTAACCACTCGGCCATCCCACCATTACTTGCTGGAGCCGACGACAGGAATCGAACCCGCAACCTGCGGTTTACAAAACCGCTGCTCTACCGTTGAGCTACGTCGGCCCGAATCGTCGCCATGAGCGCCACCTGCCAAACTTACGAACGGCAGCATGCACACACACGCATCGCTCTGGCGCGCGAATCCATGATACCAAACGCCCTATCAAGCGGCAACGCCGTCAAATCCGAGGCCCCTGAACTAGGCCTGTCCATCCTGAGAATTCAGTCAGGCTCAGCGCAGCGGAGTGGCTACGAAGATCGCGTCAGCCGCTCACGTAGAGCTTGGTGCTCATCATTGACCTGAGCCGGCAATCGATCCCCGAACTGATCCAGAAACGCCCGTTGGTCGTCCGACTCACGCACCCACTCGTCGCGATCGACCGAAAGCAGCGTCTCCGCCACACTGGCCGAAATACCGAGATCCGCCGCGCCAATAGCCTCAGGAGTAGGGACGGTGCCAACTGCCGTTTCTCTGGAACCCGGCTGCTTGCCTCGTACCCGCTCATAAACCCACCGCAGTACGCGCATGTTCTCACCAAAGCCGGGCCAGATGAATTGCCCATCAGCATTGGTGCGGAACCAATTCACCTGGAAAATTGATGGTGGATCACTCGCGCGACTCCCCACATCCAGCCAGTGCCCCCAGTAATCGGCCATGTTATAGCCGCAGAACGGCAGCATCGCCATTGGATCCCGCCGCACGACGCCCACGGCCCCTGTAGCCGCCGCGGTCGTCTCTGAAGCCATGGTAGCGCCCACGAACACACCATGCTGCCAATTGAACGACTGGTACACCAGGGGCACGGTCCGGGCGCGACGTCCTCCAAAGAGAATGGCAGAAAGCGGCACGCCCTGTGGATCCTCCCAGTGGCTGGAGATCACCGGATTTTGCGTGGCTGGCGTTGTGAATCGAGAATTGGGATGTGCAGCCTTACCTTCAGATTGCGGCGTCCAGGCGTTTCCCCGCCAGTCAGTGAGCTGATCCGGCTTGGGACCGTCAAAACCTTCCCACCAGACACGCCCGTCATCCGTCACCGCGACATTGGTGAAGATGGTATTGGTCTGGACCGCGGCCATCGCATTGGGATTGCTCTTCGCATTGGTTCCGGGCGCCACGCCAAAGTATCCGGATTCCGGATTAATCGCCCAGAGGCGGCCGTCTGGCCCCACATTGATCCAGGCAATGTCCTCACCAACCGTTCGGATCCGCCAGCCATCCTGCTCAAATGGCGACTTCAGCATGGCCAAGTTGGTCTTCCCGCAAGCACTCGGGAAGGCGCCGGCGACGTACATGACATCCCCATCCGGCGCTTGGAGCTCCAGGATGAGCATGTGCTCAGCCAGCCAACCCTGATCCCGCCCCATCGTCGATGCGATGCGCAATGAGAAGCACTTCTTACCCAGAAGTGCATTTCCCCCGTAGCCGGAGCCAACACTCCAGATTGTGCGGGTCTCTGGAAAGTGCGCAATAAACCGCCGGTCGGGAGATAGATCACCCAGGGAATGGAGGCCCGGCACCCAGTCCGATCCATTGGTGCGGAGTCGGTCCAGCGCCACCTGACCCATCCGTGTCATGATCCGCATATTCGCGACCACGTAGGGGCTGTCCGTTAACTCGACGCCAATTTTGCTGTACGGCGATGCCGTGGGCCCCATCAGATAAGGGACAACGTACATGGTGCGCCCGCGCATGGCCCCGTCAAATAGCGGCCAGACTTGCTCCTGCGCCTGTGTCGGGGACATCCAGTTATTCGTTGGCCCAGCATCCTGTTCGCGCTCACTACAGATGAATGTGAGGTGCTCGGTGCGGGCCACGTCCTGCGGATGACTTCGATGCAGGTAACTATTGGGGTGAGCTCGGGGGTTCAACTCATGAAGCGTCCCAGCAGAGAGCATTTGATCGATGAGGCGCTGATTTTCCGATTCAGTGCCATCACACCAGACAATCTGGTCGGGCTTCGTTGTACGCGAGACGTGCTCTACCCATGCTTCGACCTCCGAGAGGCCGCCGGACGATTGGGATGCCGACACGGAAGAAGTAACCGCCATGGATTTGTTGCCTCCCGCAGCGAGCGCCGTCGCGCGAAGGAAAATGTGCTTCAATTAGAAAAGCCGCGGGCGCTCACGACTGTGGCTACAGCCATTGTGGCATGCACGAGGTTTCAGTTACGAGTATACAGCGCCGCATCTACGCCGTGACCGGAGCGCAGTGATTTCATAATGGCTTCAGCACCGGGCACCCCTCCGAACCACGTTCCAGTACGCGTTGGCTCGATTCATCCATCCGGATCCTTTGTGTACCCCGTCAGTCTCGCACTGGTCTTGCTGGGTGCCGCGACGCTGAAACTGGTCCTGCTTTCGCGCTCGCTGGGCTTTGAACAGGGCGATCCCCTGGAATACATCAACATTGCCCACACCATTGCCTATGGGACCGGTGAAGAATGGTGGGACATACGACCACTGCTGTTTCCCCTGGTCCTGGTCCCGCTCATCTGGCTCGGAGACTGGCTTCCCGATCCAACTGGGGACGTCGCCGTGCGGCTGCTACGACTCGCCCCACTGCTGTTCTCTCTGGGCTGCATCGCGGTTGGCGCCAGCATCGCGCGGACCCTTTCGGGCCGCCTCGGGGCCGTTGTCACGGCATTCGTACTTGCCACGAATTCAATCTTCAACCAGCTTTCCGTTGCTCCATTCGCAGAAATACCAGCCACGTTTGGCGTGCTCTGCGCGGCGTTGATCGCAATTCGGGGTGGAATCTCCATCCGGAGCGGACTGATGTGCGCGATCGCGCTCGGTCTCGCCTGCATGGCGCGCTATCAGTCGCTCGCCTTTATTGCACCCTTTGGGCTCTGGATGCTTCTTACGCGACGACCCAGGCGTCTCATCGGGTTCATTGGCGGCCTGGTGGGGTGCACCGCAATGCAAGCAGGACTTGATCTCATTGCGTACGGAGCACCATTTCACAGCTTGATTCAGTCCGCCACGTACAACGTCACGAGCGATGAGGCGGCAAGCTTTTATGGATCCGATCCGTTCATCTGGTACATCCAAACAGTCGGGGAATGGTTTGGCTACCCCGCGCTTGTTCTGGCTGCAATCGGCAGCTTCATTGGCTTGCGGAGTGCGTCGCGCGGGTCCTGGGCGCTCATCCTTGGGCTGGCCTTGACTATGATCTTCTGGCTCTCCGCCATAGCCCATAAGGAACCGCGATTCACCAGTCAGATCGCCCCGTTCCTTGCCATCGGGGCCGGCCACGGCGCCTGGTATCTCATTCACAATCGGCCAGCCTGGACTCAACTCATCGGTATTCTGGCGATTGCCGGTGCTACTCTGCCCGGCATCTGGCAGACGATGTTGCTGAACCTCACATTCAATCCCGGATTCGTCGATGGCCCCAAGCGTGTGTCCAATGACCACCCCGGTGCCGTGCTGGGCACCATCCCCTGGTTCATTGCCCGGCCTTATACCTTCGGTCGCATTCAGCTCGTTCGAGCCGACGTTGATCGATGGTCTGACCGGGCCTATATGGCTGAGATTGTCGAGCAGTCAGACTACATCCTGCTCCGGGAATATGACTTTGCGTCCGATCGATTCATCCAGCGACTCGTGGACAGCAAGTTTCGAACGATTGAAAGATATCCAGACCAGGTGGTCTTGCTCCAGAATCGCCAACGAGCCGAGCCCAGACAGCCCGCTCGCCGCGAACGATAGTCACGCAGTCAGGGCGAATCAGGCTCAGCCGGGCTCGCCATCATCCGCTGGATCGCGGCCATCTTGGGCATCATCCCCGCTTCATCAGTGCCCACCAGGGTGACATGCCCAACTTTTCGGCCCGGGCGCGGTGTTTTTCGGTAAAGATGAAGGTGCGCCCCGGACACGCTGGCCAGGTCAGCGGTGGCCGGCGCGGCACCGATGAAGTTCAGCATGGCAGACCGACCGATGGTGGTGATATCGCCGAGAGGCAAACCCAGCACCGCGCGAAGGTGATTCTCAAACTGGCTCGTGACCGAGCCCTCAATTGTCCAGTGCCCAGAATTGTGCACCCTCGGCGCAATTTCATTCGCCATTAGACCGCCGGGCACCTGAAACAGCTCTATGGCCAACATACCCACGTGATCGAGCTCACGCAGCACCGCGTGACCGATGCGGCTCGCGATATTCTGTAGGTCGAGCGTAATCCCCGGAGCCGGGGCGAGGGACAATCGCAAAATCCCATCACGATGGTGATTTTCCGTCAATGGATAAAAGGCCGTCTTCCCATCGAGCCCACGGGCCACCAGAATAGAGAGCTCGCGAGCAAAGACAACGCGCTCCTCGAGGATCAATGGCTGTCCACCCAGCTCCGCCCAGGCTTGATCAGCTTCATCCAGCGTCCGAATCTGCATTTGACCCTTTCCGTCGTAACCCAAACGGCGGGTCTTCAGAATGGCCGGAACGCCGATCTCTCCAAGCGCAGCATCGAGCTCAGAGCGCTGGTCCACTGGTTTGAAACCGGCCGTGGCAATGCCGAGCGACTGAAAGAGCGTCTTCTCAGCCAGTCGATCCTGCGCCACTTCAAGCGACCTGGGGGACGGATAGAGTGGCACGCGGTTGGCTACATAGCGAGCGACATCCACGGGCACATTCTCGAACTCATACGTTACGCAATCGACGCCTCTGAGAAACGCGTCCACGGTTGAGGTATCTTCGTAGTTGCCGACGACGAGCTCTCCAATGTCGGCAGCACAGGCACTTGGCTCTGGATCAAGAAAGCGGAATTGCAAGCCCAGGGGTAACCCCGCGAGCGCGAGCATGCGTCCAAGCTGACCACCACCAAGGACTCCAACTCGCATCAATGCTCCCTTGGATCAGGATGATCAAGTACCGATTGTGTCTGTGCCGCCCGAAACTGCTCCAGAGCCTGGCGCACGGCAGGATACCTATTCCCAATGATCGCGGCGGCCAGTAGCGCGGCATTCACGGCTCCAGATCGGCCTATGGCCATAGCTCCCACGGGGATACCCGCGGGCATTTGAACAATGGAGAGGAGTGAATCCATCCCTTTGAGAGCATGCGATTCAACGGGCACTCCCAGAACCGGGAGAATGGTCTTGGATGCAGCCATCCCGGGCAGGTGGGCGGCGCCGCCAGCCCCAGCGATGATGACCTCCAGGCCACGTTGGGCCGCGCTGGTAGCGTAATCAAATAGGAGATCCGGTGTTCTATGCGCGGATATCACACGCACCTCATACGGAACGCCGATCGTCTCGAGGGTCTGCACTGCATGCGTCATTGTCTCCCAGTCTGATCGGGAACCCATGATCACGCCCACCACGGCTGAAGTTGGTAACACAGAATTGGCCAATCTCATTCAATCTCGAAGTCGGAAATAAGCGAGCGACCTCACGTGGAAGCGATCTCTCTTCGCGGCACTCCCGTCATTCTGGCGCGGCGCGTCCGTGATCCCTTGGCTGAAGACCGCTTGCACGAGCGGGCGAGCTGCCGCTCGATCATCTGCGCGGGTGCTGGGCTGTATGTTACACTGAGGCACCCCACGCGCGAGTAGCTCAGTGGATTAGAGCGCAGCCCTGCGAAGGCTGAGGTCGCGGGTTCAAGTCCCGCCTCGCGTACCACATTCACACGGCCAGAGATCAGTCTTGCCGTACATCTTTTTCCCCCACTACAGTCTCTGTCGTATAGTGCTTTGCCCGGGTATTGGGCTCCCTGACGAGGCCGCACCCCGGTTGAGACAGTGGTGAGTATGGCGAAGAAGCACTTAGTAGCCGATCGCATTCGTCGAGTCTGGCGAATCGTCGAGGACATTGCACAGGAACCCGGCAAGGGCCGCAAGGACCTTGCCGACAAGTATTCGCTGAGTGAGCGGCAGGTCCAGGACGACTTGAATCTCATCCGAGCGGACATGCATCTTCCGCTTGTGCGGCACCAGGGTTATCGCTTCGAGGCGCACCGGACCAGCAGTACGCCCGCCTTCACACTGCGTGAAGCGCAACTCCTGCTCCTCGCGGTTCGGCAGCTCGGCCGGGATCGCGCAGTCCTCCAGCGAGAGCTCACCGCACTTCTCCGCAAGTTACCATCGCTCTTCCCGCCCCATCTCAAACCGCTCGCGGATCGTATACTTTTGTCAATGACGCCGTTGAGTGGCGGCCGCCGGAACGATGACGAAATCTTTGACTTGCTGTCCGAAGCCGCTGTGCGCAAAGCCCAGGTACAGCTCCACTATCCAACGAACGACGTATCCAGTCCAATTCAGGAACCGATTGTGCGTGTAGAGCTTCTCGTTCCGTACTCTGAATCCTGGTATCTCATAGGACAATGTCAACAACGCAATCGACTCATGATGTTCGATCTCGAAAACGTCGTCTCAGTCACACCACTCTTTCGACGGTGACCCGACTCAACATCTCGCTCTGGCTTGTCTGTATGACGCTCCTGGTTACCGTTCCGGCGCTTACCGGCCGCGCGGCTGCTCAGGAATATGCAGAGATCGGTGAAACCGTGGCAGGGCAGGACGCGGGGGCGCTCAATGAGGCGGCGGTGGAATTTGAGAATGGCGTACCGCCCGTTCGCATTCAAATCCCATCCATCGGTTTGGATACGGAGGTCGTGCCCGTGGGCCTGGATCCGGATGGGGCCATGAGCGCGCCGGTGGACCCGGACACCGTAGCCTGGTACTCACTAGGCCCAGGCTTAGGCATTGGCGGCAATATCGTGCTTGCCGGCCATGTGGATTGGGCTGGACGTCCCCGCGTATTTGCCCATCTCCGCAACCTTAGCGAGGGGGATCTCATCACGATCTGGGATGAGAAGGGGGACGCTTCGAGCTACTTCGTGGAATCAAGTGGCTGGGTAGAAGCTGAAGGGGCGCCCATTGAGGAGATCTTTGGCAGTCGGTCTGAGTCCACGATCACCCTGATCACCTGCGGTGGCACGTTTGATCCGTTTGCTCGCCAATATCTTCACAGACTCGTTGTGCGCGCCCAGCAGACGCTTGGCTCCACGATCATCCCGCGGAGCTAGGGTTCCGCGCGCTAGCTCACTCAGGTGTAAGTGAGCGCCGTGACGATGCCCAACAACGCGCCCACAAAGACCTCAAACGGCGTATGCCCGAGTAGCTCAAGAAGACGCCGCTCCGAGAAACGCTGTTCCTCAAAAAGCTCCTCGATCATCCGATTGAGCGTCCGAGCTTGCATGCTCACGGCGCGACGAACGCCCGCGGCATCGTAGAGGACCACGCCCGCAAACACCGCTGAAAGAGCGAAGATTGTGGTCCCCGTGCCGTGCTCCATGCCAACCCGAGTTGTCAGGGCCGTTACAAGCGCGGAATGCGAGCTTGGCATGCCCCCTGCGCTCATCATGGTGCGCAGTTGAAAGCGGTGTTCTCGCAACACCAGGACGATCGCTTTGGAAAACTGTGCCAGAAACCAGGCGAGTACCGACACGATCAAGACGTTGTTATGGATCAGATCATCCACGAGCGGGACCAGGAGTAGCGGGGGGCGCCGGCTCTCGACGCATGGGGCCAATAGAGTGCGGCGTCGTCATGCATCGTCCTCGTCGAGCCCGGGCGTTTCATCGAAGAGGTCGGACTCAATGAGACGAGTGACACGCAGCTCGGCAGCATCCAGCATGGCCCGACACTGCGTGGCGATTTGAATCCCGAGCTCAAACTGCACAATGGCTTCATCCAGAGGCAGACCGCCTTGCTCCAAAGCGGCAATGGTCTCCTGAAGCCGCAGAAAACTCATCTCAAAATTTTGCTGCTCAGTCATGGTTCTACTCCTGTGAGCGCGTGCTCTCAACACGCGACTCAACGATCCCGTCGTGGAGAATCGCCTGGAGCTGATCTCCAGGTTGAACCTGGAGCACCGAGGTGACAACCCCTCTGCCAGGTATCACCGCAATCGCATACCCGCGAGCCAGCGTCTGCCGAGGTGATAGCGCGTCAAGCTGGAGCTGTCGCCCCTCCAGTTGCTCACGGACGATGCCAAGCCGATTTTCCAGAGCGACAGCTCCCCCGCGAATCGCTGACGCTATTCGCAAACGCTGGAGCTTGATAGTCTCCAGTGGAGAGACCGCGGCGAGCCTCAACTCCAGCGAGCGATCCTGATTCCGCAGCACGTCAAGCCGATGTTGCACAATGCGCGCACCTCGGTGGATGAGCGCATGCAGGCGCTGACGAAGCTCATCGCTATCCGGGGTAACCAGCTCCGCCGCCGCGGACGGAGTGGGAGCCCGTCGGTCTGCTACGAAATCCGCGATGCTGAAGTCCACTTCGTGCCCCACCGCGGAAACGACAGGTACCGGGCTGCTGAAGATCGCGCGGGCCACGCCTTCATCATTAAACGCTGCGAGATCTTCCGCCGAGCCACCTCCGCGTCCCACTATGAGAACGTCCACTGCGGCCCGATGCAGGTGATACCAGCCAATAAGGTTGATTGCCCTGATGAGCTCGCGAGGTGCTGACTCACCCTGAACGGCGCTATGAGCAAATACAATCTCAGCCGCGGGATAGCGGCGGCCTATGACGTTGAGAACATCATGGAGCACCGCACCACCATCCGAGGTCACCAGTCCGATTCGTCTGGGAAACAATGGCAGTGGTCGTTTGCGCTCATCCGCGAATAACCCTTCCTTCTCGAGCTTCAGTCGAAGTGCCTCGAAGAGGAGCTGCCCCTGCCCAAGTCCCGCGGGATAGAGGAGATCCACAATGAGCTGGAGCTTTCCGCCAGCTTCGTAAAACGAGACTTCTCCATGCAGCGACACGGCCATACCTGCTTCCGGCAGTACCCCGGCCGAGGCAACGGCGCCCCGAAACATCACACAGGGAAACTGGCTGCGCTCATCACGCACGGTGAAGTAGAAGTGGCCAGAGTTTGCCCGGGTGAGCGAGCTGATCTCGCCTTCCACCCAGACATCATTCAACACGTCGTCAGCGCGCAGGTAATCGCGGATGTACTGGGCCAGCTCCCCAACGGCGAGAATCTGCATTGGCGAAATACTATAACGGACGGGGGACGGAGAAAACGGGAGGTGCGCCATCCCCGTCTCCCGTCCGCCTAGATTCGCTCCAGGTACGTCCCCGTGCGAGTATCCACCTTGATGCGATCACCCGTATTCACGAACAACGGCACCTGGATAACGAGGCCGGTGTCGAGCTTGGCAGGCTTGCTCCCGCCTGAAGCGGTATCACCCTTAAAGCCGGGATCGGTTTCAACCACCTCAAACTCGAGGGTGATTGGCAGCTCCACGCCTACGGCCTCATCCCCATAGAACTGGACGTCCAGCTCGCCGTTCTCCTTCAGATAGTGCACCGTGTCGCCAAGCTGCTGGGGAGTCAACGCAAACTGATCGTAGGTCTGCTGATCCATCATGTAGTAGTTGTCGTCTTCTTTGTAGAGGTACTGAACCTTGCGGTTCTCGAGTCGCGCGCGGGTGAATTTCTCACCGGCCTGAAACGTCTTTTCAGATGTCGCCCCAGTTCGCACATTGCGCACTTTAATTCGGACCTGAGCGCTCCCACGTCCAACCTTAATGTGCTGGTAATCCAGGACGGTGAAGAGTGCGCCGTCTATCTCGACAACGACACCCTTCCGCATATCGCCGGTAGAAATCACGCCGAAACCTCCGTAAGCTCGAGCTTCTTAGGAGAGCCGGTCAACACTCGTGCACCGCTCTCCTCCATAAGAACCAGGTCTTCAATCCGGACACCGCCCCAGCCCGGAAGATAAATTCCGGGCTCCACGCTGAACACCATTCCTGGCTGGAGCACCGTCTCTCCCCGTATTGGTGATACCCATGGGGGCTCATGCACCTCCAGGCCAATGCCGTGACCGGTGCTATGACTGAACTGCTCTTTGTACCCGGCCGTCTCAATGACCGCGCGTGAGAGTGCATCCACCTGGATCCCCGTCATACCAGGCCGCATGTCCCGCTCGGCAATCTCCTGGGCCTCCAGCACGATACTGTAGATCTCCTTGAGCCGTTCGGGGGCTGGTCCAATGCAGACGGTGCGCGTCATGTCTGAACAGTAGCCGTCCTTGAGCGCGCCAATGTCAATCTTAATAGGCTCGCCTCGCTGGAACGGTCGATCAGTGGGGATGGCGTGCGGCATGGATGCATTTGTACCACTCGCAACGATCGAGTTGAATGACGTGCCGTCCGCGCCATGGGTCCGCAGATACCGCTCCACCTCCCAGGCAATCTCCTTCTCCGTGCGTCCCGGACGAATTTCCGTGAGCACATGAGCGAGACACTCGTCCAAGACGTCAATCGCTGCCTGGAGCATCTGGAGCTCCCGCGCATCTTTCACAATACGCAGCCTATCGACGAGATCCTGCGTGGGCACGAGCTCAGCGACACCATTGAGCGCCTCGTTGAAGCGCGTGTAGATCTGGTACGGAAGGTGGATTGCCTCAAAGGCAAGTTTCCTGGCGCCCAGGCCGCCAAGTCGCTCCTTGAGAAGGTCAGACGCCTTGGCTCCCGCGGAGTACGTCACCACCTCGTAATCTGAGGCTTCGAGTGCGGCCTGTTCGCTGGTGCGGGTGTCGGTGAAGAGCAACGCCGCCTGCTTGGTGATAACCAGATAGCCGGCCGAGTCACGCGGGGGCAGATCATGTCCCCGATACCCGCTAAGGTAGTAGCGTGACTCTGGCTGACTAATGAGAATTCCGTCCACCTCGGCGGAGTCGAGCTCCGCCCGAAGTCGCGTTACTCGATCGAGATACGCCGACATTGCTGGTTGCTCTCCTTAGCTTGACTTCCTGCGCCCGCGGCCAGCGACCACTGGGGTTTTCTCTTCAGCGGTCACTTTGCGACCACGCCCCACCGCCGCCGGCGCCTTCTCAGCCACCGCCGCCTTGCTTCCGCGGACTGAGACCGCGGCTGACTTCTCTACCGCCGCGGTTTTGCGCCCGCGACTCGCAACGGCCGGGGTCTTCTTCTCGTCCCCCGTGGTTCCACTGGCCACCTCCCGCACAGGTGGCGGGTTGCAGGTGAGACAGCGTAACTGATCCCGTCCGGCTTGAACCTGGAGACCTCCGCACTTGGGGCAGGGCTCCGGCACTGGTCGCTGCCAGGCGCTCCAGCTACAGGTAGGGTAATTCACGCAGCCGAAGAAGACACGCCCTTTGCGAGACTTCCGCTCGGCGATATCGCCTCCGCACAGCGGACAATCCACGCCGATCTTGGAGATGATCGGCTTCGCATTCTTGCAATCCGGAAATCCGGTGCAGGCAAGAAATCGGCCGAACCGGCCCATTTTGATTGCCATCTGCTTGCCACACTTCTCGCAGACCTCATCGGTCATCTCAACCGGGAGCTCCTGGCGAGGTATTTCAGCCATGGCCTTCGTGATGTGCGCCTCAAGAGGCTCGTAGAACTCTCTGATTACTGGCACCCACTCACGCTCGCCTCGAGCGATATCATCGAGCTTTTCCTCGAAATTCGCGGTGAAGTCGAGGTCGACAAACTCCGCGAAATTCTCGACGAGCAGGTCGTTCACTACCAGGCCCAGCTCCGTAGGCTTAAAGCGCCTATCCGCACGCTCCACATAACGCCGATCCTGGATCGTTGAAAGTGTCGGCGCGTATGTGCTCGGCCGGCCAATCCCCTTCTCCTCCATAGCCTTCACCAGCGTTGCCTCGGAGTACCGCGCCGGCGGCTGGGTGAAGTGTTGCTCCGGCATGAGTTTCAGGAGATCCAACGGATCGCCCGTGGCCACCAGAGGCAAAGGCGGCTTGGCATCCTCGTCAGCTTCATCATCATCGCGACTCTCGCGATAGACACTCAGGAAGCCTGGGAATCGCACGCGAGAGCCGCTCGCTCGGAACATGTACGAGGTCTGGTCGCTCCCCAGCGCATCCACTTCGAGGGTGGTGACATCGTAGACAGCGGAGGCCATCTGGCTCGCCACGAATCGCTTCCAGATCAGATCATAGAGTCGGAGCTGGTCCTGATTGAGATAGCGACGCAAAGCGTTTGGCTCACGCATCACGCCGGTCGGTCGAATAGCCTCGTGCGCCTCCTGGGCCAATCGACTGCGGGTACGATAGACACGCGGCTCCGACGGAACAAAGTCCCCACCGAACTTCGTGGCAATGAAAGATCGCGCCTCGGCCTGGGCCGACTCCGCAATGGTCACGGAGTCGGTTCTCATGTAGGTGATCAAGCCGCTCGTTTCACCTTCTCCGATGTCCATGCCTTCATAGAGCGCCTGTGCCACGGCCATGGTGCGCTTCGCGGTGAAATTGAGCTTGCGGTTGGCTTCCTGCTGGAGCGTGCTGGTGGTAAACGGAGCGGCGGGATGGCGCTGCTGATCCCGAGTACGGACATCGCGCACGGTGTAGCGCGCTCCGTTGAGAGCATCGACCACGGCCTGCGTGTCCGCCCCGTTGCTGAGCTCCACCTTCTTCCCAGCGCGCTCAATCAACGCCGCTCGGAAATGTTCCTCGGACTGCCCCTGCTTCGAAAGATCGGCGTCCAGAGACCAGTACTCTCGCGGGACAAATGCTTCAATCTCGCGCTCGCGATCCACCACCAGGCGCACAGCCACAGACTGCACTCTCCCCGCGGAGAGACCACGCCGGACTTTCTTCCAGAGCAACGGGCTCAGCTTGTAGCCAACGAGACGATCCAGCACCCGCCGCGCCTGCTGGGCATCCACCCGCATCGTGTCCACGGCTCGGGGATGTGCCAGCGCTTCAAGCACCGCTGCCTTCGTTACCTCGTGAAACTCAACGCGCTGCACGGCCACGCCAGACGCCAGCAATGTCTGAGCAAGATGCCAGGCTATCGCTTCGCCTTCACGGTCAGGGTCCGTAGCAAGAAATACACTATCAGCCTTCTTGGCCTCGGCCCGAAGCTGTTTTACAACCTCGGCCTTCGCCTTCGGCACTACATATTGCGGCAAGAAGCCGTCATCCACCTTCACGCCGAGCGACTTTTCCGGCAGGTCACGCACGTGCCCAAGGCACGCTCGCACGACGTATTCCGGGCCCAGGTATTTGTCGATGGTCCTGGCTTTGGCCGCGGATTCCACTACAACGAGGTTCCGCTTTGCCACTTAGTTTCCTATCCTTACGTAATACTGCCCGCCCACCTGGCGAGCCATCCCTTTAAGCTCCATCATCGCCAATGTACCACTGAGTACCGACATCGGCAACCGAGCCATGCGACCGATGTCATCAATATGCATCGGTTCTCCCGACAGTGATGCAAGCACAACTGCCTCCTCGTCTGTATCCGGCAAGGGAGCAGCCGGTTCGGAATCCGCCCCCAAGAGCTCCAGGTCTTCGAGAATATCTTCGACCCTGCTCACCGGTTTTGCACCCTCTTTAATCAACGTATTCGTGCCCCGACTGACCGGGCTAAAAATGCTTCCCGGCACAGCATAGACCTCGCGACCTTGTTCCAGCGCGAAATCAACAGTGATGAGCGCGCCACTTTCTTTATCGGCTTCAATGACCAACGTTCCATGGGCCATTCCGGCGATGATCCGATTTCGTCGCGGAAAATTGGGCGCATCCGGCGGCTCTCCAAGTGGAAACTCCGATATCAGCGCCCCGGCGCCCACAACCCGCTGCGCCAGAGTCTTGTGCTCAGGCGGGTAGATTCGATCAATACCACTTCCAAGCACCGCCAGGGTTCGACCTCCCGCCGCCAATGCCGCGTGATGGGCCACCGCGTCAATTCCGCGCGCCAGTCCACTCACGATTACTACACCAGCTCGAGCCAGCTCACCTGCCAGTTTCTCGGCGGCTTGCCGACCGTAAGCCGTTGCACGTCGTGTGCCTACAACGGCAATCGCCGGCTCACGATGGTCCGGGAGCTGTCCTTTGACAAAGAGCACAGCCGGGGCATCTGGCACACCTTTCAACCGTTGAGGATACGCGGAATCAATCACTCTGACCACCTCAACGCCGGCGGCCCGAATTCGATTCCCTTCCTGGATTGGATCAACGCGCTTCCGTAGCTCCAGCAATGCGCTCCTTGCCCGGCGCTCAAGGCCGGCGTCAACGAGCGCCCGCGTATCCGCGTACCAGGCAGAACGGGCGTCGCCAAACAGTTCAATGAGTCGCATCAATCGAACGGGGCCAATGCCCTTGACCGCGGTCAGCAACACCCAAAAGACCCGCTCATCTACAGCGTCAGTCTCAGTATGCTCGGTGATCAATTGTCGGACTTTGGAGGATCAGTAACGAAATGTTGGCATGGCGCGTGCATCTGTGGACAGGCAAGAGCACAGTGCTCGAGGGTGGAGGTTTGAGCCATGTACAGCGTCCTCTATATCATCGGCGCAATCGTCGTGATCTACGTTGTCCTACGCGTCCTTGGACTTGTGTAGACGCGCTGAAGCGTATCGTATTTCGTCATCAACCCAGCCGCGCGCCTGAGGGTGCTATCGCTCGTCTTCAACTCGGCCATTAGCGGCCAAAGGAAGGTCAGGAAGCGGTGGCACCCGAGGCGGGCTAGCTGCGCTGTCTAACTCGCTGCCAGTCGAACAATAGCCCCGAATGCAGCCGCATTCAGGCTGGCGCCCCCCACAAGCGCACCGTCAATCTCCGGCTGACGGATAATACTTTCAAAGTTCTCGGCAGTAACGCTTCCGCCGTATTGAATCCGGATAGCGCTTGAAGTTTCCGAGTTAGTGATTGATGTGAGTGTGGAGCGGATGAACCCAATAACCTCATTCGCCTGGTCAGGCGTGGCGGCGCGTCCTGTCCCAATAGCCCAAACCGGTTCATAGGCAACGACGAGCGAGGCCATGCTCTCGCGCTGAACGGTATCGAGCGCTCCGCGCAGTTGACGCTGGATGACTTCCCGCGTCTGACCGGATTCGTTCTCTTCGAGTCGCTCGCCCACACAGAGAATGGGGAGGAGTCCTGCATCGAACACGGCGGCTAGCTTTCTACTGATGGCTTCATCAGTTTCATGAAAATACTGGCGCCGCTCAGAATGCCCGAGAATCACGTAATCGGCCAGCCCCTTCAACATGGGTGCCGAGACTTCGCCCGTGTATGCCCCCTTGGGCTCAGAGTGACAGTTCTGGGCGCCAGTCCGAATGCCCGTACCAAGCAAATATTCCGCCACGGTAGTGAGCGAAATGAATGGCGGACAGATGACGCGGTCGACTGACGGGACTTGCACAAGGTCTGGAATCATCGATTGAACAAGCTGCCCTGCCTCAGCAACGGTCGTGTTCATCTTCCAGTTCGCGGCAATAATGGGCGTGCGCGTCATTGCAGTGCCGCCACGCCGGGCAGGATACGCCCTTCAATGAATTCGAGCGCCGCGCCGCCACCCGTGGACACGTGGGTCATGTTCTCAGCCAACCCTAATTCCTCCACCGCCTGAACCGATTCGCCCCCACCCACCACGGTGACTGCGCCGCATCGGGCGATGAGCTCGGCAATACGCTTCGTCCCGTCAGCGAACTGTGGAATCTCAAAGACTCCCATGGGGCCATTCCAGAAGACCGTGTTAGCCCCGGCAATAACCCCACCGTAGCGCTCCACCGATTCGGGACCGATATCCACAACGATGCCATCCGCTGGGATCTGGCCCGCTGAAACGATCCGCCGGTCGCCGTCTGCCGCAACCTTTGACGTGATCACGACATCGGTGGGAATCTCGATCCGCACGCCTCGCTCGGCGGCGCGCTTAAAGAGCGCCAGGGCGTTTGGAATCTGATCCGCCTCGAGCAATGATTTACCCACCTCACGGCCCTGCGCCTTAAGGAATGTGTTGGCCATGCCGCCGCCAATGAGGAGAGCCTGCACGCGATCTACCAGGCTTTCCAGGACAGCCAGTTTGGTAGAGACCTTGGCGCCGCCGATTACAGCGATGAAAGGTGCTTGCGCGCCGTGGAGCAGTGAGTCCAGCACAGTGACCTCACGCTCGAGTAAAAGCCCCGCGGCCGAGGGCAGCACATGCGCCACCCCTTCCGTGGAAGCATGGGCTCGGTGAGCGGTGCCAAACGCGTCGTTCACATAGACCTCACCATTCGCCGCGAGCTGCTGAGCGAATGCCGGATCATTTTTCTCTTCCGCAGCGTGGAACCGAACATTTTCCAGGACAGCGACTTCGCCGGGATTCATCTGCCGAAGAGCCGCCACGACGTCGGGGCCGATGCATTCCGGCACGAAGCGAACTGGGGCGCCAAGCATGGTCTCCAGCTCCAGCGCCACGGGCCTGAGGGATAAGCCGGCCTTCACCTGGCCATCCGGCCGACCCAGATGGGACATGAGGACAACACGCGCGTTGCGCTCCCTCAGCCAGGCAATGGTGGGCAGCGTGGCACGGATCCGCGTGGCGTCCGCCACCTGCCCGTCCGTATCCAGGGGCACGTTATAGTCGACCCGAACGAGGACGGCTTTGCCATCCACGTTCAGATCCTTGAGCGTTCGCATGAGTATGAGCTTAGCGGGCGCCGGCGGCTGCGCCGAGGCGGGCCGCCACGTAGGCCGTTGCGTCAGCCAGGCGGCAGGAATAGCCCCACTCATTGTCGTACCAGGAGAGCACCTTGACCATATTGCCGCCCACCACCAGCGTATCGAGCGAACTGAAGATGGAGGAGTGACTATTACCCTTCAGGTCGCTGGACACCAGCGGCTCATCGCAATACGCCAGAATGCCCACCATTGGACCGGACTCGGAAGCCTTGCGCATCGCATCATTGATCTCTTCTTTGGTCACGTCGCGTCCAAGCAGCGCCGTGAAGTCAATGATCGAAACGGTAGACACCGGCACGCGCAGAGCCATGCCGCCAAATTTGCCCTGAAGCTCAGGAATCACCAGGCCGACTGCTCGGGCAGCGCCGGTTTCAGCGGGAACGATGTTCATGCCGGCCGCGCGTGCATCTCTGAGATCGGGCGCGGCTACATCCAGGAGGCGTTGGCTGTTGGTGTAGGCATGCGCAGTGGTCAGAATGCCCTTTTCCAAACCGAAGGTGTCAAACAACACCTTAGCAACGGGAGCAAGACCGTTGGTCGTGCACGATGCGTTAGAGATAATCGTGTGCTTGCTATCGTCATACATCCCCTCATTCACACCTAGAACGATGGTGATGTCCTCATTACGCGCGGGCGCTGAGATAATGACCTTTCGAGCACCCGCTTCGATATGGGCTTTGGCCTTGGTCGCATCGGTAAATAACCCGGTCGACTCAATGACTATGTCCGCGCCCCACTTCTTCCACGGCACCGCCGCGGGGTCCCGCTCAGCACTGACAGAGATCTCATTGCCATTGATCACAAGCTTGTCGGCATGGGCCTCAACAGAGCCAGGGAAATTACCGTAGTTGGTATCGTATTTGAACAGATGGGCATTGGTCTTCGTATCAAACAGATCATTGATTCCGACGATCTGAAGTTCACCCGGATGCCGCTCCAGCATGGCCTTCGTGACCTGGCGGCCGATTCGTCCAAACCCGTTGATTCCAACTTTTACCGGCATATTGCTTCTCCTTCATAGTTACCGTCCTAGAGGACGGCTGAGAGGGTCCCGTGGACGGTCTAGCGGATCTTATCGCGCTTTGAGGACGCTGCGGCCAGCATAGACCGCGGCATCGCCAAGCTCTTCCTCAATGCGAATGAGCTGATTGTATTTCACCACCCGCTCGCCGCGAGCCGGTGCACCCGTCTTGATCTGGCCGGCCTGCGTGCCCACCGCGAGATCGGCAATGCTGGTGTCCTCAGTCTCCCCGGAGCGATGGGAGATCACGTTAGTGAAACCGGCCGCTCGGGCCAGCTCAATCGCGGCAAGCGTCTCGCTCACTGATCCGATCTGATTTACTTTTATGAGGATCGAGTTTGCCGCTTGGTCGTTGATTCCGCGACGCAGGCGGTGGACATTGGTAACAAAGAGATCATCGCCGACAAGCTGGACCCGATGACCCAGTCGTTCGGTGAGTCGCTTCCAACCCTCCCAATCATCCTCGAAGAGTCCGTCTTCGATGGAGACGATCGGGAAATCATTCACTAGCGACTCGTAGAAGTCCACCATCTCCACTGACGATTTGGTCACGCCTTCACGTTCAAGCTTATAGGAGCCATCTTTGTATAGTTCGCTTGCCGCCACGTCCAGCGCCAGGACAATCTGCTCGCCGGGTCGATACCCCGCGGTATCAATGGCTTCGATGATCAGCTCAAGCGGTTCACGATTGGATTTCAGACTGGGTGCAAATCCGCCCTCATCACCGACGGTTGTTTGAAACCCACGCCGCCGTAGGACTTTGGCCAGTGCATGATAGACATCAACACCCGCACGGAGCGCGTCCTTAAACGTTTCAAAGCCCACCGGCATCACCATGAATTCCTGGAAATCAGTGGAATCCACGGCGTGCTGACCGCCATTCAAAATATTCATCATGGGGACAGGCAGCAGCTTGGCCTGTAGGCCGCCAATGAGTCGATATACCGGAATGCCAATGTCATTGGCTGACGCATGCATGCAGGCAAGAGACACGCCAAGGATGGCGTTGGCCCCCAGGGACGCTTTGTTCGGTGTCCCATCAAGCATAATCATCAACTCATCAATAGCACGCAGGTCATCCACATGACGCCCCACAAGTTGGCGTCCAATGGTGCCGTTAACATTGGAGACCGCGCGTGAGACGGACTTTCCGCCGTATGCCGAGGGGTCGCCATCACGCAGCTCAACGGCCTCATGACTGCCCGTGGAGGCGCCCGACGGGACCGCTGCCCGGCCGCGCGCACCGTTCTCTAGCAGAACGTCAACTTCAAGAGTAGGGTTACCGCGTGAGTCGAGAATTTGACGGGCGCGAAGATCCGCAATTGTAGTCACTCATGACACTCCCGGGGACATCTTTATCAAGAATAGCACAGGGTTAGCGGGAGTGACGCATGCCTATAAACACTTCAAATGATGAAATTCAGCGGGATCACTAGGTAAACCTCCGTTGAACGTCTCGCACCGCAGCGCTTTGGAATGCGCGTGGCCGTGACACCGCGTTCAATTTCGAGGCCGCCTTAGCAACGTTCGCGAAATTGAAAGCGGTGTCACG
>JBJXFJ010000193.1:0-4827 GCA_046154735.1 Chloroflexota bacterium | reverse complement strand
GCTGAATCTGCATGAAATCGCCCCAAATTCGGGCTTGTTACGCATTTGTGACCAAACCTGCCCACTCCTATGGCCTTGTGCCCTGTGCCTGGGGATCCCGAACCCGTGATTGCGATCTGCGGCTCCTGCGTCCCAGGCACAGGGCGCAAGGCCCCGTGCTACACGGTCCCGCCGTCGGCTCGACTTTGAAAAGGCCCTGTCCAAAGTGCCGATTTCGCTTGTGCGGCCAGCCGCCTGCGAGTAGCATGTGCATTCCATGATGAGTGATCTCGTTCAAAACCAGATCCAGCCGGGCAGGTTGCCCCGGTTCAAGCGGCCCATTCTGCCTGAGCGATTGTGCAATCTCGATCGACTGCTCGCCACGATGGAACAGCGCGGTCTTGACGGCGTGGTGGCTTACCTGCGGCCCAATGTCCTCTATCTCAGCAGCTTTGCCCCGCCCAGTGGTGCCTCAGTCCATGAGACAAATGGATATGCCGCGGTGGTGATCTCGCGCCATGCGCCCCACCATCCGGTGATTGTCGTTGCAGAGTTTGACCTACCGTACTTTGCATCACAGCCATCCTGGATCAAAGACGTGCGCCCTTTCGCGACATTAATCACTCCACTAGATGTGAATTGGGGATCCACGGCTGGCGACCGATTCATCCCCACAGACGTGCGCGCGCTGGACTGGGTGGTTGCTGCGCGATCCCGGTACGAGCCCAGTCTGGTTGATGGCGTCCGTGGAGCTCTGGCCGATCTCGGACTCGTCAAGGCTACCGTTGGTTTCGATGATTTGCGCCTGGCTCACGCCCTGGAGGAGCCTGACCGCACCGTGGCAGATGCTTACGGCACGATAAAATTTGTGCGGCAGGTGAAGACAGCCGCTGAGATCGACCTCCTCAGAACGGCAACGGCGCTCAATCAGCGGGCCATCGAGCAGACCATTGATCTCTGGTCGCCGGGCATGACCTGGCAGGAGATGATTCACGCTTACCACGTGCAGGCCGTGACGCTAGGGGGCTTTGTGCGCGATCCCGGAGCCGTGGTGGTGGCAAACTCGGCCGGCGCAGACGCCGCGTTCTATACGGGTGCGGGGCTAGAGGAATTCGTGATTGAGCCCGGCATGCACATCATGTGGGATTGTCATGGCACATGGGGGCACTACTGCTGGGATGGTGGCAAGACCTGGGTGGTTGGCGATGAGCCGCATGGACTCGCCCAGCTCATTGCTCAGGCTACAGCCGCGGCCATGGCCGAAATTCAGCGAGTTGCGCGACCGGGGGTCAGAATCAGCCAGCTTCAACAGGCTGCGCGGGCCGCCTTGTCTAAGTCTGGCACGCCGTCTCCGGATGATGTGTTCATCTTCTTCCACGGGCTCGGACTCGAGCACATTGATATGGAGCTCACGTCGAGCCGACAGGACTGGAGCCTGGAGGCCGGAATGGTGATCTCCGCCCACCTGCAGGTACCCGGTGATGACCGCACCCGGAGCTGGCTCGAGGAGATCATGCTGGTCACTGAAGCAGGGGGAGATTCCCTTTTCACGTGGGGGCATGAACCAATCACGGGGTCGCGGAGAACACTGATCCAATAAATAGTTGGAAACGTATCATCGGCTAGCCAACTGCGATTGCTGCAGGCGGGGACGGATAAAGGAGCACCATTGTGACTGACGCCCAGGATGCACTCTTTAGCGCCGAAATGCTGGCCAACCCCTACCCAACTTATCACGGAATGCGCGCCGCGGACCCTGTCTGCTGGGAGCCAATGCTGAATGGTTGGGCGTGTACGGCGTATGAGGACGTGGTGCACTGCCTTTCTCATCCCGATCTCTCGGTGGAACGGGTGGGCCGAATGCCCGGTTGGGTTGAATCAGCGTCTCAGGATCTTTCACCCTTGATTCGCACGCTGGAGAGCATGATGCTCTTTGCCGATGGGACCCGACATCAGCGCCTGCGCGGTCTCGTGTCCAAGGCATTCACACCGCGCGCCGTTGAACGAATGCAGGCACACATCCAGGACATCGTTGACCGCCATCTTGATGCCCTGGATGGTAAATCTCAAATGGACGTGATTGCGGATCTGGCTAATCCGCTGCCCACCACGGTGATTGCAGAGATGTTGGGTGTGCCAGTGGACGACCGTGCGGCGTTCAAACGCTGGTCGGATGACTTTGCCATGGTGTTCGCCAATGTCACGACCACTGATGCTGAGAATGCCAGGGTCATGGAAAGCGTGGCCGATATGACTCGGTACTTCCGCCCGCTGGTGGAGCAGCTCCGCGACGATCCGCAAGACAATCTGCTGAGCGGATTTGCGCTGGCCGAGCTTGATGGTGATCGCCTGACTACTGAGGAGCTGTTCGCCAACGTGATCCTGATTCTGGTGGCTGGTCATGAGACTACCACCAATCTCATTGGCAATGGCACCTGGGCATTCCTGCAACATCCAGAGCAGCTTCGGGCGGTCCAGGATGACCCTGAGCTCCTCCACTCTGCCATCGATGAGCTCCTGCGTTACGATAGCCCAGTTCAGTTCACCGCTCGGCTGGCGACTAAGGATATCCAGCTCAGGGATCATGTGGTACACGAGGGGCAAACCACGATTCTGATTCTGGGCGCCGCCAACCGTGATCCCAATGTATTCGCGGAGCCGGACTCGCTGGATATCCGTCGGGCGCACAACCGCCACCTGGCCTTTGGCCATGGCCATCATTTCTGCCTGGGCGCGGTGCTGGCGCGGATGGAGGGGCAGGCCGCCTTTAGTAGCCTATTGAAACGGTATCCTGGCTTAAGACTGGCCGATGCGCCACCACGATATCGCCCCAATTTCAACCTGCGTGGCCTCGAGTCGCTCATCGTTGCCATCTGATCGGCGCATGTGCTCCATGTTCGGCAGCAGCTCGTGGTGAGCGCTCGGAGTGGCCCAATCCGGCTCGAAACCGAACGCCTCATTCTCCGTGAGTTTGCCGCGACTGATGCGCCTGCGGTGCTGGCGTATCAGTCTGCCCCCGAGTTTCTCCAGCTCATGCCCTGGGATGAATATGCGCTGGAACATGCCCAGGAGCTTGTCGCCATGTTTCTCGCATGGCAGCAGGAGCGGCCCAGGCTGAAGTTTCAGCTCGCAGTGACATTGCGGTCAAGCGGCCGACTCATCGGGAATTGTGGGATCCGGTCGGAGTGTGTCGATGCGCGTGAGGCGACCCTGGGGTATGAGCTTGACCCGGCATACTGGGGCGAAGGCTATGCCACGGAGGCTGCCATGCGCATGCTCGAGCTCGGCTTTGATGCGCTTGGGCTGCATCGGGTAGACGCCGGGTGCATTGCTGACAACACGGCGTCAGCACGCGTGCTCGAGAGGTTAGGCATGCGCCTTGAGGGGCGGCTGCGTGAGAAAGAGCACTTCAAAGAGGCCTGGCATGATCTCCTGGTGTACGCGTTGCTTGAGCAGGAGTGGCGTACCTCGAGGGAATAAACTCTCACGCCCGGACTCAGGCCCACTTGCGATTGGGGATTTCGAACGAGCTCATGCTCCGTGTGGGAGCGTAAAGCTGAATGTGCTCCCGACACCCTCAGTGGACCGTGCCGTAATTTGACCGCCGTGCGCTTCAACGAGGGAGCGGGTGATGTAGAGGCCCAGGCCCAGTCCTCCTGCGCGGCTCTTCCTGGCAGTTGCCGTGCGGTAGAATCGACTAAAGAGGTGCGGCTGTGACTCCGCTGGAATCCCCACTCCATGGTCTGAGACCTCCACGGTCGCGTGCGATGCGCTAATCAATATGCGCACCTCAATGTCCCCCCCGTCGGGAGAATATTTCACCGCGTTGGAGAGCAGATTCTGCAATATCTGCTGGACTCGATCATGGTCCCATGTGCCGAATACTGGTTCTGGTGGCGTCTGGAGACGGATCGAGTGGTGCTCCGTGAGTGCCTGGCACTGCTCCACGGCGGAGGCGGTGAGTGCCACCAGGTCCCAATCAGAAAGGCGCAGCTCCAGGTGTCCGGCAGAGAGATGGGCCACATCCAGCACATCGCTGATGAGACGATCCAGGTGACGAGCCTGACTAACGATGACGTCCACAGTCCGTTGATCGTACTCTCCGCGCATCTCTAGCATCTGGGCAAAGCTCCTGAGCGCAACGGCGGGATTGCGAAGCTCGTGGGTCACCATGGCCAGGAAGTCGCGCTGCTGTCGCTCCACGGCTCGCCGCTCGGAAATGTTCCGGAGTGATGACCAATAGACGACGCCCGTGGGCTGTTCAAGAGCGCGAATGCGAGCCTCTACAGGCACAAGCCGGCCATCGCGCATGCGGAGCTCAATCTCACCACGCCAACGCCCGTTCACATGCAGGCGCGCGAGATGTTCTGCGCTCCAATCATCCGGGTTGGCTGGAAGCTGATCAAAACGTAGATCTCGCAGTTCTAGTTCAGAATAGCCCAGAAGCACGGTGGCGGCCGGATTGGCATCCACTACCTGCCCGGTGCTATCAGTCACAATGATGGCATCGGCGCCGCCTTCAAAGAGACTGTGATAGCGAGCATAGAGATCGCGATAGCGCTCCTCCGCATGCTCGGCTTGGATGCGCGCCTCCTGCTCCCGTGCCAGGAGCTGCTGGCGCTCTCGCATGAGTTGGTGTCGACCGACGGCATAGTGTATTGAGCGCGCCAGCCCGTCCGCGTCCACCTGACCCTTCACCAGATAGTCTTGCGCGCCGTGCTGAACCGCTTCAATCGCAGTCTGTGAGTCGGCCAGTCCGGTGAGCACCACAATGGGTAGATCGGGTGCCACGGCAAAGAGCCGATTGAATGTGTCCAGCCCAACCGCGTCGGGCAGAGACAGGTCAAG
>JBJXFJ010000186.1:0-6054 GCA_046154735.1 Chloroflexota bacterium | reverse complement strand
GAGGTGCCGCCCAAGATCAGCGAGACGCTGGATCGCGTGCAGACCAGCGGAAAGCACCTGCTGGGCCTCATCAATGACGTGCTAGACCTGTCCACGATGGAAGCCGGCCAACTTGTGCTGGCGCCCCAGGAGTACGCCATGACGGAGGTGATCCAGACGGTGTCCACGGCCGTGGAATCGCTGGCCTCGGAGAAGGGCATTGGGCTGCGGACCGAGGTGGCGCCGGGTCTGCCAATGGGGTACGGGGATGATCGGCGATTAGTGCAGGTCATCTTGAATCTCGTGGGCAATGCGATCAAGTTCACGGATGAAGGCGAGGTGGTGATCCGCGCCGCGGTGCGGACCGAGGATGGCGGATGGATGACCGAGGCAGCCGACGCGCTCCCCAGCCAACCGTCCAGCAGCCCGATGTTTGTGGTCACGGTGCGGGACACGGGCCCCGGGATCTCGGCCGAGCAGCAGGGGAAGATCTTCGAGGAGTTCCAGCAGGCGGATACCTCCACCACGAGGGAAAAGGGCGGCACGGGCCTGGGGCTGAGCATCGCCCGGCGAATCGTGGAGCTGCATGGCGGGCGGATCTGGGTGGAATCGGAGGAGGGGCAGGGGGCCACCTTCGCGTTCGAGATCCCGGTACGGGTGGCGGAATGACCACCGTCTTTTCGGTGCGCTGGCGTTCTCGGCGGGCGGTCCGGAGCGGTGCCGGAAATACTCAAGGGAGAGGGCCGATCCGAGGTGTGACACCGACCGTATAATGGACCTATGACCAGAAAAATGACCGCAACTGAGACTAAGGCCAAGATCCTGGCATTGTTGGACGAGGTGGCCGGGGGGGGCGAGATCGAGATTACTAAGCATGGCCGTGTCGTGGCACGACTCGTCCCTGCCAGGGGGCCGCACTCGCTCAAAGGAATATTTACCGGCATCGCGGTGACACGTGGGGACGACGAGGAGCTCTTCACCACGGGAGCCACCTGGAACGCCTCGTGACCACGGTGCTTCTTGATACTCACGTCATCCAGTGGTGGTCAGCCGAGCCTGATCGGCTCAGTCGAGTCGCCACACAGGCCGTGAGCGAGGCCGACGAGCTTGCTGTCGCCGCGATCTCATGGTTCGAATTGTCCTGGCTTGCCCGGCACGATCGGATCTCCGTGTCCATTCCGATCCGATCCTGGCTCGAACAGCTCGCCGCGCAGGTTTGGACAATTGGGATAACCCCGGCGATCGCCGATACGGCCAACGCTCTCCCGGACTCGTTCCCGGGTGACCCTGCGGACCGGTTGATCTACGCCACCGCCGTTGAGAGCGGTATGCGGTTGATCACGAAAGACCGTAGGTTGCAGATGCATCGTCATCAGCGTCCGGTTACCCTGTGGTAATGAGCCGAATCGTGTAGCTGATGCGGCGCCAATGAAAATCGCGGATGCCGCAATCGAGCTAACTTCGGCCCAAGTGCTCCATGGGGCTCGCGTATGGCTCGGTCAATGGATCGTCTCGCAAAGGTGCGTGCTCGTACCTTGCTGATGCTGGGGCACCCAGAATGACGAGCGAATCGATCGACGCTTCTCGATGCTTGCTGCCAGAGGCCAGCTCAGGGGAGTTGAACGCCATCTACAGTGACATGCTCGATTGACAGCGCCGGATCGAGAACGTACGATCCGAAGTGCCGAGAAAAGCAAGGCAGGACTCTCCTGGAGGTGCGTGATTGGCCTTCAAAGTCGAAGGGAAGCCCCGCGCGGGTAACGCGTACATCTCCCCTGCTCTTTCGCCAGGGGAGCGGCACCGGGCTGATCTACTGTGGGCGTCCAGATGGGGGTATCCAGGTGCGCATTCGAGATTCCGGTGCGGATGTAGGATGATGTCTGGCGGTAGCACGGGGGGGCAGCCTCTGCGCCTAGGATGCGGGCCATCCAGATCGGTGGAACTGGCCGCGCTCCCCGGTGTCGACGCTCCAGGCGCAGGGGATGACACCCCCCACTACGGGGTGGTCGGATGACCAACTCCATAGGCTTCGACGATCTCCTCCAAGAAAACGAACGACTCCGGAAGGTGCTTCCTCTCGCGGCTGAGCGCGAGCGTGCAATACGAGATGTCCTGCAGATCATTGCCGACTTGCCGCGCGATCGAGATGCCATTCTGCAGCTTGTGGCGGAGACCGCGGCCGTGCTCTGTGGCTGTCGCAACGCGGTCATCTGGCTGCCCGAAGGGGACGAGCTGCGTGCGGCACCGGGTTGGGGCTGAGTATTGCCAGGCGGATCGTGGAGCTACACGGCGGGCGGATCTGGGTGGAGTCCGTTGAAAGGCAGGGCTCCACGTTTGCATTCGAAATCCCTGTGCGGGTTGAGGGATCATGAGCTGGCGATTTGCATCACCACCATTTGCTCCTCCGTTGCGGCGAATGTTTAGGCTCGAAGGTCGATTGTCGGAAAGAGAGTTTCGATCAGAGATCTCGCCTCGTCCAGATCGCGTTCGATCTGATCGGCATCAGGCCCCTCGACGTAGTTGCCCGGGTAGCGCTCCACGATGTAGTAGCCAGAAATGCGTTCACACAGGCCTCGGAAGCTCCCGAGAGAAGGCTCGAATCCGGTCGCGGCATCCAAGAGACGGTCTAACTCATGAGTTTTACGAAGTTGCCAACCCCGTGCGAGTAACCAGCCCTTCAGGAATTTCTCCAGGCATTGCTGGAGAAAGAATCCGGCCGCGGCGGGGTCGTCGACTCGGACGTGGACGCCTACTCGAAACCAATCGCGCTGGGCCAATCGTGACCACTCACTCTGGTCACCCTCGCTCAAAGCTCTACACCCGTGCGCTCGATCTCGCGAAGAAATGCATCGCGGCGATGAATTCCTGCCGCCCATTCCTGAGGTGTAAGCACCAGTGGGGAGATTGGAAGTCCGAAACTGAGGTCTCGGATGGCAGCCCGAGCAGTGGCCATGCGCTGATATCCCAATTCATTCGTCGCGGCGATGATCAGGAGGTCGATATCACTATCGAGCGTGGCCTCGCCGCGCGGAACGGACCCATACAGAATCACTCGCACAGCGTTCATCCGGTCCCTGAGTCGATCTGCAATGCGCTGGATCGCCATTGGATCAGGCATGTCCGGGTGCCGGAGATGGTGTATGGACATGGTGGTCGTCATCTTTTCAATGAAAGTATAGAGTCGGAAGTGTCTCACCGCACTGGCGTCGTGCCCATAAAGAGCTCCCCGCAAGCGTGGGACACGACTCGCCCGCGCCGGATCGATTCCTGGCGCCACATACCAAGGTCGCAACCCACCGGTTCGCCATTGAGCGAGCCGTCCTGGTGAAGAGCTCCAACAAGCGGATACGTCCACTACGCGGGAGAAGGGCGGGACCGACCTGGGCCTCAGCATTGCCAGGCGGATCGCGGTGGAATCGGTGGAGGGCCAGGGATACATGTTTGCGTCTGAGATCCCGGTGCGAATAGAGGAGGCACAATGACCCGAATTCTTGTCGTTGAGGACCAGGAGGACAATCGTCAGATACTCCGAGATCTGCTTCATAGCGTCAATTACGAAGTGCTGGAGGCGGTGCGTGGTGATGAAGGCGTGCGTATGGCGGAGCAGGAGCTGCCGGACCTGATTCTCATGGACATTCAGCTCCCAGGCGTGGATGGTTATGAAGCGACGCGGCAGATCCGGGCGATTGCAGCTCTTGCTACCACGCCAATTATCGCCGTGACTTCCTATGCGCTCAGCGGGGATGATGTGAAGGCGTTTGCCGCGGGCTGTAATGCGTATGTCACGAAGCCGTATAGCCCGCGCGCATTGCTGGCGAAGATTCGCGAGTATGTCTCGTAACTGACGGCGCCGCCAATTACTGGAGCCAAGCCATGCGCCTCGTTCCGCTCATCCTTATTGCTGACGACAACCCCATGAACGTGGATATTCTGCAGGCCCGGTTATCGGCGCAGGGGTATGACATTGTCACCGCGAGCGAAGGTGAGGCGGCGTTACGGGCAGCCCGCGAGCATTGTCCGGATCTTGTCCTACTGGACGTGATGATGCCGAAGATGGACGGGTTGGAAGTGTGCCGTCAGATTAAATCCGATCCGACAATGCCCTTTACGCCGATCATTCTCGTCACGGCCAAAGCGGAGACTGCTGATGTCATTTCAGGGTTAGATGCGGGGGCCGATGAGTATCTGCCGAAGCCGGTGGACCAGGGCGCACTGGTTGCGCGCGTCCGATCCATGCTGCGTATTAAGGAGCTACACGATCAGGTCAAGGTGCAGTCCGCCCAGCTCAGCGAGCAGGCCGAGGAGCTGGCCGCGTGGAATCGATCCCTCGAGCAACGTGTGCAAAGCCAGCTCGAGGAACTGGACCGCACCGGACGGCTGAAGCGCTTCCTCTCGCCGCAGATCGCCCAGACGATTCTCTCCGCGGACGCGGAGGCGGTACTGGCCGTGCACCGACGACAGATCACGGTGCTCTTCTGCGACCTGCGCGGATTCACCGCGTTTGCGGACACGGCCGAGCCGGAGGAGGTCATGGCCGTGCTCCAGCAATATCACGACACGGTGGGCGCACTCATTCACCAGTTTGAAGGCACGGTGGGTCATTTCGCCGGTGACGGGCTGATGGTGTTCTTTGGCGATCCGATTCCGTGTGATGATCCGGCGCACCGCGCGGTGCGATTGGGCGTGGCCATGCGGGAGCGTATGGCGGTGCAGATCAGCGCCTGGCGGAAGCTGGGCCATGAGCTGGGGTTTGGAGTGGGCCTGGCCATGGGTTACGCCACGCTCGGACAAATTGGCTTCGAGGGGCGATACGATTACGGCGCCATTGGCGCGGTGGTGAACCTGGCCTCACGCCTGTGCAACGAGGCCGCGGACGGCCAAGTGCTCATGAATCAGCGCGTGCACGGTCTAGTGGAGGAGATGGTGAATGCGGAGCCAGTGGGCGAGCTGACGCTCAAGGGGCTGAGCCGGCCGGTGGCGGCGTACAACGTGGTGGCGGTGAAGGGCACGGCCGGTTGATGCCAAACGGACCCGCCGCAAAACTTCTGGAATCGTGCGCGCGCAAGCCAACTACCAGCTCGGCTGATAGACTTGGAGCTCAGGGAGACGCAGAACGTTTCGGAAGTTCTGCTGTGGCGAGGCCGAGCCGCTCAAGCGTAATGAAGATACTGGTGTCAATCAGTCGGGCCACTCAAAGAACTCTGCCCTCGGCTGCTCCGCTTGAATGCGTTCAAGATCACGGCCGAAATCTTTATCAGGCCACTCGAGATCTCCCAGCAACGCTGCCAGCTCCGCGACCGTAATGCCCTTCATCGCCCGAGCTGGGCGATGGTTACAATTGGCTCGCCGTTCCGCTCGACAATAAAATGCTCACCTCGGTAGCGTGCTCTGTTGAGCACATCCGAGAGGTTTCGCGCCAACTCCGTAGCAGTGATCTTCGTTTCATCCATAAGTTTGACATTCTAGAATCTGATTCCATAATTATAGGGTGAGGTTGACTAAGGTCGCCCCAAACGCCTGGCAAGTCGATGGTCTGGGAGCCTGGAGAGCGGCCTCGACGGCCGGGCCGCCAGGGATGGCAGCGCTCCCAGTGGCGGCGATTTGCTGGCGGACTACGGAGCGAGCCCGCGTGCGTGACCTAATGATGCCTTGGCAGCCGCGGTTACCACTCGGGTCGAAACACCCGCAGTCCGCGTATTCGCTCGAAGTCTCGAAGGTTCTCTGTGACGATGGTGGCATTGTGGGCTATTGCAGTGGCGCCTATGAGCAGGTCGTGGGCGCCAATGGCGATACCCACGGAGGCAAGCTCCGCTCCGATGTGTGCGTGAATTCGCGCGACCTCGCGATCGATCGAGAGCACCGGAAGCTTATCGATGATGTCCTCAACGAACGCGGCACGCTCAACCTGGCGCCGCCCAGATCCCGCGCGGTGCACGCCTACAAGAAGTTCGGAAACCGTAATGGCGGAGAGGGCCAGTTCCTCACCCTGCAGCTCGCGGAAGGCTTCGGCGAGGGGCACACCGCGCCGCTCAACGGTGATGCTGGAGCTCGTATCAATCAGCAGGGCCATTCAGG